>CAZSRY010000014.1:0-17056 GCA_964609475.1 uncultured Dehalococcoidia bacterium
GCTGGACACGCTGCCCGTAGTCGACCTCCTGGCGACCGCTGACCTGCCAGAGCCCCGTGAGCCCGGGCTTGAGGGTCAGGAGCTTCTCGATCTGATCTCCGTACTTGTCCGCCTCCGATGGCGATATCATACGGGGTCCAACCAGGCTCATCTCCCCAAGCAGGACGTTCACCAGTTGCGGCAGCTCATCCAGGCTGAGCTTGCGTAGCCATCTGCCGACCCGCGTTATCCGGGGGTCAGCCCTGAGCTTGAAATTCCCCCGAAAGGCTTCCAGTAGCTCCGGGTGCTCCTCGAGATAGCGATCTGCGTCTACGATCATTGTGCGGAGCTTGCAGGCAAGGATCCTGCGACCGCCGCGGCCCAGCACCTGACGCCTGTAGATGATCGGGCCGGGGCTATCCAGCTTGATCAGGATGGCGAAGAGGATCAGTAGGGGCAAGGTCAGGACTAGACCAGCAAGGGCGCCGAGGATATCCATGAGGCGCTTGACCAGCCCGTAGCCGAGGTGTGGCCGCGGATAGGCAGCTAAGGTGTCGATCTCTGCCCGCCGGGAGCCCACGGTGGTCATAATCAGCCCTCCTCTGTCATGCTCTCCCGCTGGATGCCCTGGGACAGCGGTAACCGGCGTCCCTTCGACGGTCGTATCGAGCCAGGATGCGCTGGACTACGGCACTGCTGGACTGATGCTCCACAAGAGGTATCAGCTCAACCCTTCCCCCATAGGCCCGCACGGCCTCCGCCTCGGGCAGCGGTTTGCCTGAGTCCGGCGCGTAGTCCGCACCCTTGACATAGCTGTCCGGCCGCAGGAGGGAGACCAGCCGCTCGGCGGTCTCGTCCCCGAAGAGGACCACGAAGTCCACGCATTCCAGGGCAGCCAGCATCTCGGCCCGCTCGTCTTCAGGGAAGATCGGCCGCTGCCGCCCCTTCAGTGATCGGACGGACTCATCTGTGTTGAGCCCTACAACCAGACAATCGCCGAGACCGCGCGCCGCCTCGAGGTAGCGAACGTGTCCCGGATGGAGGAGGTCAAAGCAGCCGTTGGTGAGGACGACCTTCAGCCGCCGGTCGCCGAAGGGGCCAACCTGCTGGAGAACCTCGTCCAGTGACTTCGTCTTTTCCATACCCATCATGGAAGCACCACTACTTCATCGCTACGCTGCCTCCGGGAGCCTCTCCAGCACCTCCTCCACGGCTACCAGTGCCGTTCCCGGCTTGCTCACAACCACTCCTGCCGCCTCATTGGCTATTACCGCCGCCTCGCTGTAGGAGGCGCCGGCTGCCAAGGCCAGGGCCACCGAGGCTATCACCGTATCGCCAGCGCCGGTCACGTCGAAGACCTGGGCAGCACGGGCGCTGATGTGTCTCGGCTCACTACCCCCCTCAAGCAGAGACATTCCCTTCGGGCCCCTCTTGACCAGGACGAATTCGACGGCAAGGGATGTCAGGAGGGCAGCGGCAGCGGTCACTATGTCGTCATCGCTCTGGAGATCGTCCCCCAGCCAGAGCGACAGCTCGTTCACGTTAGGTGTGATGCCGGTCGCCGAGCTGTACTTCTGCCAGTCGTTGCCCTTGGGGTCGACGATGCAGGGCTTCCCAAGGGCACGCGCCCTGTCTATCACGTACCGGCAGAACCCCGGAACCAGCAGGCCCTTGGCGTAGTCAGAGAGAATGACGACGTCAGCGGTATCGATGACCTCCTCGAAGGCATCCTTGAGCGACTGCAGCATCCCACCGTTAACGGGCATTCGCGCCTCTTGATCCAACCGCAGCATCTGCTGGTTGTGGGCCACTACGCGGGCTTTCACTGAGGTCGGACGAGAGCTATCGCGGAGCAGGCCGGCTACGCGAGCCCCCTCTTCTTGAAGCAGCCCTAGCAGGGTCTCGCCCTCCTCGTCGGAGCCGACCAGACCGAGCGTGAGCGCCGTACCGCCCAGGCTCGACAGGTTGGCGACGACGTTGCCTGCGCCGCCAGCGGCGTGTTGGATGCCTTGCAGTTCCACTACCGGCACCGGCGCCTCCGGACATATGCGGGATACGTTGCCATACAGGTACCGGTCGAGCATGAAGTCGCCTGCTACCAGCACTTTGCGGCCGGCCAGCGAACCCACGATATTTCTCAGACGCGACAGGTCGACCTGAGGCACTACTCATCCCTCCCCTTAGCAGATCCTTCTTGCTGACCATCTCTGTGCTGGATCGTTCCCGGCCGCCCGAGTTCCTCTATCACCGCTTGAGCGAGGAGGGGGAACATGATCTCGTGATGGCCGGTGATGGTGTAGCCGCGCCCAGAGTCCAGCGTGGGGCGGCGTACCACGTTCTCTCGAGGCCGATAGTGCTGGATCATGTCCATGTTGACCGTCACGAAGTCGTTCACCGGATGTCCAAGGTTGCGGGCGATGGTGAGGGCCTTGACGAAGACCTCCGGCAGCACCACCGCCGACCCCAGGTTGATGTAGACGCCGCCGTCGCCCATCTGGGCCACTACGGCTGCCAGGGTGCGGAAGTCCTGGAGGCTGGCACGGCCGATGGCGGCTCCATCGGCGGCAGGATGCATGTGGATAATATCGGTGCCGATAGCCACATGCACTGTCGCCGGTATGTCGAGGCGGGCGGCGGCCGCCAGCAGGCTATGCTCCAGGAAGGGCGGCGCCAAGGTGCGCAATCTGTGGCCGAGCGCTCGCCCCAACCCCTCACCAGTCGCAGCGCTCTCCTTGATGGCCTCGTTCATAAGCTTTCCGGTCTCTTCCACCATGCCGAAGGCGCCGGTCTTCAGGCCCTCAGCCACGTCCTCTGAGGTTTCGCCGATGAGGGCCACTTCGAAGTCGTGAATAGCCGTTGACCCGTTCATGGCCAGAGCGGTGACGACGTTCTGCTCCATGAGATGGATCAGCAGCGGACTCAGTCCCACTTTGACCACGTGACCCCCCATCCCCAGGATGACCGGCTTCCCTATCAGGCGGGCGTTGGCCACGGCCTGAGCCACTCCTCGCAGGTCGCGGGCAGCGAGGATGTGGGGAAGACCGTTGAGGAAGTCAGCGAACGAGACATCCGCCCGGCAGGGCTGGGCAAACGCGGATGACCCGATCCGGTTGCTCCTCTTGTTCAGTGGATAGGTCCTGATCTGACTGAAGTCTAGGATTGAATGCCTGGTCATACGCGCCCAGCTCCTACTCGCTCACGCAAAGTCTGCGATAGCTTGCGATCCACGGCGTCCTCAACCGTGGAGACGGCGATGGATTCCATGCAGGCCCCTTCCCAGAGACACTTGCGTCTCTTGCCTCCCAGGAAGTGACAAGGACTACAGGGCACGTTTGACTTGATGGCCACGTGACCCTTTCCATGGGCGCCCCAGCGAGAGGCGCTGGTGGGTCCGTAGAGGGAGACGCAAGGGACGCCAACCGCCGAGGCTATGTACATCGGACCAGCTACATTACCCACGAAGAGGGAAGCCCTTTTCAGCAGAGCAGCTAATTGGCCTAGCGACACATCGCCGTTGACGACCAGGGGTTTGGGGCGAACGCGCTGGGCGATACTGTCCGCCAACTGGCGTTCCTCCGGACCACCCACGAAGAGAAGCGGACATTGATGCTCCGCCGCTATGTGGTTGCAGAGCTCAGCAAAGCGGTCGTCGCCCCACCTTCTTGTGACCCCCTTCTTTTGCTTACCTCCGGGGTAGACTATGACGATGGGCCTGCCAGCGGGAACACCGTGCCGCTCCAAGAGCGCCAGCGCCGCCCTCTCGTCCTCATCATCGATGATCAGTTCTGGGGCAGTGTCCGGCAGAGGAACGCCCAGCGCCTGGACCAGTCTGCCGAAGTAGTCAACCTCATGACCGGTGTCGTTCTCGTCCTCAGTGTAGGGGACGCGGGTGGAGAAGAGACCGCCGCGATGCTCGCCCTTGGTATCGAACCCTATGCGAACCGGAATGCGGGCCAAGTACAGGTATATAGGGGGCAGGTGCTGCCACTGGTCGAAGTCTAAGGCCACCTGGTAGCCGCCGCTTCGGAGACGGCGGATGAACCGCAGGAATTGCAGCGGATTGGCAAAGCACCGTACTGGGTCGAGGAAGATGAGCTCATCTATTCCTGGGATCATCCTCGCGATCTCGACGTTATGGGACGTCACGATGAAGGAGATATGGGCGTTGGGGAAGCTATGGCGCAGTGCCTTGACGGCAGGAACCATGAGGACAGTATCGCCGATGTTACCCATCTTGGAGATGAGAATACGCGAGAGGGGCCCCGAGGTGCCCACCGTGCCCCCGTTGCGGCGCAAGAGGGCGTCCCACTTGCCGAGCATGCTGCAAAGCAGGGAGCCCGCCAGACTGTCTATCAGCTTCGGGACGGTGTCATACCTTAACATGCTTGGGGTCTCCCAATGGCGGGCTGTGGTCGGCGACTCCATCACCCTCGGACTGGCTGCGCAGGCATTCTCTGGCTGCCTCGGCCACTTCTTCCGAGGTGATCAGGCGCATGCACTCTGTATCGTAAGGACAGTTGATTCTCCTGTACTGGTAGCAGGGCCCACAGGGAACCCCTTTCCTGATGACGACGTAGCGTCCGTCCCGCCGTCCGTAGGGGCCGACCAGGGCGGGGTCCGTTGGCCCGAAGAGGGCGACGGCCGGCGTGTCCACCGCCTCGGCCACGCGCAAGGGTCCGCTGTCGTTGGTGATCAAGAGGCGACATCGCTGGAACAAGGCCGCCATTTGACGGAGCGTGAGGTCGGTGGCCAATAGGGGAGGGTCGCCGAGAAGATATGAAAGGATGTGCCGCACGGCGACTTCATCCTGCGGCCCGCCAAACAAGATGACCTTGACGCCAGCGTTCCGCTGCAAATCATCGATGAGTTGGGCGAACTGATCCGGCGGCCAGGACTTCTCGCGAAGGTCGGGGAAGGTGCCTGGGTGAATTCCCACCAGGGTGTCTCTGGCGCTGACCCCCTTCTGTCGCAAGAAGTCGATGGCAAAGGCTCTATCCTGCTTCTCCAGGGGCAGATCGAAGCTCGTGTCTGCGACTTCAAGCCCCATGGCGCGCGCCAGATCCAGGTTTGTCTCCAGGACGTGCTGTCGCCTGTTCAGGGGAGCGGCGACAGTGAGCAAGAAGCGTGAGCCGAGCCCCTCGTATCCGGCACGTATGGGAGCGCCGATCATGTAGGCCAGCAGCCGACCGCCAAGGCCAACGCCGGGGTGGGTGGAGACAGTCATGTCGAAGTGGCGACCTCTGAGGAGCCGGAGCAGCCTGGCCAACCCTTTGGGAATCGCTCGGGGATTCCAGCCCACGGTGATGCATTCGTCAACATAGGGAGAGCCTTCCAGGATCTGTTTGGTGCCACGGTCCTGCATGACCAGCACAACGATAGTGGCCCTGCTATGGCGTGCCCGCAGGGACCGCAGCACCGGCGTAAACCACAGGACGTTACCTATGCCACCCATGCACAGGGCGAGAATAGAACGAACTGGGCCTCTGGTCTCCCGTCGCAGATGGAGCAGGTTGCGGGTCGCTGTGCCGACCAGGTATGCCCAATCGACCAAGGCCATCCGCTGCTGCGATCTCAGCCCCTCAGCGCCCGCAGTAGACTGCCTGGCCACCCGGCTCTCATGGAGGCTCGTATTGTTCCAGTAGTCTTTCCGCATTTCTCAAAGCACCTTTGCCGTAGAGTTCCTGCCGATACCATATGTTTCAGGCTGCCGTCTGGGAGTTTCCACTGCCGACGGGGTTTCTGCCATCGCGGTAGATTGCTTCTATCTGTCGGACGTGCTGGCTCAGGCTGAAGCGCTCCTCCACCACCTCTCGGCCCCGCATCCCCATGGCTCGCGCCCGTTCCGGGGAACCGAGCAGGTCAATCAGGGCCCCGGCCAGCGACAGGGAGTCGCGAGCCGGTACGAGCAGGCCGGTCTCGCCGTGAGTGATGATCTCAGGGATTCCGCCGCTGGCGGAGGCGACGACGGGGCGGCCCACAGCCATCGCCTCGATGAGCGAGCGGCCGAACGGTTCCTCCCAGGATGGGAAGGCCAGCACATCCAGGGCATTCATCACCGTCGGCACATCCTGTTGAAAGCCGACGAAGTGACAGCGGGGGCTGATCCCCAGATCTCCGGCCAGGGCTTTCATGGCGTCCTTGTAGCCAGCGTTGTCGTCGAAGAAGACCTCGTCTCCGGCGACGAGAAAATGGGCCTCGGGGATGGCGGCGGCTACCTGCACCGCCGACCGCAGAAGCTCTTCCAAGCCTTTGCGAGGAGCGATGCGACCGACAAAGCCCACAACCGGCACTCCCGTGGGCAGGCCCAGGGCAGCCCTGGGAGCGGTCGTGTCCGCCAGCGGCTGGAAGTAGTCCAGGTCCAGTCCGTTGTAGATGGTGACGACCTTGGGGGCCGGAACCCCGCCCGTCAGGTAGCTCCGGCGGACGGCCTCCGAGTTCACCACCACCCGATGGCACAGCCTCGCCGTCAGCAGGCCCAGCCGGCCGTAGCGGTAGAACACCCTCCCATGCCAGATGATGACCCGCGTGCCAGTAATACGGCCTATCAGGCCACCCCAGAGGGCGCTCTTGAGACTGTTGGCGTGAACGACATCTATCCGCTGGTGGCGCGCCCAGAGAAACATGCGCAAGGCCGCGAAGGCGCTGGGCAGCATCCCCGGCCCATCGCTCAGCAGGCGAAGACGGCTGGAGGTGCCGGGCGAGAACAGTCGGTGATCCAGCTTGTGGAAGCGCACCGCCGTCCCCTGATCCTGAAGTCGCTGGGAGAAGGCGCCGGGAGTGGGGCAGACCACCGTCACGCGGTGGCCCAGGGATTGCAGCCCCTCCGCCAGGGCCAACAGGGAGAGTTGCGCTCCGCCCAGAGACGACTCAGTGTCCAGCAGAAGGATGTTCATGGGCTACAGGCCCCTTTCCTCCGCATCCAAAGGCGGCATATCTGACTCACTCACTTCACCCTCGAATTCACGAAAGGTTTCAATCCTCACCCGACCCGAAGGCCGGGTGCAAACGCTCGTCGAAAAGCTGCAAAGCGGCCAGAATGTGATTGGGATGCCCCAGCGGGGCGGCGAGCCCGTTCAGGAGCACGGTGGCCGCCTGGAATGGGACCCTCTTGACTCGAGGCAGCGCTGCGAAGCGTTCCGTCAGAATCTGAGTGAAATTCCGTGACCCCCGAAAATCCACCACGCGCAGGCCTAGCCGGTCCGCTGTGGCACGGAGCCCTCGAGGCGAGTACCAGACCACATGGCCCGCTCCAAGGGTCTTCTCCAATGCCTGCTGGAACCGGCCGCCGGTCGCGGCCATCAGGCTTCGCGCGGCGAGACGGAATATGCCGCTGGAACTCGGAGTCTCGAGGAGCAAAAGCCCGTTGCGGCGGACGAGGGGGCAACAGGCCCGCAGCAGCCCTTCCGGATCAGGAACGTGCTCGAGGACGCCCCAAAGGGTAATCGCGTCGAAGCTCTCGCGCTCGAAGAGCTGTGTGCTGGCCAGATCCGCGGCCAGGACCGGAGCTCCGCTTCTCGCCCGGCCCGCCGACGCCGCCTCCTCATCCAGCTCGACGCCGACAGGGCGCCAGCCTAAAGCCTTGGCCTCGACAAGGAACTCCCCTTGCCCACACCCGACATCCAGCAGATCGCCCACGGGCAAGGAGAGAGTCGACAAGTACGAGGCGAAGCGCCGGGCTCTGGCCGAATAATATCGGCCCGCGAGGCCGCTTCCGTCGTAGTGATCGTAACTGTAGGCTTGATCGTGCGGCGCGGTTCCCTCTATCCACTCCGAGCCACAGGTGGAGCAGCCGAAGAGCACTCGGCCCTCGCCGTGCCACAAGGCGTTCTTGGTCTCGCCTACACACGCGAAGCACGCCTCTCGTTCAGGAAGTTTCATGGGGCCCCGCACCTCCTTGTCGAGGGGCCAGCCGATTCGGCAGGCGGTTGATCGCCATGGCGAGGCCAAGCATGAGGCCGGGGAACCAGTTGGAGAACACCTGGGCGGATGAGGTGTGCACAAGACCAATGACCAAGAACGCCGCCCAGACGCCCGTCGCTGCCACCGCCATGTGATACAGCGCGGTGCCATGGGTGCGAGTGAGGGCCTCAAGCAGCTCTCTGGCGACTGCCAGCAACAGGGCCCCATAGACCATGATGCCCAAAACCCCCGTTTCCGTCAGCACCTGAAGATAGCTGCTGTGGGCCTCAGCCGCGGTTCCCCCCCCGGGGCCCACTCCCAGGATGGGGTGGCTAGAGAAAGCCTGAAGGTTCGGTCCCCACACGTCCTGTCTCTGCACCAGGCTGCGCGGCGTGACTTCGCTGATGCGCTGGGAGAGGGCGTTGGTGACGTCGGTTGCCTGAGAGAACAGCAGCCAGAAAGCGAGGAGACCAAGGGCCACCACCACCGCTCCAGATGCCTGTGCCCGCCGCTGGAGAAGGAAGATGGCGCCGAGTCCCGCCACGGCTCCCAGCCAGGCGCCCCGGGAGAGGGTCAGCACCAGCACCAGGAAGGATACCGCTCCGGCCAGCCAGAGCAGCGCTGCCCACTTCCTGAAATAGGAGGCCAGGGCGATTAGGGCGACGATGAGATAAGCAGTGAAGATGCCGAGGTTGTTGGGATGAAGGAATGCGCCCTGGATACGGCTCAATGACCTGAACGTCGCATTCGCCCCTTCGATGCTGCCGAAGGCATCCCACGGGGCAAAACCGGGCTGAATTGCGGACACGAGCGCCGCCGCCGCTCCCAGCGTTCCTCCCGCCAGGAGCCAGGGCAAGAAACTAGATAGTCGCCCCTTATCGGTGGCTACGTAGCTCACGATGAAAGCGACCACGTAGAGCTGCAGGAGGAGGAGGAGGACTCGAATGCCTTCGTTCAAGGAGGCACGGGCGTTGACCGTCACTGACAGCAGGTTCACCAGGACGAATAGGAACAAGGGAACAGCCAAGCGGTGCCGAAACAGGTCGGGCATCTTACTATGCAGGCCGCCAGCGGTCAGTGCCCATACCAGAGTCGAGAGACCCGCTACCAGGATCAGGGCGGAGGACAAATACAGGTTGAAGGGTTGCCAATGCACGCCAGGGTTAACCAGAGGCGTCACCAGGAACATCGTCTTCAGCACTCGGTCCGGGTGGGGCAGAGCCCATGCCGCCCAGGCCAACCCCAGCATGAGGGCGATCAGCAGATATACCCGGTCGCCGCCACGAGCGAGGAGCAATCCGAAGAATGCCGATGCGCACAGTGTCCCAATAACAAGCAATAGCAGGGCCGGAGGCTCGCGGGCCGGGAGCCATTCCCTCATCCACTGGGGGAACGCCATCGCTCTAGTGGCCTGCACGCTGCGCCTCCCTTGGTGCCGCCCTTGCGGGCAGCCGCTTTGCTGAGAGGAGATCCCTGTAGTACGACGCAGTGGCCTCTACCATCGCTCGCAGCGAGAATCGTTCCTCGACCAGCCTCCTACCGGCCTCCGCCATCTGCGCCCGTCGAGAGGCGTCCTCAAGCAGGCTTACCAGCGCATCCGCCAGCGGTGGCGGCTCCCCAGGCGGCACGAGCAGCCCGCTCGCTCCGTCCAGGACGACCTCCGGGACGCCGTAGACCGCTGCCGCTACCACCGGCACGCCGGCCGTGTACGCCTCCATGGGCACCACCGGCAACCCCTCGTATAGCGAGGGCATGGCCATCACGGTGAATCGCCGCAGCAGCGCCGACACGTCCTTGCGGAGGCCAGCGAAGATCGTCCGCTCCCAGACGCCGAGCTCTGCGGCCAGCACTTCTAGCCTTGGCCGCTGGAGGCCGTCGCCCACCACGAGGATATAGGCTTCAGGATGCCGTTCCAGTACGGCGGGGAACGCCCGCAGCAGGACATCGACCCCCTTTTGCTGCTCCAGCCGACCTACCACGCCCACTACGGGCGCCTCCTCCGGAATGGCGACCAACGGGTTGGGGGCGTGCAGCGGCCCCGGCTGGTCGAACTCCCGGAGGTCGATCCCAGGGTAGATGGTACGTACCTTCTGAGAGGCGATCCCCTCCCGCAGCAGGGCGTCCCGGTTCCATTTGGAGATGGCGACGATGCCGGTGGCGAGGCGCGCCAGCCAGCGGTCAATGGCACTATAGAGTGTTCGCTTAGCTCCCGTCATCGGCGGATAGGAGCGCTCAGTGTTCAACATGTGGACGGTAGCCACTCGCACCGGTACCCCGGCCAGCCACGCCATGGGCAGACCAAGGAGGAGAGAACGGTGGTCTTGGGCATGGACTACGTCGAATCGCTCACGGCGGATGAGCCGGTACAGCGCCGTCGCCGAACCGGCGTCCCACTTGCTGCGAAAGTCGACAAGGTGGACGCCGAACCCGTCGGCCCGCGCCTGCTCTCCCAGGGGGCTGCCAGGGGGGGCCGCTAGGTGTACTCGCCAGCCGCGCTCTCGCAGGCCCCGCATGAGGAGCCAGGTGTGCTTCTCTCCACCGCCGTAGTTCGGCAGCGAGTTCAGATACAGCAGCTTCAGCGTAGCGACCATTGACCCTATAGCTTCCGTGCAATGACCATCATATTGGACCCAAGGTTCAGCCTCCCCAGGAGAGCACGCGCAGCCACCCTCAGAGGGCGCGGCAACTTGAGGACTAGACGGACGCCCCTGGGCGTTGCCGCACGGTCTGGACATCGCTGCCTACAGAAGACGCCTTTGAGGTTCCAGCTCTGGATCGACTGCACACCGAAATGCTCTGAGTGAAGGAGAGACCGGATGGTGACGGGTGAGAAGAGGCACATGTGGTCGGTGGGATGGACGTGGACCCAGCGATCGCGCTGGAGGCGGGCTGGCCATGAGGCGATGTTGGGGGTGGTGAGATACAGTATGCCACCCTCACGAAGAAGCTCACGCGCTTTTCGCACTGCCCTGCGAGGGGAGGAGAAGTGCTCAATCACCTCGGACATGACGATGACGTCGAAGGGCGCGCTCCCCGCCCGTTCCGGGAAATCTAGGAAGTCACAGCAAACGACGTCGATACCCTGCCCGGCGGCGTAAGCAGCAAGCTGGGGAGAGCGCTCACAACCGGTAGCCTCAAACCCGAACTCCGCTGAACACGCTGCAAGTGTACCCGCGCCGCAACCGACATCAAGGAGTCGCCCGCCCCCGGTGAGTCTCTTGAGCAGGCCAAGAGTATCGCACGCTGCTTGGCGCGCCTCCGCAGGAAAGCTAAGGAACGGCTCAGGCGTCGAGAACTTCGCATTCGAGTGTTGCCGCAGCTCATCCAACGCGGGCTGCGGGTCGGTATATACGACGCCACAGAGGGAGCATCGGGCCATAGAGAGGCCATCCCTCTCCAGGACGTGTTTGCGAGCCGTGCCGCCGCAGAGAAGGCAGGGGGTAGAAAGCTGAGTTGAACCAGAAGGACGACGACGGGCTTCAGGCATAGTGCTCTCCATTCCTGCGATACCAACCCACTGTACGCCTTAGACCCTCATCCAGGCCTATCCGAGGAGACCAACCCGTGGCTTCGCGAAGTCGGGAGATATCGGCCTCTAGGTGCATGACCTGACCGGGACGGTAGGGCACCTCGCCGAAGCGCAGAGACACACCTGAATCAATGTGATCCCTTATGCGCTCGACGATGCTGCGGACGGTGGTCATAGCATACTTCACGCCGATGTAGTCGGCGAATGCCTTTTCGAAGGCCTTGATGTAGCCGGCCCAGTTCTCGTTCCAGCCGTTGCTGACGGCGGCGAGGACGTGGTCGATCTCCTTTTGGGTGATGGACGGTCCTGCCGTCAGAATGGTCTTGGAAGCTGTTACCTGCATGGCTAGCCCTGCCCTTCCCGGAATTGAACGGCTGCCGCAAATTCAGGCTCAGCCGTCCTACGGCTGCTGGCTGCGTCCCTCGGCTTCCGCGCGATAAGGAGAAGCTCGCTGCGGGTGGCCGGGATGATGAATTGTGGCAATGAGAGCAGGTGCTTGATGCCCACTTTGGCAAGGGTCGTCGGCTTACGGTCGTTGAAGATAATGAGATGTTCCGGCTGGCGGCGGAGACTAAGAACCTGGAACCCGACAGATTCCACAAGATGGCGTATGCTCTCGGGTGTGAAGTAGAAAAGGTGAACCTGGAGGCGCGCCTTCACCTTGTCCACCAGCTTTCCACTCAGCAGCCACATCAGCAATACCGACTTCAAGATAAGGCTGCCCGTGCTGGGAACCTTGACAACGAGGATCCCGTCGTCAACCAGGAGGTCACGCGCCCGCAGCAGCGCCTCGCGAGGATAGGGCATGTGCTCCAGGACATCCCAGAACGTGATGGTGTGGAACCCCTGGGGCGACGGCGGGTAATCCTCGAAGCGTCCGCAGACCAGGTTAGAGACGCGGCGCTCCTGTGTGGCGTAGGCGATGGCGGCGTCTGAGATGTCGATGCCAGCGGCGTCCCAGCCGTTCCTTTGCGCCTCCTCGACGAAGTAGCCCAGCCCGCAGCCGACGTCCAGCAAGCGACGCCCCGGGCTGGCTTGAGCCAACATGGGGAGAACCTGCCTGTATTGCCTGAGGCGGTACTCCTTGTAGTGGGTCTCGAAGTCGCAGAAGTAGGCCGCGTCGTACTGGTTCGCGATGTCGGTGGCTTGGCATCCAGATAGCAGTGTTCCGCAGTCACGACAGCGATAGACATCGAACTCCCTATCCCTGTAGACAGCCGTAGGGTGACCACCGCAGATTGAACAGACCTCGATACGCTCACCACAGGGGTGGCGCGAGGATGCAGGATGCTCTGACAGTCGCCGGTTTAGGCTCTGAGCCATCTCTCTTGGTCCCCACGAATGAACAGATACATGCGGATATGAGTCGATCGTGGCTTATACGCAGTTGAAGGGATCGGGCGGCCACGCCAATCGATCTCACAGACGCGGTAGCCCAGCTCTGTCAAGCGCAGCCGTACCTCGTTTGGCCGCAGGCCGATATCGGTTAGCTCATCCTGCTCTTCACACAGAATGGCCGGCGGCCGCGCGGAAGTCAGGAGCCGCCCCATGCCCTCAAGAACAGGCACCTCGGCGCGCTCCACGTCGAGCTTTATGAAGTGCGGCATTGGCAGTCCCTGTTCGAAAACGAGAGAATCAAGCGTGTCCGCTGCGACCTCGATCCTAGTCGGGTCGTCCGGCCATTCCGCCTCTCCCAGATCGGCCGGGAGGAAGAGTGAGGACCAGCCGCTATTCTGCCCCGCAGCGTCAGGTGAATACAGCGTTACAGTCCCACGGGCGTTGGCCACGGCTAGCTGATGCGCCACGACGTTGGTGTAGTGGTTGAGAGCGATGTTCTCTTGTAGACGGGCGAATATCGCTGGGTGAGGTTCGAAGCAATGCACTGAGCCCATCTCGCCGACCAATGTGCGCACTATGAGCGAGTAGTAGCCTACGTTCGCACCGATGTCAAAGACGGTGTCGCCCGGGCGCAGAAGAAGCCGTACCAGGCGCACGTAGCGTTTCTCATAGGCGCCTGTAAGCATTTCGAACTCCATTTTCACGTCAGGGTCGAGGCGCATTCGGATACCGTCCGCCACGCGATAGATTTGGCTACCGCCCGTGCGCAACACACTTGGGACAACACGAATAGCGTAGCCGTGTCCACGCGGAAGCGGGGCAAGCCCCCTCAACACGGCGAAGGTAGCTCTGGCCATCGAATCACTGATGTCAGGCATGAGACCTCTCCGGCACATGTGCTCTTTTTCTGATTCTCCAGACAAAGGCGCTGGCAGAGACGCGATTGGCGGGGGTGAGCAGCCAGAGCCAGGCCGCCGCCAGCCATAGGAGAGCGAGCAGCGTTCCTTGCAGCATCAATGAAACAAGAGCCGGATCGGACACCAGGCCAGCTCCCAGGAAAGTCGCGGCCAGAGCGCAAGCCGGAGTCACCACTGCCAGCCCGGGCAGCATGGCCTGGCGCAGAAATTCCATCACTTCGATGCGAACGCTTCGACAGGTATACCAAACCAAGAAGGCAGCGCTCAGCGCCCCCTCCATGATGAGCGTTCCCAGGACAACGCCGACAATGCCCAGCACCTGCACCAGGGCAATGCTCAAGGCCAGATTGGTCGAGGCCCCAAGAATGCTGACCAGCGCGGTCATCCTGTGCCGACCAATGCTGTAGAGGAGGATAGCGCTCACGTGCAGCGAGCAGTGTCCCGCCAGGATGCCCGCCAGCACCAACATTGTAGGCGTGCCAACGAACTTCCCTTCTCCCGCCCAGGCCTCGATGACCGGCTCGCCGTAGAGGGCGAGCATGAGGGCAGCGAAGACAGCGGCGGCAAACGTGAAACGCACCGCGGAAAGGTACCAGGGGCGAACGCCGTCGTCGCCGAGGGCTTTGTGGCGAGCAGCATAGACGGGAAAGAGCGTATCCCCCGCCCGCAGCACAGCCAGGCTAAGGAGACCGTATAGCTGAAAGGCGATGGTGTAGAGGCCGACCGCCTCGATATTGATGAAGTAGCCGATGACGAGGGCGTCGGCGTTGAAGGCGATCTGCACACCGATGCCAGCGATAAGGACGGGCCAGGTGTATTGGAAGCTGTCGCCGATATGGCGCAGCGATACGTTGCCGGGCCGCAGGCGCAGCTCCGGATACTGCCGCCGCGCCAGGATCATCAGCAGCACAAGCCACAGGGCCGTGCTTATCGCCATCATGATAGAGACGGCGATGAGGCCGTAGCCCAGAGCGAGAACGATCGCTACCAGTGCAACACGGACGATGGTGGTAACGGAGGTCACAGCGCTGGAGAGGTCGATCCGGTGGCTGCCCCAGAGTACGCCGTTGAACAGGGCAAGCGGGAAGCGCAGGGCCAGCTCAAGGAAAAGAAAGACCAAGACCCATCTGGCGGCAGCGCGCAGGGCCACGTCCACGTCGAAGAAGGCGATGAACGGCCTGTGAAGCGCGAAGCCGGCGACTACGACCAATCCGGCCGCCAGCAGGTAGAAGGCGAGGACGGAGGAGAGCCGCTTGCTGGCGAAGGCGTGGTCGTCCACGGTGCGGGCCTCTGCCACCCATTTCATGACGCCGGGGCGGAGGCCCAGGTCGAGCAGTTCGGCATACATGGTGAGGGCGAGGACAGCGGCATAGAGGCCATAGCCCTCCGCTCCAACGCTGCGGGCAATGAGGGCTACGATAGCCAGCCGCGACAGGGCGGAGATGGTGCCGCCCACGTAGTAGAAGGCAGCGTTCCTCAGCACGCCCCCGACGGTACCGAGCAGGCGCGGATCGGTCTTCCCTTCAGCCATTGATGGCACCATAGCTGTCATTTATGTCAACTCTACGCAGCAGCCACCGAGGACTCCACGCCAGCGGGCAATCCAACCCTTTCCAGCGCAGCCTGGGCGATGAGTCCCCCTGTCAGGCCGTTGAGCCAAAGCAGGTGCCTGTGGCTGCCCACGGTGTGCATGGTCTCTTCCCGTACATTGAGGCGGCGCAACAGCGCCCGCGGACTCTCCAGTTCAGCCATGACCTCCGCTACGGCACTGCCCAGACCACCACAAAGGATGACTACTTTCATGGTTCTTTCCCTCAAATCACCCCGTAATTCAGGCAATCAGCGTGACCGGTTTTCTAGGCGGCCAGCGCAGGTGTTTCGACCTCGCGTCGGGAGCGGGCAGCAAGGGTGAGATACCTGAGGCCCGCTCGCTCTACCTCCTCCTTTTCCCAGATGTAGCGCCCATCGATAAGCACGTCTCCCTGCAGGCGGCGGCGCAGCTCGGCCAGGTCAACCGAACGGAACTCGTTCCAATCGGTCAGGAGGACCAGGGCGTCGGCTCCTTCGGCGGCGGTTAGGGCATCCGGAGCATATTTCGCTTCCGGATAGCATTGCCGCATAGCATCGTTGGCCATTGGGTCGTACGCCTGAACAGCCGCGCCTGCTTCCAGGAGCGCCTCGACGACGGACGTGGCCGGTGCCTCACGGATGTCGGCGGTATTCGGTTTGAAGGCCAGGCCCCAGAGGGCGATAGTCCTGTTGCGCAGGGAGCCGAGCGTCTCGCGCAGCCGCAGAACGACGGCCTCGCGCTGGCGCCGATTGGCCTCGATAGCGGCTTCCAGCAGGGAGAGTTCGATCCCCCGGTCACGGGCCATGCGAGCGAGGGCGCGGGTGTCTTTAGGCAGGCAGCTCCCGCCGAAGCCAACGCCCGCTCGCAGGAAGGAGGCGCCGATGCGGGGGTCCATTCCAATGCCCGACGCCACCGTCCGCACCTCGGCGCCCGCGCGCTCGCAGAGATGAGCCAGTTCATTGATGAATGAGATCTTGGTAGCGAGGAAGGCGTTGGAGCCATATTTGATCAGCTCGGCGGTTGAAAAGTCCGTCGCTATCAACGGCGCATCGAAGGCGGCGTAGAGGAAGGCCACCTCCGCCAGCGCGTCAGGGTCGTCGGCACCAATGACGATGCGATCACATTCACGGAAGGCACGCAGGGCGTTCCCCTCGCTCAGGAACTCGGGACTGGCTACCACAGGCCAGCCCTGACTGCCATCCGCTTGCGACCGCAGGAAATGGGCCAGCGCCTGAGTGGTGCCCACGGGCACGGTGCTCTTGACGATGACTGTCGGCCGCCGGTCAAGGGAGGCCCCAGCCAGCTCGCGAGCCGCCTGCCAGAAGTCGCTGAGGTCCACCATTCCCGCCTCGTCGACGGGGGTGTTGACGGCGAGGAAGATGAACTCGGCGCCCTGCACGCCCAGCCCGTAGCTGCTGGTGAAGGATAGGCGGTCCTCTGCCATGTTCTCCCTCACTTGCTCCTCCAGGCCGGGCTCATAGAACGGCGTCCGGCCGGAGGAGAGGGCCGCCAGGCGGGCAGGGTCCCGCTCCACGCCGATGACGGTATGACCCAGGCTGGCGAATCCCGAGGCCGTGACGAGGCCCACGTAGCCGCAGCCAACAACACACATGCGGCGAGGACGGTCGTCCCCCGCGCCGCCTGCTCGAGCGTGGCAAGGGCGATCAGCTAGCGATGCTTCGGACTGTTTCTTTCTCACCTACATCCCTCCTTGCCGGAGCCTCTTCAGTCTGCCTCAATGCCACCGTCAGGGCGTGAACCAGCACCAAATGGACGTCCTCGATCATCCCTTGGCTGTCGCAGGGGATGACTACGCTGATATCA
>CAZSRY010000015.1:0-2184 GCA_964609475.1 uncultured Dehalococcoidia bacterium
GACTTCACCGTAGAGACCCAGGAAGACCTCACGGCCACAGCGAGGCAGGTGAGCCGAACGCTGACTATACTCCTGGGCGCCATCGCCGGCATCTCGCTGGTCGTCGGCGGCATCGGCATCATGAACATCATGCTCGTATCCGTCACCGAGCGGACGCGCGAGATCGGCATCCGGAAGGCGGTCGGCGCCAGCAGGGGTGACATCCTCCTGCAGTTCATCATCGAGGCGGTCATCGTCACGCTCGTGGGCGGAGCGGTCGGCGTGGTTGCGGGAGTCGGCACCGCGCAGGCGGCCAACGGCCAGGATTTCGGCACCGGGTCGCCCGTGACGACGGCAGTGGCGCCCTGGAGCATCTTCGTCGCGTTCGGCGTCGCGGTAGTGATCGGCCTCTTCTTCGGCATCTATCCCGCCTTCCGGGCGTCCCGTCTCGACCCGATAGAGGCGCTGCGGGCGGAGTGAGCGGACGACACGACTAGGCAGAATGGGACGCCGACCATCCCCCAACTCCCAACGAGTTCTGGAACCGACGGCGCGCTTCTTAATTTCGGCGAACCGCCGATAGTAGACTGGTAAACGTACAAGGGAGCGTCGACAAGGGCAAGCCGGTCGAAAGGCCGGTACGCAAAGCTACGGGCCTGTCGCCCACCAGGGCCACGGCCGCCGGGCCGCCGAAATGCTCCGGGCTTCTGCTGCGGATCCTATCTCGGGACCCGGCCCCGCTTCCCTGACGGCCGGGTCATCTCATGGTTCGAGGGGGGATGCGCGATGGTCACAGCAGAACGAATGGCCGAGCGCATCGGCGATCCGATAGCGCAGTTGGCCGCCCTCCTGGAGCGGTGGCGTCTAAAACCGACACGCAACGCCCGCTGGCTGCACGGCTTCTGTCACGCCTTCGAGGGGCGTGAGCCTGACGCCTGGGCCCGTTATGAGCGAGTTGCCGCCCTGGGTGTGGAGATAGGACGCCTTCTCGACCTCTCGCCTTGGAGCCGGGCCGTCATCCGCGGGTCGGCGCTCCTATCAGCCCTGGCCGGCTGCGAGGCGAATCCCGCTCAGCGGTCACGACGGGGTAGAACAGACGCTCAGCGTTGGGAGGATAAGCTGCGAGGATGGCGCTGGCTTCAGACCTGCGCAAGCGTGCTCGACGCCCTGCGGCCTGGCTACGACGACAGCCAGCCCCTCTCCCGGCACGGCAAACATACGCCCATCGAGAGCCGCGTCCTCGCCTTGGCTGAGGATTTCGATGAGTTGACCGCCGACCAGAGGGGAGCGCCGCGGGTGAGGATCCCGGAGGCCCTTCGCGCCCTGCGCGCCGGCGCCAGCCGCCGTCACGACCCTCAGTTGGTTGAGCTTCTCTGGTCGGAGGCCGGCCAGGCTGCCTGCGCGGTGGTGCTCAGGCGTCGCGGCACTCTCTATGAGGACGCCCTGAGTGAGTTGAAGGCGAGCGTGCGCCTCCTGGAGCGGGGCCAGCGCGTCCCCACCCAGAAGGTGCGCCACCAGAAGAAGTCCGACAAAGAAGCATTGGTTGCGTCCCCTGATCTGGCCACGGCAAAGGAAGACGGGGCCCGTGAGGACGTGGAGAGGAGAGAGGAGATGAGCAGGACGACTATGAAAGAAGAGGAGAGCGCCAACACAGGCAGGGACGGCATCGCGGAGGGCGCGGCTTCTCTGCCCGCCCGGATCGCGGCCGCCGTGAGTGAAATGGAGGAGATACGGGCCGCCGCCGCTCGCGGCCTGGAGGCTCTGGCCTCCGTCGGGCCGGCTATGGAGGAACTGTCAACCCTTGTCGCCCGCCTGCAGGCAAGCGTCCAGTGGGTCCAGGGTAGCGGGGACGCCTCCGGCCCCGGCCAAGGGCGCGGCGATCTGCGGTCGATAGACCTGCGGGTTGAGTGCCCTCAGGGCCCTCTCGACGTGGAGGAGGTGGCCGGCGCCATCGACACTCTGCGTGATCTGCATGACGTCAGGGTGCGTGATCAGGGCTCTTCCTGGGCCGTCCTGCGGGCCCGAGCCGACTCGAACGCCGACCTGTCGATCCTCGAGGCCAAGGTCAACGGTTCGCTGGCCCGGCATCTGGGTAATGCCGACGAAAGCGAGACCCCAAAGGTGACCTTCCTCGAGCGTGAGTAACCGCCGCGTCCTGCTTGGAAGGCAGGAGCTCTGCCAGTGAGCTGCCCGCGCGCCGTGTTT
>CAZSRY010000015.1:2284-16855 GCA_964609475.1 uncultured Dehalococcoidia bacterium
GCACCGATCATCAAAGCGACTTCCGTTCATACCCGACGGCGTGGTACCCTTGATTGGGTCTCCGGAACAGGCGAACCCCGCTGCCCCGACCGGTGAGCAAGGGGGGCGATAGGCAGGTCAGCGGGAAGCGGGACTATCGCGATGCCACCGTGCAAGCGGCGACCCCAATGAAGGATCAAGGATATCACGTCTCTCCCCTGTGAAGCCAAGACGAAAGGAGCTAGGGCCAGATGAAGGCGGCTGTACTTTACGAACAGAGGAAGCCCCTGGTGGTTGAAGATATCGAGGTGGAGGACCCCAAGGCAAATGAGGTACTTCTGAAGATGGCTGCGGCCGGAATCTGCCACACCGACCTCCATTACATTGACGGACTCTGGCCGACCGCCCTGCCGGTGGTGATGGGACACGAGGGTGCAGGCGTCGTCGAGAAGGTGGGACCCGGGGTCACCTCGGTGAAGCCGGGCGACCACGTAATCCTGTCCTGGATGCCGCCCTGCGGCGTGTGCCCCGCCTGCGTGCGCGGCGAGCCGTACCTCTGCATCCGCGGGTTGACAAGGAGCTCGACGATGGCGGATGGGACAACGCGTTTGAAGAAGGGAGACCAGCAGATACATCATTTTCTCTCCGTCTCCTCTTTCGCCGAATACGCTGTCGTTCCTGAGGCGGGGGCAATCAAGATCCGGTCCGACGCGCCGCTGGACAAGGCATCGCTCGTAGGCTGCGGCGTGATGACCGGCGTGGGCGCCGTATTCAACTCCGCGAAGGTCACGCCCGGCAGCAGTGTGGCTGTCTTCGGCTGCGGCGGTGTTGGTCTGAACGTCATACAGGGCGCCGCGTTGGCAAACGCCACCACAATCATAGCCGTTGACACACTGGACAATAAGCTTGAGATGGCGAAGCAGTTCGGTGCAACGCATGTAATCAACAGCTCCATGGGAGACCCCGTCCCCCAGATCCAGGCCATCACGAGGGGCATGGGCGTTGACTTCGGGTTCGAAGTGGTCGGTAAGGCCTCCGTCATCACCCAGACGTTCGAGGCTACCCGCTTCGGCGGGATGGCGCTGCTGGTGGGCATGCCGCCGGCGGCTTCCAACGCGGTGATCTCCACCACGGGCATCTTCCTGAACAAGACGCTGACCGGTGCCTTCTACGGCTCGGCGAACGTTCGAAGAGACATGCCGATGCTGATAGACCTGTACATGGCCGGCAAACTGAAGCTGGACGAGTTGGTCTCGCGCACCTACCCCCTGGAGAAGATCAACGAAGCCTTCGAGGCGATGAAGAAGGGCGAGGTCGCGCGCAGTATCATCGAGTTCTAGATCGCACTTCTGCAACAGCCCGGCAGACACAGGTCTGCGGCTTAGAGTTCTGTGATGGGAAATTTAGGAGGGTAAACTCGTGGCCAGCGAGGAGAAGGCTATCAACGGCAAGATCCTCAATGTAGACCTTTCGTCAGGAACTGTAGAAGTCGAGGAGCTCGCCCCTGAAGTCTATCGCAAGTATCTTGGTGGCTACGGTATTGGAGCGCGTCTCCTCTTCGACCGCATTCCCAAGGGTGCCGACCCCCTGGGCCCGGAGAACGTCCTGGGGCTCATGCCCGGTCTGTTGAGCGGCACCCCCTTCTTCGGCAACCGCTACCAGGTCGTCGCCAAGTCGCCTAAGACCGGCGGCTGGGGCGACGCCAACTCCGGCGGCGACTTCGGCCCCTGGCTGAAGAATGCCGGCTGGGATGGGGTACTCTTCAGCGGCATCTCCGAGAGGCCGGTCTACCTCCTCATCAACGATGACAAGACTGAGCTCATCGACGCCTCTGACCTCTGGGGTATAGACGCCCTCGCCGCCGAGGCGAAGCTGAAGGAGCGTCACGGCAAGAGGGCCGCCGTCGCCTGTATCGGTACCGCCGGCGAAAAGCTGTCCCTCATGGCCGGCATCTGCAACGACCACGGCCGCCTGGCTGCCCGCAGCGGGCTCGGCGCCGTCATGGGCTCCAAGAGACTGAAGGCCGTCGTCGCCGTCTCTGCTCGCAGCGCCATCCTCGCCCAGGACAAGGATGTGCAGGGAGAGGTCAAGAGGGCGCTGGACCAATTCCATCGGGCTGTCAAGAAACAGCTCCACAATTACGGAACGCCCGGCCTCACCAACATCTCTGCCACCTCCGGTGATGCCCCGATCAAGAACTGGGGCGGCTCGTTCGACGACTTCCCTCAGGGCGCCGACATGTCGGGCACTGCTATCAGCGCCAACATGGACAGGCCGTATGGATGCTGGCATTGTCCGGTGGTCTGCGGCGCTGAGAGCAAGGAATCGGACAACCCGAAGTACCCCTTCCCGCTTCACACCCATCGCCCCGAATACGAAACGGACACCGCCTTCGGTGCCCTCATGTTGAGCGACGACATCGACGCTCTGCACTACGTCAACCACCTCTGCAACGCCTACGGGATTGACACGATCGCGGCCGGCGCCACCCTCGCCTTCGCCATCGAGTGCTATGAGAACGGCGTAATCACCAAAGAGGACACCGATGGCCTTGAACTGCGCTGGGGCAACATCGACGCCGCTATCGCCATGCTCAAGAAGATGGGCGAGCGAGAGGGCTTCGGCGACGTCCTCGCCGACGGCATCCGCAGGGCGGTCGAGCGCATCGGGCCCGCCGCCAAGCCGTTCGCGATGGAGATCGGGGGCGAGGAGCTGCCGATGCACGACCCCAAGCTCAACCCCGAGTTCTTCACCACCTACAAGCTCGATGCGACACCCGCTCGTCACACCCAGTGGGACGCCAGCGGACGCCCGGGCTGGAACCTCGGTCCCCGCGTGCTGGATAGGGAGACGGCCAGCGGCCGCGGCGATTTTCACAGGGGCGCGTCTGAGTACATGCACGTCGTCAACAGCGCCGGGCTCTGCTGGTTCGTGATGATGTGCGCGCCCAATGACCAGATGAACGACTGGATCAACGTCGTCACCGGCTGGGACATGACCATGGACGAGCTCCGCAAGGTCGGCGAGCGCATCGCCAACATCCGCATGGCCTTCGAGGTTCGCGAGGGGAACAACCCCGCCAAGCGTGAGATCCCCGGCCGGCTCATCGGCGACCCGCCGCTGACGGGCGGCCCGCACGCCGGCTTCACCCTCGACGCCGAGACGCTTCAGGAGGAGTTCCTCAGGGCCTGCGACTGGGACCTCGAGACCACCAAGCCCAGCCGTGCCAAGCTGGAGGAGCTGGGGCTACAGGACGTCGCCAAAGCCATACACGGCTAGGAGAGTACGAGAGAGGCAGGGCGCTAGGACTGCGGCCCTGCCTCTCCTGTCCGGTGAGATGCCGAACAAGGCAGAAGACCGCCGGGAGAGCCAGCCCATCCTTCCACTTCCTAGGCCCAACTGCCTCGTATTTCGGCGCTCAGCGTCGAATGCCGGCATCCCACAGCCGATGAGTCATCCGGAGCGGTAGGTCCTGACCGCCTGGTCAACGAAGTCGGCGAAGAGGGGGCCGATGGTCCGGTTGGCCAGCTCGTTTGGGTGCGCATCCCACTCATCGGTCCGGTACTCGGCGCGCAGCGTGTTATCGAACGGGTCGGCCAGCAGGTCAAAGAAGTTGAAAGTGAAGACGTTCGCGTGGCCGCCCAGGTATTCCTCCGAGGCCAGCCAGTCGGTGAACGTGCGCGCCCTCGCCGCCGCCTCGGGGTCGGTGTTGTTCGGTACCTCGGGCGGCTGGGTGACGACGATGAAGACCTTGTTTGAGTACTGATCCATGCGGTCGCGGATGGACAGGTAGTAAGATTCATACTCGGCCAACTGCTCATCGGACTCGATATTGCTGACCGGGAAGCAGGACTTGAAGGCGATGACGTCGTACTGCATCAGGTGGCTGAAGGTGTTGTCCGGAGGGTCGTGCAGCGGCTGGGAGAAGATCTCCTCCAGCCCGTCGGGATCGGTGTTGTCGTCAGGTACGTCGAAGTCGCGACCGCTCCAGGTGCCGTCGGCCAGGACCAGCCCGTCATCGTTGTAGCCATGATCGTAGAACTCGTAGCCCAGGTCGGTGAGGCGCTCGCGCACGCTCCCCTGCTCGATGAGGTCGGCGCCACAGGAGTGATGCAGGAAGACGATGCGGCGGAAGTCGGCCGTCCCGGAGTCCGCTGTAGCGGTCGCTTCCTCTTGCGGCTCGTCCTCGTCGCCTCCGTCCGCTGTCGCCTGCGCGGCTGGGGCCCTCGTTGGGGAGACCGTCTCCGTGGCTGGCGCGGTGGTGTCCTCTTCCTCCTCGTCCCCGCAGGCCGCCAGCAATAGCGAGCCCGCGATCGCGGTGGCGAGCGCGAACGCTATGGCGAAGCCGACCCTCTTCATGGCCCTCGACACCTCCCTTCGCTCAACGAAGCTTCAGCGGAACCCCCTATCCCTCCACTCTCCAGACGTGTATCAGGGACTTGTCGCCGTCGGCCAGGGGTTCGAAGACGTACAGCAGCCCCCGCTCGCGGTCGAAGCTCGCCGCGCCGACGTGATGCTTCTGCCGGCTGGACTCGATGTGGTACAGGTACTCGTCGATTGGCAGCGCGGCGTACGGCTGGGGCTCGTAGGGCTCCCTCTCGCCGTGGGCGACGGCGGCTAGCTCCGCCGGATCATAGAAGATGATCTGCCCTTCAAAGCTGGTGCTCCACCATCCTCTGTCATCGTAGGGGGGGTCAGGAACAGGAGGATAGGGGGGCTCATCCGGCCAGACTACGCCGTTGGCGAACCCGTACCAGCACTCTCCCTGGCCCTTGCTGCCGACGAAGACCACCGCCGACCTGTCGCTGGCCGTGAGCCAGGCCCCTCCGGACCACTCGTCCGAATGGTGGTAGTTGTTCATCGTGAAATCGTCCTCGGCGGCGGCGGCGCTGTGCAGGAGCAGAGGGATGGCCGAGAGCGTGCTGCCCGGTGCCGGCGGGTCGCCTTCGTTCCATGGCCCGTAAGCGAGCAGGGACGGCCCTCTGGCCCCCTGGCCGCCGTCGCGAAACCTGCCCGTTGCCAGGCGCATCCCCGGCGTGTTGGTGTCCGCCCAGTCCCGGGGAATGGCGAAGATGTAGTCCGACGTGACGAAGTTCCAGTAGTCCCCGACGCGCCACGGCCCGGCGGTCTGGGGATCCGACAGGTCCAGCTCGCTCCACCCGTGCGAGGGGTTGGTCTCCCCTTCCCCCATATGCGCCGCCCAGCAGAAATACAGCTTGTCCCTCGTTTGCCCGCCCTGCGCCGGCAGGTACTCCAACCCGACCCGGGAAATCTCAAGTTCGCCGAACAGCGCCCCTCGTATGTTCTGGAAATCCTGCAGGGTCGTCGCCGTGTTCAGCTCCTCTACGTCCTTGTCCGTGGAGATGATGGGAACGGGGATGTCTATCTCCGAGACGTACTGGTTCCAGTCGTGCCCCGTCGCGAAGATGGAGCCGGGGTATCCGTCATCCGGCCCGTCGGGGTCGCCATCCGGGTAGTACGCCATGGCGGCGCCGCTGTACTCCCAACCTATTCCCTCCGGTCCGTCCGGCAACCTGAATGCGCCCAGATAGACCAGGTCCGTCGGTTGGATCAGCCGCGCCGAAGTGCCAGCATCAGCCGGAGCATCCGACGTAGAGGCGGCTGCTGGGTGGATCGGCGTCCCTGTCGTATCCGCCACCGGGCTCGCAGGGGTGCCCCTGCCCCTGGTTGGCGCCTTCTGGACCCCCTCGTCTCCAGCGCAGGCAGCGACTAGGACGATGCCAAGTACCAGTGTTGCGTTGAGCGCAATCCGTCGCCGGTTCATCCCTCTCTCGCGGAGCTATGCCTGACGTGGGGCCAGGTGGAAAGGCCAAAGCGACTCTAGCGGCAGCCGTGGGGGATGTCAAGGGCCGCCGAGCTTGGTGCTGCCCAGGTGGTCGCCGAGCAGGTAGTAGACGCCGCCCGACTCCTCAGAGCCCTCGGCCCTAGCGTGAGAACTCTGAGTCCTGCCGCAACGACACCCGTGTTGATCTAGGAGAGACTGGCAGGCAGCGGAGCAGCGAGCAACCGACCGGATATGGGAGCAAAAATACGCTGGGCTGTGGGGTTGACGGATGAACTGTCAGTGGCTATGATGCCGTCTAGAGGGGTGGGGGACGCGGGATACGTTTGATGATCAGGATCGGGACTCTGAGGAAGCTGCGACTGCTGCGAAGGCTCCTTCCGGCAGCCGCAATCCTTTTATTGGCTCTCGCTCTTCAGAGTCGGACGCCTGGCGCAGGACTCCAGGAGGCGACGGCCAATCCTTATAACTTCGGCGTGGAGAACTCCTGGATACGCGTCCAGAACATCGGCGACGCCGACGCCAAGGTGGAGATACAGTACTACGACACCGATGGGCGCCTGGTGGCCTGGGATGTCTGTCCCTTCTGGGGCATATGTCCTCCCCTGGCTCCGGGCAGCGGCTGGACCTTCTTTCAGCGCGACAATCCCGGCTTGCCCGGCGGCTTCCACGGCTCGGCGGTGGTCACCTCCGACCAGCCCATCGTAGCCCTGATAGCCAAGGACGTCGTCAGGAACTTCTACTTCTTCCAGATCGCCGGCGACACAGTGACCGTGGGGCCCGGCTCCCACAAGCTCTACCTGCCCTTGGTCAGCAATAGGGACGGCACCTTCGCCGACTGGAACGGACGCTTCGTCATCCAGAACCTGAGCAGCACCACCACCGCCTGCGCCACCATCGTCTACCTGAGCAACTACACCGACTCCGAGGTCCACTGGGACCCCTACAACCCTGACGAGAAGAACCCCAAACGGCTGCCCGGCTGCCCCGAGGGCGGCATGCCCATACCCCCCAACGGCAGCATCTTCCGCGATCCGGAGACCATGGGTTTGGGACCGGGGTTCACCGGCTCAGTACGCATAGACCTACACACCAACGCCCAGAAGGTGCCCGCCACAAAGCAGTACATCACCGGCACGGCCGATACCTGGAACCAGTACTTCTATCCCTTCTCCTCCTACCGCGCCCTCGATGAGGACGAGCTGGGCAAGACGATCATCCTGCCCCTGGTAGACCGCGAGGTGGGGCCCCAGAACCAGTGGAGCACCTACTTCCAGATCGAGAACAAGGACCCATCCGAACCTGCACAGGTCACCCTGAGGTTCGAGGGCTGGGACCTCGGCAGCAACCCGCCGCAATACGTCGTCAAGCAGAACACCCTCAAGGTGAACGGCGCCCGCCTCTGCTTCCAGAACCGCGACGACTACGCCAACTGCCTCGCTGCCGGCGACCGACTGCCCTTCAACTTCGTGGGAACGGCCAGGGTCACCTCCACCGAGCCGCTGGGGGTAATAGTAAACCGCAGCTCCAACCTGATCGATGTGTTCACCAACTACCGCGCCTTCCGACCGGAGGACGGTGCGCGCAGGGTACTATTGCCTGTCCTCAACAAGAACTATGGTCCCTCTGCTGGAAGAAACGGCTGGAACTCCTGGTTCCGCGTGATGGTGGCCGACGGCGGCACTGCCAACGTTACCGTCAGGTACTTCGGCCTAGACCTGCCGAACGGCACCGTCGCCTATACCGTCCCCGTCTCCCGCGAGTTCACCGTCTTCCAGTGGCAGGAGCCGGTGCTGCCCGATGGATTCGCCGGCTCCGCCATCATCGAGTCCGACCGGCCCATAGTGGCGCTGGCCAACCTCACCACCGATGTCTTCGAGGGGGATACGGACCTCCTCTACAACGGCATCTCCATGCCCTAGGCTCCACTACCGACGAGGAGAGCTAGGCGCAGTACAGCCCCTTCCCTGTCTACAACCGGGAGCTTGTCGACTGCATGGAGGCCAGCAGCAGTCGGGAAGAGGCGTTCTTCCTACGGGGGCAATGGCCGGTGGCTTAAAGGCGAAGACTCGGCCGTGTGCGACCCCATGCCCGGCATACAGATGATTGGGAGCCGCTTGCCAGGCTATAATGGTCGTAGCATGGATCACCCTGCGGGAATCTCCAACGCGGCGATCGTCACGCCACATTCGCTACCGGCCAGGGGGCGTTGATAGTACTCTGCTTCGGCAACCGCGGACTTCCGGATGATGCCACGGCGCTTGAGCTGGCGAGATCGCTGGATCTGCCCGGCGTCACCTTCGTGCCCTGCTCCGCCCCCGAGGAGATCACGGACTACCTGGAGGAAGACCTGTACGTGATGGACGTGGCCCAGGGAGTATCGGAGGTCACGCTGATCACCGATCCCTCGCGCCTGCTGCCTCCCCCTAGTACGAGCGCGCACGATCTGGACCCTGCTTTCTTCGTGCGGCTCGTGGAAAGGCTCTATGGCGTCGCGGTGCCGGTCATCGCCCTGCCCATGGGCGCCAACGTAGAGCTGGTGAAGGGGCAACTGCTGAAGCTTATAGCCACGTTACCCGCAGGAAGTGCGCGGAGCAGGAGAAGCAAGGGTCATAGGCCCTGATGAGCTGCTCGATGTTCTCCACAATCTCGTCCCGCTTCAGGTCCAACAGCGTGGGCAGGGCAATGCGGATGTCGTCCTCCATGCTGCGCAGGTTCTGCGCCGTAGGGGTGATGATATTGGCGTGGGTGATGTGACCGGAGGGGTCGAGCACGTACTCGTGCCAGAGCGTCCCCCTTGGCACCTCTATGGCGGCAACGCCGCGCCCTTCGTGCAGCGGTATCTCCGGCAACGGCTCTAGGTTAGGCTCAAGCCTGTCGAGGATCCCCAAAGCCTGGTCAACGGAATGAACGAGCTCTATGGCCTGGGCGACGTTGTTATAGAATGGGTTGTTCAGCCCCGAGAGGATGGGGCCGGCATCGGCCAGCCGCCTGGCATCCGCTGAGAGCTGGTCGAAGTTGTTGGCGAGCCGCGACAGCGCCCCCACCATGTAAGCGCGATCCTGACGTACCACGAAGTTGGCGGTCTGGTCGGACTCGTGGTACTCAGTGATAAACTGGTCATACTTACTCTGTTCGAACTCATGGTCGGCGCTGCGGATGTGGCCCATGAGGCAGGCATACCCCATATCACAGCGTATCGAGAAGTGCTCGGCGTGATGCTCCAGTGAGGGGTAGGTCAGGCCGTTGAATAGCTCAGCGGTAGCCAAGGCCGCCGACTTCGCGCGCTGGAGGCGCAGTCTGAGATCATCGAGCTCAGCGGGGGAGGGCATCCTGAGAAAGCCGCCCACGGTCGCCGACACGGGGTGCATCTCTCTGCCACCGACAACCCTTACTATCTCGTTTCCCGTCTTCATCAGAGTAAGGCCCCGCTCCACATCGGTACGGCGGTCCAGGAGCATGGACATGCCGGATGGATAGCCCAGATAGTCAGGCAAGGCGAAGAAGTAGAGGTGCGTGGCGTGGCTGCGAATGCGCTCCCCCAGAGTCAGCAACACACGCAGGTCCATGGTCTGCTCACTCGGCTGTATGCCAAGCGCGTTTTCGATGGCCTGAATAGCGCAGACGGTGTGAGCGCAGCTACAGATGCCGCAGATCCTGCTGGCGATCTCCGACGCCTCATCGTAACGGCGATGGAGAAGGATCCCCTCGAAGTAGCGGCTTCCTTCCACCGTCCGCAGATCGCACTGTTCGACCCTGCCGTCGGATATGCGAAGGACAAGGGTCGCATGTCCCTCCACCTTGGTCATTTCGTTGACTATTACGCGCTTGCTCATCCCGCTTAGTCCTCTTTGCCCTCTGACGGAGTGGCTTCTGTCTCACCCTCAGACGCAGAAACCGTTGCCTCGGCCTGCGGCGTGGGAACCTCTGCTGCCGCCTCAGACGCGGGGGCCTTTGCCTTGACCTCCAGAGGGGCAGCCTTCAGGCCGACAAACGTCCGCATCCGCTCCAGGATGAAATCTCGTTTGAATCCTTTGCTCTCCAACAGCTCGACGAAGGCTCCCAGGTTCGCGTCGTCGGTCTGTCCGCGGCAGCCCCAGCACTCGAAACCGCCGTTGATGCATACGGCGTTGCAGCCGCCACGGGTGATAGGCCCCAGACAGGGCTTGTCCAGCTCCAGGAGGCAGAAGTTGCCGTTCCTGCGACACTCAACACAGACCGGCGCGGTGTAGGGGCGGGGCTCCTTGCCCAGAGCGACGGTCTTGATGACCTCCAGGATCTCCTTCTTGTTCGGTGGGCAGCCGGGGATGGTGAAGTCTACCTTCACATGGGCGTCAAGCGGGGAGGGCTCCACGTCCTCGATGTCCCTGTCCTTTTCCCGGAGAAGGTGCTGGAAGTCCTCGGGCAGCGCGAAGCGGCGGTAGGCGGGCACGCAGCCGGTATGGGCGCAAGCGCCCAGAGCAACCAGCACCTGGGTGTTGTCCCTTATGCGCCGTAGCTCCTCGAGGTCCCGCGGCGACGCTACCAGGCCCTCCATGAGCACCAAGTCCAAACCTTCCTCTTTCCCTCTCATCTTCACAAGGGGAAACGCCTGCACGTCGAGGAGCTGGAAGATGTCCGGGAGCTCGTCCTCGTTGAAAACCACCGAGAGCTGACAGCCAGCGCATCCGGTTATGCCGTAGATCCCGACCTTGAGCCTGGGCCTCTCGCTCACTGCAGGTGCTCCTTCACAGCATCCCAACGGAACACTGGGCCGTCCCGACAGGTGTATTTCTCTCCGATCATGCAGTGGCAGCACGTGCCGACGGCGCAATACATCAGGCGCTCCATCGACACCAGTATCCGCTCCTCGTGGAGCCCCTTGTCGAGAAGGGCCTCGCCCACGAGGCGCATCATGATCGGCGGCCCGCATACTATGGCAACGGTCTCCCCGAAGGGGATGTCGGTCTCGCGCAGGAGGTCACTGACGAAGCCCTCGCTGGCGTTGTAGCAGTGACCTTGCTTCAGAGTGTCCAGGGAGACATACACGGGGAAGCCCTCGCGCCAGCGGTCGATGGAGTCGCCGAAGACGACCTCGTCCGCGTTGCGGTAGCCCAGGAAGACCGTGATGTCACGGAATGCGTCCCTGTGCCGCTCAACGTACTCGACGGCTCCCTTCACCGGCGCTACGCCACAACCGCCCCCCACTACCACCAGGTTGCGTCCCCAGGCCTCAGACATGGGGAAGCCGTTGCCGTACGGCCCCCGCACGAAGACGATGTCGCCGGCGCGGCAGCGGCCCAGGGCGCGGGTCACGTTGCCGATCTCGTGAATATGGAGGGTGAGCCTATCGCCGCCCCAGGAGGCGATGGAAATGGGGGCCTCACCTATTCCAAGCAGCGAGACCTGCACGAACTGTCCCGGCTCGTTCGCCAGACGGATGTCCAGGGAGAGCGTGAAGTTCTCGGCCGTGTCCCGAACATACTCCAGCACCCTTACCGGCCTGGGAACGTACGGGTTATCCTTTTCGTCCATCGCCAACCATCCGATTTACTATGTCCACCCAGTCGATGCGAGTAGGGCAGTAGCTGATGCAGCGGCCGCAGCCGACGCACATCGTCACGCCGTAGCGCTGCCGGAAGTATTCCATCTGGTGGTAGATTCGGTGGCGGAAGCGCTCGCTGCGGGGCTCGCGGAAATAGAGGTCTCCCGCCACCCGTGTGAACTCCTTGAGCTGACAGCTTGACCAGCAGCGCAATCTGCTGCCTTGCCCGACATCTCCGAGTTCAACCCGATCACAGATCTCGTAGCAGTAGCAGGTGGGACATAGAGCCGTGCAAGCACCGCAGCTCAGGCACTTCCGCACTCCCTCTTCCCATCCCTCATTGTCGTATAGCGCTGCGATGTCGACAGATGCGAGACGGTCGGTGCCGGGCGTCCGTCGATCCTCGGCCCGGAACCTCTCTTCCGTCTCCCGGAAGTAGCGCGGGACCTCCTGAATCAGCCTTTCGCCCCGCTCGGAGCCCGTCTCCACCAGGAAGTAGCCCGGGCGCTCCACGAACATCAAGTCCTGATAGTCCTTCAGGCCCATGCTGCCGCAGAAGCAGTGAGGGCTCGGCGGCTCCGAGCAATGGTAGCCGATCAGTACAGTGTTCTCGCGACGGCGGGCGTAGTAGGGGTCTCTCGGCTCCTGCATGTAGACGAGGTCTTGGTGGGCTACGGCGTTGAGGTCGCAGCGACGTACTCCGAAGAACGCACGCGGCTCCGACTGCTCAAATGGCAATGCCAGGTTGGTGTCGTCGAAAAGAAAGAGTTCCTCCTGCTGCGGGAAGAGGAACTGCTTAATGGGAAGGTAAGAGTTCTCGGTGAGATCTATGGCCTGGCCGTCGGTCACCTCTTGGAAGCGCACCGCGTCAGTGCGTACAGGCGCAAAAACGCGGTAGCGCCTCGCCAAGGAGGAGATGAAGGCATCCAGCTCTGTGCGATCGATTGAATACATTCAGCTTTATGGTAATCCTCGGACGTAAACAGCACAACACCTCACTTGTACCACACGCTGCCGGCACCGCCGACTGTCGACAGCCTGCCCCCGTTTCGGTTGGCTCCCTAGCGCCCCACGCCTGCCGGTGTGGAAACCCGATGCCTCTTCTTGTCCGCCGGACGCACTTCGGGCACGCACAGCACAGGACAAGCCCTGGCGCGCATCACGTCGTCGCAGAAGCTGCCACGCGTCAGGCGCTGGAGCTTGCTCCGGCAGTGCGGGGACATGACGATCAGGTCTATGCGGTTGTTCTTGGCTATGCCCACGATCTCCTGCGCCGGGTCCTCGTTGCGGCCAACGAGACAGCGCGTCCGCCCTGCCGGCAGCTCGTAGCGAGCCACCACGTCGTCGAGATAGCCCCTCGCCTTCTTCATCATGTCCATCACTTCGGGCCCGATGCCGCCTTCCCACTCAGGCTCGTGATGGACATGGCCCGTGGTAGCGGCGAAGCCATCCAGAACTCTTAGCAGGTAGATGTCAGCACCCAACTGAGAGGCCAGCCTCCCTGCAAAAGGCAGTGACACCTCGCATTCCTGTGTGCCGTCCAAAGTTATCAATACTCTCATCGTCGTCTCCTTTCTTCAGTCTCCCTTTAGACTCCCTTACTCGCGCTTCGCGCCAAGACCGGGTGATCCATCAAACGTAGCCGGCGCGTTGCCTTTGTCCTATTCCCACTCTCAGACTACTCTATGGCCCCAATGCCGCCATCCGATTGGGTGCCTATTCTCGCCTTCCAAAACGGCCTATTGGACGGCGCTTCCGCTACGCCTGTTAGGCAGACTGCCCTAGGCATTTTACCTGTGGCGGGATGGAGGCGGCGCCGATCGATCTCGAAGGCCGAGAGGGCGTCTGCAGGTAGGGGACCGGTCGGAGAGGCTAGCGGCGGTGAGGGGCACCGGCATCGCTCAGCCTCTCTCGCCCTAGACAGCCACCAGGGGCACCTTCGTATCCGCCAGCAGGCCCTCCACCTCGGCCATGATCTGCTCGTCGGTGAAGTGGCGGGCAGTGATGGCGCCCGCCGGGCAGGCAGCCACACACACGCCGCACCCCTTGCACAGCACGTCGCTGATCTCTGCCACCCCCTTCTCTTCGTTGAAGGCGACGGCGTGGTAGGGGCACAGCGATAGGCACGTCTTGCATCCGGAACACAGGTTCTCGTCGACCACGGAAGTGATTGCCTCCACCTCCACGGAGCCTCTGTCCATGAGGGCGAGCGCCTCGGCGGCGCCGGCGGAGGCCTGGGCCACGGTCTCCGGTATGTCCTTGGGGCCCTGGGCGCAGCCCACCACGAATATGCCATCGGTGGCGGTGGCCACGGGCTCCAGCTTGGCGTGCTTCTCCATGAAGAAGCCGTCGGGGCTCTGGTTGATGTTGAACAGCCTGGCCACCTCCTCCGCGTCCGCTCGCGGCTCCAGAGCCGTACTCAGAATGACCATATCGACGGGAATGCGCCTCTGGCAGTCGGCCAGAGTGTCCTCGCACTGCACTACCAGCCTCCCGTTGTCAGCGAACACCTCCGGGGGACGGCTGCGGACGAAGATCGTCCCCTCCTCCAGGATGCGGTTGTAGAACTCCTCGTAGCCTTTGCCGGAGCTCTTGAGATCGGTGTAGAACTCGTACACCTTCGCCCCCGTCCGCTCCTTGACCAGGTGGGCGAACTTCATGGAGTACATGCAGCAGACCTTAGAGCAGTACTCGTGGTAGTTCTGATTGCGGCTGCCCACGCAGTGGATGATGGCCACGCTCGCGGGCCCGGCCCCATTCCCGATCCTCAGTTCGCCCCCCGTCGGACCGGTGGCGTTGCACATCCGCTCGAACTCCATGCCGGTGACAACGCCGTCGAGGCGCTTGTAGCCGTACTGGTAGATGGGCGAGGGGTCGAAGGCGTCATAGCCCGTAGCCAGGAGGATCGCGCCCACCTCCCGCTCCACGAGCTGCTCAGTCTGGTTGAAGTCGATGGCGTCGCGGTCACAGAACTTCTCACAGGCCCGGCACTTCCCCTTCTGGAAGTAGACGCAGGTCTCGGTGTCGATCACCGGCACGTTGGGCACCGCCTGGGGGAAGGGCGTGTAGATGGCCTTGCGCTTGCCCAGGCCCATATCGAACTCGCTGTCCGTCGACCAGGGGCACTTCTCCATGCAGACGCCGCAACCGTTGCACTTCTCCATGTCCACGTAGCGCGGCTTCTTCTTGATGGTGACCTTGAAGTTGCCGACGTACCCGTCTACGTTCACCACCTCGCTGTAGGTCATGAGCTCGATGTTGGGAT
>CAZSRY010000016.1:0-7631 GCA_964609475.1 uncultured Dehalococcoidia bacterium
GGTCGACGTACTCTTGGGGCGGGTCCCAGGGCTCATGGGGATCGAATGAATCGACGAGCAGGAAGAACCTACCAGCCTTCTGGTTCTCCTCCAGCCAGTCCATCGCCTCACGGAAGACACGCGGCGCTTGGTAGTCCTCCTCGCTAATGCGTCCTGCCTGATTGCCAAGGTGCTGGGCAATAGCGAAGCGACGCATGTCGGCATCATTCCCATTCAGCTCTGGATTAAAGACCGCGTCCACCTCCGGCCCTCCGACATCGACAGGGGGACGGTAGTGGTCGGTTTCCTGGCCCCGCACCCAGCGGAACTGGCTGAAGCCGCGATGATAATTCATGCAGGGCTCGAAGTGTGAATAGGTATCGGTGATGAAGCCCGTGCAGTGACCCGGATAGGCCGTCTTCTGCAGGGTCTCCGCCATCGTCGTCTGGTCATCGGGCATGGGTTCCCAGCCGGCCCACACCGTAGCCAGGCCCTTTCTGGGTTGGGATGGCCGGAAGGGCCAGGTTCGCATGCCCGTATGCAGGGCACGGCGCATGGGGATGGTCGGTAGGGACTCCGGGAAGGCGTGAGTGAAGACGATGCTCTCCTGGGCCAGGGCGTCCATGGACGGTGTCTCGATCCAGTCGTTGCCGTAGCAGCCCACGTGGTCGGCGCGTAGGGTATCGAGGACGACGATGATGGCACTGGGTTTCGTTGGTTCGCGGGTGATACGGGTTGCAGCACCTGCGGAGGTAGAGGTCGACTGTGCCCTCGGCGTCTGTTGGCCAGGCGCCTCCTCGTCTCCTCCACAGGCCGCCAGGCCGACCGCTGCGGCTGCCGCCACCGTCGACTTGAGGAGCCTTCGCCTGGACAGTCGCTTCGACGCCATTTCCTGCAAGTGGTTGTTCTCGCTCATCGCTCTTGCCTCCGGCTCCTAAAGCATCGTCAGCCATTGTCGGCGGACCCGATGCCTCCATCTTGCTCTGCCTTTGGCTTGGGGATCAAGTCTCTGGGCCATTCGGGGCTGAGGGAGCGACGCGGAGGCGGCCTGGAGGCTAGCGCCGTCGCCAGGCGTGTCTCAGGTACCGCGGCAATCCCTTCGTGTTAAGAAAACGTCAAGAACGCCTTCACAGAGTGCTTGACAAATGAGCAGGCGATGCTATAATAGCGTCAACTGGTGGCTTGCTTCTGAAACCCCGCCAAGCGTCTGACAAGCCAGACGGGCTTACGGTTCTAGTAGCTCGCTGCTCTCGTCGTCGCCGCAGCGTTCTCTTGGGGGAGTATCAGCCATGAAACGAGCACTTGTTCCCTCAGTTGCTCTTAAGGTGCTCTTGGGAGCTGTCCTTCTTGCCGTCGGCCTGGGCGGCGGCACGGCACAGGCACAGCCCCCTGAGTGCTTAGTGCCGGTGGAGCTAGACGTAGTCATAATCATCGACAGAACGGGAAGTATGAACCAGCAGGTCGGCGACCCTCCCCACACCCGCCTGTACTGGGCGAAACAGGCCGCGCTGGCGCTCGTCAACGGGATCGCCGGCGGCCCCTCTAGCTCCAGCCTGGCCCCCCACCACGTTGAAGTCATAACCTTCTCTGGCGCCGGCACCGTGCAGCGTATTACGGATCCCTTGGGCAGCGATGACGCCGAGGCAGTGAGGTCAGCGATCGCGGGAATCACAGCCTCAGGTGACACCTACGTAGCACCTGCGCTGACCCTGGCCACGGCGGACCTGAACGCCCACACGCATGGAGGACCGTACGGCTCCGAAAAGGTGGTCGTTCTGCTATCCAACGGGCGTAACTTCGATAGCTCCGAATATCCTCCCTGGCCCCCAGACGAGTGCCCGCTCACTCTCCAGCGAAGGGCGAACACAGTCAACGCCATCCCAGCGCTCCACGGGGCAGCGGACACGGTCTATACAGTTGGGGTTGGGGATGAGTTCGGTCCGCCTGAATCCTGCAATGACAAGGAGCTGGACGAGGAGCTTCTCCAGGACATCGCCAAGGGGCCGCCGGGAGATTACACCCGCGTTGAGGATGCGTCGGACTTGCCGGACATCTTCAACGAGATTTTCTACGAGATTTACATCTGTGTCAGCTTCGGTGGGCATAAGTACGACGACCTGGACTGCGACGGGCCCAACGGCGACTCGCCACTCGAGGGCGTTGCCATGGTGCTCCTAGAAGAGGACGGCGAAGGCGGCTGGACGGAGAATGATCGCGTCCCCAGCGGCAGCGAAGGCGAGTACATCTTCGTCGACAAGCTGCCTGGCCGCTACCTTGTCTGCGAGGATATCACGCAGACACCCTGGACCGACCGTGAGCAGACGTATCCCACGGGGCCGGGCACCGGTCTGCTGGAGCACCCTGACTACGACTGGTGCTACGATGCGACTCTCGAAGAGCCCGGCGGCAGCATGGGCGGCCTGGATTTCTACAACTGCGTGCCTCCTACGCCCACGCCCACACCCACCGCAACGGCGACGCCGACCCCGACTAACACACCGAAAGCGGGGGTTGGGGGCATCGTGAAGCTCCCGCCAGCCGCTATCGCTGCTGAGTCTGGCGCTCCGGCTGAGAACTCTGGCCGGGCAGGCGAGGCCTATGCAGTGCTGGCCGGTGCCATGGCTGCGGCGGTCGTGGCTATTGTTGCTGGCGGGCGGTATGCTAGGAGGCGCTGGCTGCGGTAGCTCTAGTTGACAGAGTCTGCGATCACAATCAGTAGGGGCTGATAATCAGCCCCTACTGCCATAGCTCTTCGTGATTCTGAACATCCCTGTTCAAGACCACCGTTTGTCCGTCACTGTCCTCCTTCTTCGCCGGAAACGGTGATGTCTCCACCGAGCGTTTCCCCTCTCCACTCAGTCTTGTAGTAGGAATAGGCCTCGGAGACAACCCCCTTTGCCCGCACGGGGTAGAGGGCCCTGGCCTGGAAACTGAATGAGACGCTTTCGCCGGGGTCCATGTCCTGGATGTAGAAGATGACTTTACGGCCGGCCACATCGTAGCGCTTCATCTTGGGGTCTCCGCTGACAGCCTCTTCTATTGACTCCTGCACAGGCTCGAAGCCGGTGGGGATGGAGACATCGAGGACTACCATGCCCGCCTTCAGGGGAATGGGCGGGTTGAACTCGATACCGACATCCACAGTGATGGTGTCGTTGACATCCACCTGGGCTGTGCCGTAGTCAACATCGATCTTGAAGACACCCTCCTTCTCCTCCTCGGCCGGCAGGTTGAAGCGCGTCACCTGCTGGACAACCACCTCGCCCTTGCCCTCGGCCTGCACCTCAACCCGGGCGTCGACCGGCACCTCCACGACTTGGAGCACATCGAAGTTGTCTGAATCTATGGTGAGTTCCTCCGTCTCGCCGTCAGCGTCGATGGTAACCGTGAGGTCCACATCTGCCGCGGCGCCTATGGCCTGTTCCGTGAGCGCCTGCAGGGCCACGACGGTGTCCTGGGTGGACCCGAAGCCTCCGTAGGCGTTCCTGCGACTCACCAGCCATCGGGCGGCCTGGCCGCCGTTGATCAGGTCTCCGTGCTGGTTGAGGGCGAGGGTGGCGTAGGCAGTCGCTTCGATGACGGCGCTGGCCTGCATCTCAGACGGAGGGAACCGCAGCGGCTCTGGCTCTTCCTCTTCGAGCAGGACTATGTCGCTGCCCCAGTGGAGGCCGTCATCGTCCTGCTCGGCCATCTCCATCAGCTTATCGTGGGCCACATCGCTGGAGGGGCTCTCCGCCAGCTCCAGGGCGTAAGTCACGATCGCCATCGTGTAGGGGTCATCGATATCGTCGAGAGCTCCCTCCAGATAGTCGACCGCCTTCGCTGCGCTGGCGGTCTCACCCGCCTCCATCAGGGCGATGGCGACGTAGGCGGTGAGTGCCGTCTTGCCTGAGACACCGCCCATCATGTCCTCGTGATGGACGAATCCCACCGCTTCGAATGAGCCGTCCGACGCCTGCTGCTCTGTGATCCACTCCTTGGCCTCGTCCAGCACGGCCTCATCGATGAACATGAGCCCCTTGGCCTGAGAGAACGTCTTCAGCACGAAGGCGGTAAGCCAGAGGCTACCTACGTCGTCGCTCTCGCCGAAGGCCGAGAAGCTGCCGTCGCTGCGCCTGTAGGTGAGCTCCCGCTGGTAGCCGGTGATCATCAGCTTCTCCGCCTTGGCCATGATCTCCGGCTTGAGCTGGTTGGTCTCCTTCAGGTAGCGGGCGATGAAGATGTCCGGCGCCAGAAGGACCATGTTCTGCTCGCCGCAGCCGTAGGGCATCTGTAGTAGCTGATCCAGCCCCTCGATGGTCTGCGTGAGGTAGCTGGCGGTCAGGGTCAGGTAGGCCCGCGCCGAACCCTCGACGACGAGTGGCGGCACTGAGGTGTCGAAGGTCGTTGAGTTGCCGGCGGAGAGCACGGCGTTTTGAACCACCTCTCGCTCCACGCCCTCGGGCACGATGCTAAGGTTCTTGATGACCGCGTCGGCAGCCTCCTCGCTGCGGGCGGTGACCTTGATGTCCTGGACACCGAGAGCGGTGGGCCGGATCATGAACTCGACGCCGCCGATGTCGTTGCCCTCAACCGTTACCGACGTACTGGTAACGTCCAGTGCGTCGAACCAGCCGGCCTCCTCCATCTCCACCAGGAACTCCTGCGGCTCGTCCTGATAGTTGTAGAGGGCCACCTTCACGGGGAACTCCTCGCCGCGGATGGCGGAGTAAGGGAGGTCGACCTGGATGAAGAAGGGTTGGAGAACCGTCAGCTCACCCTCGGCTATACCCAGGCCCTTATCCGGCGACAGGGCGACTGCGTGGAGTACCCAGGTGGTGATGCTATCCGGCGCCTCGACCGGCAGGGACGCCTTTCCATCCGAGTCGGTCGTTAGCTCCTCCCAGATCCAGGTCTCGGGGAAGTACTGACGAATCCGCTGCACCTCGGCGAGACCAGCGCTGGTGTCCTTGGAAGCCGGTACCGGTACGGCCCCATCGACCTGCCTCATATCCATTTCCTCCTCAGCCAGTCCAACCACACCTCCGAACTCGCTCTTGTACTCCTTCCCCTCGGGCACCTTCTTGTTGCTCAGCACCACCAGGCCGGCATCCTCGAAGGTCTCCTGGGCGCCGCGGGTGGTGATGCCCTCGTAGGGGTAGGCCTCGTGGAGCTCGACCTGGGGCTCCATGTACAGCCTCTCCAGCTCGTCGAAGACCTGCTGAAGGTTGAGGCGGTTCTCAGCCAGGATGAACACGGAGCGGTCGACGACGACCAACCCCACCTTGGCCGGGCCCTCGGTCTGCACCAGGATGTCCAGGGCATCGCCGGGCTCAACCTCTTCCTCGCTGAACGCCGCCTCGACGCTGTGGGGGTAGTCGCCTTCCACATCAAAGGGGATGTAATCGGCGGCGACCTCGCTGTTGGGCAGGATCTGGTAGACGAGCAGCCTGGAAGCGGGGGCCATCAGCGGCGTCGTTGTGAAGGAGATGTCGCTGGACCCCGAGAAGTCGGTGAAGACCACCCTGCCGCGGGAGACGACCTCGTAGTAGAAGTTGGCCGCCTCACGCGTGGAGTGGACCTTGAACCTTACCTCATCGCCGACCTTCAACGTCCCTTCGCTGACCTGCTCCACGTGGATGAAGTTGCCGGAGGGTGAGTAAGCGGCGTCCAGGGCCGCCCAGGAGTAGGCGTCCTCCGCGTAGACATCCGCCGTCAGGGAGACGGCCTCCTCAGGGGGAGTTATCTCCAGGAGGGCCATCCCGTTCTCGGTCTCGACCTCCTCCTCATCCGTCTCGACTGTGTCAAAGTCCTCACCCCAATAGGTGAGTTCAACCGATACCGTGGCGTCTACCGGCTCGTTGTCCGGTGTCTCGGTTATGATGAGGAAGGTGAAGGGGAGCGACGGCTTGAAGGCGTTGCTCTCCGGGATGATCTGGACGGTGAGTGGGGACTCGGACACCGTGAGGAGACGGGTTGTCTTCTCCTCATAGCCTGTGGCCCGCTCCTCGACCGTTATCTCCAGGGTGACGTTGCCCATTCCTCGCGCCTCGGGGACGCCGGCAACGTACTCTACCGCCGGCAGTTCAAACTCAGCTTCCCCGTCGATCTCAGTCGAGAAGCTGGCGAACTCCTCCCACTCGCCCACATAGCGCTGGGCAACGATTTTCAGCTCACCCCGAACGGGCTTGCCATAGCTGTACTCGGCGGCGACCTTCCCTTCGATCGGCTCATCGACCAGGAACCATTCCTTCGACAGATCGACCTTGACCTCGTACTTGGGCAGGACGTACTCCTCGACCCGCACGTCCAACTCTGTGCTTCGTTCGCCCGCCTGGGCAGTGACCTTCCAGACACCGAGGTTGGGTTCCTCGGAGATAGGGACATCGAGGGTGGCCATCCCGTACTCGTCGGTCTGGAGGCTCTGCTTGAATATCTTGATGCCCTTGGCGTCTTGGATGTCTACAGTGGCGTCGAGCTGAACGGGCTTCAGCTCTGAGTCGAGGGAGATGACCCTCACGTGAAGGGTCTGGCCGGGCTTATAGATAGGCTTATCCGTCTCCAGGAAGAGGAGCGACCCTTCCTGCACACGCACGTTGGCTTTGTCGGAGAAGCCCTCGCCGCGCACCTCCAGTTCGTAGTCTCCCTCGGGGAGCGTCGGCACCTGGAAACGGATGGTGCCCTTACCGTCGACATCGGCGCTCTCCTTGAGCAACTCGCGGCCGCTCTGCAACAGCGCTACCTCCACCATGCCCGACGCCAGTTTGTCGCCGCTAAACAGGGTGAGGGAGACGGTCTCGCTCTCGCCCGAACGTAGGATGCTGGGCACCAGGGCCACGTAGCCATCGGCCTTCGACACAGGGCTAGAACAGGCAGGCACTAGCACCGCGAGCAGAACGCCGGTGAGCGCGAGGGTTATGACCAGCCTTCTTGAGCGTTTCATGGTTCACCTCCCGAATTGTCTGTTCTAGGAGACGGCTGAGAGACGCAAAAGGTTCCCGCAACGCAGCAGCCATGGGAAAACGGACCAACCTTGCGCAATATCGAGGCTTCAGGCGATACTGAGAATAGAGCTTCATAATCGATTCTACGGGAAAGGGGGTGACGCCATGGCTCTGTTCCAGCGCAGGACCTGATTCGTCTGCGGAACGATGCACGGGCTGCATCAGCTAAGCCGAGTGTCCGCGCTAGCCCGACAGCTATGCCGGCGCGTCGCCCCTGCAAAGCCCCGCTAGATTCCCGCAGGCTCCCGACGTCGCCGACCTTGACTGCCTCCATCAGGCAGGGCTGAGCGCGGCCAGATATCGACGACGAAAGGAGTCATTCGTGATCTTCGTTCACCGCTTCTTCGCCTCTCGCTGGGGCGTCATCGCCACTGGCATCTTTATCGGCGTCCTGGCGCCGGTACTGGTGAAGGCCGGCAATCCCGGCAACATGGGCATCTGCGTGGCCTGCTTCAATCGCGACATCGCCGGAGCGTTGGGCCTGCATCGCGCTGGAGTCGTCCAGTACATACGCCCGGAGATCATCGGGATGGTGCTCGGCTCGCTTGTCGCGGCGCTGGTCTTCCGGGAGTTCAAGCCCCGCACAGGCTCGGCGCCCATTGTCCGCTTCCTGCTGGGCATGTTCGCCATGATCGGGGCGCTGGTCTTCCTGGGCTGCCCCTGGCGGGC
>CAZSRY010000016.1:7731-16781 GCA_964609475.1 uncultured Dehalococcoidia bacterium
TCCTCATGCGCGACACGCACCTGCTCAGCGGCATCCTGGCCCTGATCGCCGCCGCCTTCGTCACCAACGCGGCGCTGGGACAGTTCAGCGCCGGCTTCGACGGCCAGCCCGTCGCCCATACCGAGCACCTGTGGAACTTCAGCGGCATGGTATTGGCTGGCCTGGCCTTCACCCTGGCCGGCGGCTGCCCGGGCAGGCAGCTCATCCTTTCCGGCGAGGGCGATGGGGATGCTGCCATGTTTGGCCTGGGGATGATATTCGGCGCCGGCTTCGCCCATACCTTTACCCTCGCCAGCTCGCCGGCCGGACACGGTGTGTACGGGCCAGCGGCCGTCGTCTTTGGCCTGATCGTCTGTGTCATCATCGGCCTGACGATGCGCGAGCCAAAGACAGCCTAGAGGAGGTGTGATATGGCTGAGATGGAAACTGTGGACGCCAGTGGGCTTTCCTGTCCGCAGCCCGCTATGATGACCAGACAGGCGGTTCTAAGGCTGAAATCCGGCGCTATCGAGGTACTGGTAGACACGGCCACCTCCCGCGACAACTGCGCCCGCATTGCGCAGGCCAACGGCTGGTCAGTAGATGTAGAGGAGCGCCCCGAGGGCGGCTTCCGACTGGTGCTTAGAAAGTGATCTACCTAGACAACGCTGCGACCTCCTGGCCCAAGCCGCCGGAAGTCCTGCGGGCCATGAGCGAATTCCTGGAGCTGGCCGGGGGCAACCCTGGCCGCTCCGGGCACCGCCTCTCCGTCGAGGCCGGTAGGATCGTATTCAGCGCCCGCCAGGCGGCGGCCGATCTTTTCAACGTGGTAAACCCTTTGCGTGTCATCTTCACGCTCAACGCCACTCATGCTCTGAACGTGGCACTGCGGGGACTGCTGCGCGCCGGCGACCGCGTCGTCTGCAGCGGGATAGAGCACAACTCAGTGATGCGCCCACTGCGGGCTCTGGAGCGCCAGGGAGTACAACTAGCCGTGGTGTCCTGTGCCCCGGACGGGTCGCTTGATCCGTCCGAAATTGAGCGCGCTATCGCCCCCAGGACCCGTCTGGTGGTCCTCAATCACGCCAGCAACGTGGTGGGGACGATACTGCCTGTGGAGGAGGCGGCCGACATGGCTCACGCCGCTGGGGGCCTGCTTCTGGTCGATGCAGCACAGACGGCGGGCGTCCTGCCCATCGACATGCAGGCCCAGAAAATCGACCTTCTGGCGTTCACCGGCCATAAGGGACTGCTGGGGCCACCGGGCACGGGCGGGCTCATCATCGGCGAGGGCGTGAATGTGGCAGAGCTGAAGCCGCTGGTGCGCGGCGGCACGGGTAGCCGCTCCCAGCACCAGGAGCAACCGGACGACCTGCCCGATAGGTATGAGGCCGGCACCCCCAACGGCGTCGGCATCGCCGGGTTGGCGGCGGGCATTCGCTTCGTAGCCCAGCGCGGCGTCGAGTCGATTCGGGCGGACGAGACGGCGATGACACGCGCCTTGATCGAAGGGCTGGCCGATGTTCCCGGCCTGACGATCTACGGCCCCGCTGACGCGAGACGGCGAACGGCAGTGATCTCGTTCACAGTTGCCGGGCGCCGCGTATCAGAGATCGGCCAGCGGCTGGACGAGGAGTTCGGTGTGCTCTGTCGCGTGGGTCTGCACTGCGCGCCCGCCGCTCATCGAACGATCGGCACCTTTCCCGAGGGCACGGTGAGGTTGGCGCCGGGAATGTTCACGACGATGGACGAGATCCAAAGGACGATCGAGAGCGTGCGGGAGATAGCGAAGGGCTAATGAAGGGGGTATTCCTGTTCTACACCAACTCGGCGGCCTTCCACGCGGAAAGGGCGCTCAAACACGCCGGGCTGTCCGTGAAGCTCATCCCCACGCCGCGCCAGTTCTCGAGCGATTGTGGGATCGCCCTCCGGCTCGACTGGAGCGAGGCCGAGCGGGCGCGGGTGCTACTTGAAGAAGCAGGCGTGGAGCACGCCCTGCATCAGATGTCCTAGGCGGTCGCCGGAGTACCTCAGCCCATCTCAACCTGGAAGCGGTCGCGGAAACGTACCAGCACGTCAAGAACCGGCCGTCCCAGCGCCAGGATGAGGACTACGTTGGCGATGGCCCGCCAGGTGTCCCAGCCCGCCGACGTCAGCAGATAGAAGGACCAGTAGTGCCGCAGCATCTCCAGCACGCCCTGACCGGGCTGCCAGGAGACGCCTTCCCCAATAGCCACGACCGGCCAGAACCACAGGTTCATCACTGCTCCGAATAGAAAACCCCAGGCGACACCGAAGGCTGCCAGGGCCATGATCTCCAGCAGACGATGCCCGCCAAGCCTATTTCGCAGCGCGCCCAGCCAGCCGGCAGTCATCCCCACCCAGCCAGATACAAAGATCTGGAATGGCATCCACGGCCCGAATCCACCGATGGCGAACGCCGAGACGAAGAGCGCGCCCGCCCCCAAGAGAAAGCCGAATCGAGGACCAAAGGCGTACCCGCCCATGATGATCGCGAAGAGGAATGCCGTCGCTCCCGCGGGCAGAGTGGGGATGCGGAGCGCCGCCGCGATCATCATCAGCGTAGCCAGCGCCGAGGCTGTCTTGGCGTTCATGCCCTGTCGGGCCAGCTCAAGTACAAAGAGCAGCAGCGTCAGGGCCAGCACCAGCCCAAAGATCAGCGGCGCGTCGTCCGAGTGCGGGCTGGCCAGTGTCCCCTCGCTCGGCGCCTCCGCAAGGAACAGAGGATAGAGAAACGCCGACAGTCCCACCAGGCTGATGACTGCCAGTGTCAGGCCCGACCACAGGTGCACGCTGAGGCCACGACCGGCGCCGACCGCTGCTAGGGGTCTCCGGGGCAGGGTTGCCTCTCTAGCCACGGGCCCGCCTCCTTGCCAGAACCACCGCTGCCGCCGTCAGCGCCACCGCCAGCCCAGCGAAGACGATAAGCTGCGCCGGGAAGCCGGACCCTTCGTCCTCCTCCTCCGCCGTCTTCGGTTGCGCCTCCTCCGATGCAGCTTGCGCGGGCAGTACCTGCGCCACCACTGGCTGCGACGTCGGCTCACCTGCCGATGGCTGTGGACTCGTTGCCGGGTCTGCTGTTTGGGTTGCCTCGACAACCGGGCTCTCAACAGCGGGAGGCGCGTCCGCCTCTATGGTCGGCGGGGGTGGCTGGGGTGGTGGTGGCGTGGTCAGCGGGGGGCATATCTCCTGGAACGTGCGCGGCTGCGGTGCCGCTCCCTCCCCCACCTTCCCAGCCCCCCATGCCCAGCCGTCCACATCGCCAGCGTGGATCTTCCTCACCGATGCCCCGACGCCGGAGTACTTCCACTGGCCGTCTTCCAGGGTGTAGTAGGCCCAGTACTGACAGTCCGCGCCCTGACACCGACAGAAGCAGTCGTTGGGGTTGTCGCAGCCTTCATCGCCGATCTTGCACACGGCGGCCCCCATCGCCGAGCCACCGGAGGAGACGACCGGAAGGCCGATGCGCTCCAGCAGTTCCGCGCCGCTGATCTCGGTCTCAGCAAACTCGACGCACTTGCTCACGGTGTAGCCGTCGCTGAAGGTGACGACAAGGCCCGCTCGGTTCGGCGTGTCAGCCACGGCGCGCCCGTGGCCCGTCGCAGCCCAGACGACAAGCATGGCAATCATCAGCAGGGCTAGGGCGAACATGGCCTGAAGCCGATCGCCTCTCTCGGCATCACGAAGTCGAAACATGGAGCCTCTCCAAGCCTTTCGCAGCAAGCACGTCCTCCACAGTCAGATAGCGACCGCCAAAGAGCCTGTTCACCTGGGTGCTGAAGGTAAGGGACTCGGTCAGCACCTCGCGCGTGGGGCCCTCCGCCACTACCTCACCCTCCGCCAGCAGGACCACTCGCTGGGCGCATCTCCCCACCAGTTCGACATCGTGGCTGGCGAGGATGACCGCACAGCCCTCCTGGCAGCGTCGGCGCAGGTTCGCCACGAGCAGCTTCTTGGTCTCGTAGTCCATCCCTCGCGTCGGCTCGTCCAAAAGGATGACCGCCGGCCGGCCGACCAGCATGGCCGCCAGCGCTGCCCGCTGCCGCTCGCCGACGCTCAGGTCTCTGGGATGAGTGCGCTGCAGCGCCTCCAGCCGCCACTCAGCCAGTGCCTCCTCAACGCTGCCTTCGCGTCCCGTGCCGCGCAGCGTGTCAACGATCTCGGCCTCAACCGTATCGTGGAACAGGATCGAGGCCGGTTCCTGCGGCACCAGCGCCACGCGGCGGGTCAGCTCCTCCGTGCTGGTGGCGGCAACGTCGTGGTCGAGAACGCGAACCCTCCCCTTCCGAGACGACAGCAGCCCGACCAGCGACCGCAGCAGGCTGGTTTTTCCAGCGCCGTTCCTGCCCATGAGGGCCAGCACCTGGCCAGCGAAGGCCCGAAGGGAGACGCCTCTTATCACATCGCCCTCGCCGTAGGAGAGATGCACTCCCTCGATGATGATGCTTGCTTCGTTGTGCGCTGGTTCAGCGCTCTCAGCGGGCGGCGGCGGAGCTGAGCGCCCCACGAATCGCCTGCCCTCCCGCACCGATAGCGGCAACGGCGTCCAGCCCAGCGCCCGGCCGAGGCGAGCGACGGGGGGGGCCAGCGGCAGCGTCGCCATGGCCTCCCGCACCTCATAGGGGATGACCGAGCCGTCGCCTGGCATGTACAGCACGCGGTCCACATGCTGCACCACCCGCTCCAGGCGATGCTCCGCCATTACGATGGTGAGCCCCAGGTCGCTATTCAGCCGCTGCACCGCCGTCAGCACCTCCTCGGCGGCCTGTGGGTCGAGTTGAGACGTCGGCTCGTCGAGGACGAGCACCTTCGGTTGCACCGTCAGTACAGCGCCGATGGCCACACGCTGGAGCTCGCCGCCGGAGAGGGTATCGAGCCGCCGTCTTCGCAGGTGGGCAATGCCAAGAACGTCCAGCACCTCCTCCACCCGTTTTCGCATCGTCAGCCGTGGCACCCCCATGTTCTCCATCCCGAAAGCGAGCTCATCCTCGACAACGTCCGCCATGAACTGACTCTCCGGGTCCTGGAACACCAATCCGACCTTGCGCGCCAGGTCTCGCGGCTGATGGCTCAGCGTGTCGAGGCCGTCCACCACCACCGTTCCAACGAAGGTTCCCCCGTGGAAGTGGGGCACCAGGCCGTTCAGGCAGCGCAGAAGCGTCGACTTGCCGCCGCCGGACGGCCCGACAACCAGCATCGCCTCGCCCTCGCGGATGGACACGTTGACCCCCCGCAAAACGGGGGCAGCCGCCTTCGGGTAGGCGAAGGCCAGGCCCTCGATCTCAATCATCCTCGTTCTCCCGCCCTTTTCCGTTCAGAGCGATAGTAGCCAGCACCGGCGCGAGCAGAAGCAGGAAGGCGAGCGCCCCCAAGGGATGGAAGGCGGGCGCCGTCAGGCTCGGGTAAGGGATGTAGGTGGCATCGCCTGTTCCCAGGGCCCGCAGCCCGATCAGCAGCGCCATTGAAAGCAGCGAGCAACCCACCACCCAGCCATCGGGCCAGGTCCACGACTCCTGCGAGTAACGGCTGCTGTCGAGCCCCCGCCCCTGTGCGTGAACGGCGAAGGCTATGGAGACCACTCCAGCAGCCATCACCGCAATGGCCGGGAGAGGCGAGCCGTCGTAGTAGAAGCAGCCGAACGCCCCACACGCCACCAGGCCGAGACCCCCAACCGATAGAAGGGCGACCCAGCGACTCGTTCTCTTCCCAGACGGTGCCAGGCTGCCGAAGCCGCGAGCATCCAGCGATTCCGCCCGCTCGATAGAACGCTCCAGGGCGCCCGCCAGCAGCGGCACCGTGAGACCGGCAAGGCTCCTGAGGCCACGCAGCCGCCGGCCCCGCAATCGCTGTGCCTCCGCCATCGCCCGTGCCTGACCCAATGCCTGTGGTATCAGCAGCACCGACACCGTCATTACCACACCCATCTGCTTGAGGGCAGGGGGCATCAGGCGCAGAAGCCGGTAGTGGTCCACCCCAACGTTGAAGGCGGCGATAAAGAGCAGGAGGGCCATCAGGCGCAGGGCGCGGCCCGCAGCGTACGTCAGCGACTCAGCAGTTGCCTCGCCGCCCAGGGTCACACCGCCCAACCAGCCAGGGAACGTCAGCCTGGGGATCTCGAAGAGTACGGTAGCACCGGCGCTGCCCGTCAGCACGTTGAACGGTATGCTGAGCAGGGCAAAGAAGAGGCCGACCCTTATGATCAGACCGTAGGCCCGTCGCCGGGCACTACTAGGAACGGAGGCGTAGACCGCCAGCCCCACCAGACAGGCGGTGGCAAGGTAGAGGGGATTAGAGGTCAGGAAGACGGCAATAGAGGCTGCCGCCAGCCAGGCCAGCCACGCCCTCGCCTGCGGGCCCGCTGCCTCTTGGGCCGACTGCTCCCGTGAAGCCGACACCTGTCCGCAAGCCATCGCAGACGCAGCCTCACTCCTTGCCGTCGAAAGCATCCCTCTACCGTCTCCTCATGCGAAGAGCCAGGCCGCCGGCCGCCATGAGGGTGCCGCCACCTGCGAGCACGAACGTCATCAGGCTAGCAGCCGCCACACCATCCCCTTCGCCTGCCGACAGCCCCTCGCCCGTTGGCGCAATAGCGATCGCGGCCACCTCAGAGGTCGGGGCCGCGGACAGCGGCTGAGCGACCACCGTTGGGGCCGCTGTGGGCAGCAGCGGCGTGGCGGTAGGACTAGTTATCGGTGTCACTGTTGCCGTGGGCGTCTTAGTCGGCTTGGGGGTTGCCGTTTTCTCTTCTTCCTCAAGGGTCATGGTAGCAACCGGAAACGGTTGCAGCAGTAGCGCTGGCACCGCCTGATAGGTAGCCAGGGGGTTCTCACCAAAGCCGGGTTGCCATTCCAAGGCACCGCTCCCAAGCTGGAAAGCAACCAGCGCTTGGAGGGGCGTCGTGCCCCCCTTGTCCCAGTCGTCGGAGTCCTCCCCAGCCGCCACCAGCGCCTGGATGACGAGCGCAGTGGAGTTGGCGTCGCTGTCGGTGCCCCATGGTGACAGCGGGTCATAGGGCCAGGCACCGTCGTCATTCTGGGCCTCGGCCAGGTAGTCGAGGGCGTCCTGTACAGCGCCCTCCGAGGGAGAGACCCCGGCAGCTATCAGCGCCTCAATGGCCAGGGCCGTAGTGTTGGTGTCGCAGCCCCAGCCAGCGCCGAACTCCCAGCAGCCGTCGTCTGTCTGCTTGGACTTCAGATAGTCCACGGAGCCGGCCCGTGGCGGCAGATGGAGGCTCGCCCGGGCCAGCATATACAGCTCGTGGTCAAAGATATCCTCACCGTAGCTCTTGGTTGCGGAATCGAAGTTCGAGTTCATCTTGGCCAGGAAGTCGGTGAAGGCGAAGTCGCGCGGGTCCTGTTCCATCGCCACCAGGCCGAGCACCAGCTTGGCCGCAGCGCCGGGGTCATCGCTGTAGGCCGCGGCCTCAGCCTCCAGGTAGTCCAAGGGGGAATTGCCGCCGCTCCTTATCGTCCTCGCGTTGATGCCAGCAGCGGCGAAGGCGAACACGGCGTCAAGGGTGGCCCCGGCGGACGAATCCGTACCGAAGGCAGGAAAGCCGCCACCTGCACTCTGAAGGGTACGGACATAGTCCAGAGCATCGTTGGCCGCTTCCGTCTCAGGCTGGGCGGCGCTTACCAGCAGGGAGCCCACTGTGAGCAGGATGGCAAGCACCAGCACCAAGCTCACCACGTTTCTAAGCATGGCAATCCCTTTCGCTACGTGTCTCCAGAGTGAAACCAGTGGGAATATGGCGCGAAAAACCCCCGAACTCGCGTCCGAGGGCTTGCGTTCACGTAGCACCGCTCATGGGTATCCGCCCCCCTTTCACGCGAAGGTACTCGGATCGAACAGGGGCGGGTATCCTGGCTCGTCGGTCAGCGCCGACTTACAGTTGCGCGACAGCGCCGGACTCTCACCGGCTTCCCCCTGGTGGGCCCTAGCATCCGGGCTTCGGGCCACCCCTGTCGGCCCATATAGGATTGTAGCAGCATTGTAGCAAGGGCCGGTGACCGACGTCAACCCCAGCGATGAGCGTCCAGGCCACTGTTACCAGCGGAACTTGATTCTAACCGCCGAGGACGACAGTATGCCATGGGATGTCATCATGACACCGAGAGCAGATCATCCCACGAAAGGGGGGAAGAGCATAATGGGAAGAACGAGCTACTGGCAACAGATGGCGTCGAAGCGACTGTCCAGGCGAAGGCTCCTCAAGTCGACGGTGGCGGCAGCCGCAGCGGTCGGCCTGGCGGCCTGTGGAGGAGACGAGGAGGCGCCTGGCCAACAGACGCCGAGGGCACAGTCGACCTCTACCTCCGCAGGTGCTGCAACCCGTATCACCCGCGAACCAACGAAACCCAGTGCCATCATCGTCGTCCTCGATACCCTACGCGCCGACCACGTGGGCTGCTACGGCAACGACTGGATCGAGACACCGTCCATGGACGCCCTGGCCCAGGAGAGCATCGTCTTCACTCACGCCTTCCCGGAGTCCCTACCGACCATCCCCATGCGCCGTGCCCTGCATACGGGCATGCGAACCTGGCCCTTCCGCCAGCGGGAACCAAGGAAAGGCAGTGGCGCCGCATCTGTGTGGGCCGGCTGGGAGCCGATCCGTGAGGACAGGGTCACGCTGTCGGAGGTTCTGGTGAAGGAAGGCTTTCAGACCGGTTTCGTCACCGATACCCTTCACTACTTCATGCCGACCATGAACTTCCACCGCGGCTTCAACCAGTTCTCTTGGGTACGAGGCCAGGAGAACGACCCGTACCGCTCAACCATCCAGGTGCGAGACGAAGATGTGACGGCCGTATTCAATCCGGACGTCCCAGAGGAGCTAGAGGGAATGAAGTTCTTCCAGGGCAACAACGTCCGAGCCTATCTTGCCAACCAGGCAGGGCGAAGCGAGGAGGAGGACTATCAGGCGCCGCGTGTCTTCCGTGAGGCGATGGACTGGCTGGAGGAGAATCAGAAGGCTGGTAGGTTCTTCTTGCTGGTCGATTCATTCGATCCCCATGAGCCCTGGGACCCGCCCCAAGAGTACGTCGACC
>CAZSRY010000017.1:0-16344 GCA_964609475.1 uncultured Dehalococcoidia bacterium
GGCGAGTCGCAGGCGCGAAACCGCTATACCTACTTCGCCAGCCAGGCGCGAGAGGAGGGGTACGAGCAGATCGCCGACATCTTCCTCGAGACAGCCGACAACGAGAAGGAGCACGCCAAGCAGTTCTTCAAGTACCTGGAGGGCGGAGAGGTCGAGATCCGGTGGGCCTTCCCCGCCGGCGTGATCGGCGACACGGCGGCGAACCTGGAAGCGGCGGCCGCCGGCGAGCGCTACGAGCACTCTGAGATGTACCCCGCCTTCGCCAAGACCGCCCAGGAGGAGGGCTTCCAGGAGGTCGCCAAGACCTTCCGCTCCGTCTCCGTCGTGGAGCGACAGCACGAGAAGCGCTACAACGAGCTCCTGGCCAACGTCCGCGAGGGCAAGGTCTTCAAGAAAGACGAGCCGATCAAGTGGAAGTGCCGCAACTGCGGCTACGTCCACACAGGCACCGAGCCGCCGGAGCTCTGCCCCGCCTGCAAGCACGCGAAGGCCTTCTTCGAGGTGCTGGCCGAGAACTGGTAGCACCGGCCACCGGCTCTCGACGGCGGGAGTGCCCGTAGACCGAGCCAAAGGAGAATACCATGCCTGTCGTCCTCTACGAGAAGCGCGGCCAGACGGTCATCATAACGCTCAACCGGCCGGAGGCGATGAACGCCATCAATCAGGACGCGCGCCGCCTGTTCGCGGAGTCCCTGACCAGGTTCCGCGACGACAATGACGCCCGCACGGCGATCGTCACCGGGGCCGGCGACAGGGCCTTCTCCGCCGGAGCCGACCTGAAGGAGATGAGCGCCGGGCACCAGCAAGGGAGTTCGAATCCCTATTGGGAGCTGACGCCGGCGGTGCTGATGCGCCAGCTCGAGGTCTGGAAGCCGGTCATAGCCGCCGTCAACGGCTACTGCCTCGCCGGCGGTCTGGAGCTGGCGCTGGCCTGCGACATCCGCATCGCCTCCGAGAACGCCTCCTTCGCCCTGACCGAGGCCACGCGGGGGATCATCCCCGGCAACGGGGGCACCCAGCTCCTGCCGCGCACAGTGCCCCTGGGCAGCGCCCTGCAGATGATGTTCAGCGGCGAACGGATCGACGCCCAGGAGGCGTATCGCATCGGCCTCGTGAACCGGGTGGTGCCCCAATCGGAACTGATGGCAGCGGCGGCGGAGCTGGCGCAGCGCATCAACGAGAGCGCGCCGATGTCAGTGCGCTTTGTCAAGGAGGCCGCCCTCAAGGGGCTTGACCTGCCGCTTATCGATGGGATGCGGATGGAGTCGCTGTTCTCGATGATGGTCCATAGGACGGAGGACGCGCGGGAGGGCCCGCTGGCCTTCGTCGAGAAGCGGAAGCCCGTCTACAAGGGTCGATAGGAGGGGGTTATCGGCGGCGCCTCTCGTCTAGGCGCAGGAGAGGAGGCGGGAGAAGAGGCCGAAGAGGCCGAAGAGCCCGCCGGGTCGCCTCTCGTCGTCGCCCTTTCTCTCGCGGTCGTAGGCGCGCCTATTGTCGGGGATTCCCAGGGTCTCGTAGGCCTCGTTGAGGCGCTCCAGCCTGCGGGCGGCCGTGAAGCTCACAGGAAGCCTCTTGTGATAGGTGTGGGCCAGGCTCCAGTAGGCTTTGTCAATGGCTCTGGCGTCGTCGTGGGAACAGACTCTCAGCAACCGGTAGTAGTCTCTCTTTTCCACCTGCCTATCCTTTCCTGGGACCAAACGTCCGTAACTAGCGCTATCCATACTACTAACGAATGAGAAGGGGCTTCGTTTCAGGGTCTGGGCCTTTCTGTTCCGACGGCGCGGGGCGCTTGTCGAGCCTTGATCTGTCGACTATAATGAGGGATGCGCCGCAGGGCCTGCCTGCTGGCGGGCTGTGGGGCGAGTGTTGGTGAGCGGAAGTAGCTCAGCGGTAGAGCACCTCCTTGCCAAGGAGGGGGTCGCGAGTTCGAATCTCGTCTTCCGCTCCAGAGCCGAAGTGGCGGAATAGGTAGACGCGACAGTCTCAAAAACTGTTGAGGGGCGACCCTCGTGCCGGTTCGAACCCGGCCTTCGGCACCACCTGGCGTTCCCAAGCCAAGGCGGGAAGACAATTGCCCGCCTTGATTAGTGTGTCGGAGCCCATCTCCCGACGCCCGCGGCACAGGGCGGGGCTTTTCAGAACCGCTGCCGAGTAGTGTAATGGTAGCACCAGGGACTTTGGATCCCTTAGTCCAGGTTCGAGCCCTGGCTCGGCAGCCATAGACATGGGAGATGGCCAAGAGAGCTATGGCTGCCTAGCAGCCGGCTCAGTTCCGTAGTTGCGCTCCCCGATAGCTCAATCGGTAGAGCGGGCGGCTGTTAACCGCTAGGTTGCAGGTTCGAGTCCTGCTCGGGGAGCCAAAGAGATCACCCGCCGACTCAGGCGGTTTCATGGTCAGCGCAGGCCGTGAGGGTTCACACCCCCAGGGCTTTCGTTTTTGTACCGTTTCCGCAAAGACCTGCGGCCCATCCTAAGTCGCCGGGTGGCTCTCGACCTTGGCGAGAGGTCCATCTATGGGAGAAGAGTTGAACACCAACACGCCCCCAGAAGGGCCAAACGAAAGACCCGCCACGACCAGCGCCCTCTTGAAATGGCTGATCAGGAACGGCCTCTCCATACTGATCATGGTCGCTATCCTGATCGCCTCCTCAGGCCGCCCGGACTGGGTGATGGCCTGGCTCTATACCGGCCTCTACCTGGGCATGCTGGCGATCGACGTCCTGATCATCTTGCCAAACAACCCAGGGCTGATAGCAGAACGGTCGAGGATTGGGGAGGGCACCAAAGCCTGGGACAAGGTGCTCGCCCCCCTCGCCGCCGTGTGGGCCCTGATGGGCCTGTGGCTGGTGGCCGGCCTGGACATGCGCTTCGGCTGGTCGCGGGAGATCCCGCTCCTGCTCCAGATCGCCGGCCTGGCCGTTGCGGCGTTGGGAGCCCTCCTAACCTCCTGGGCAATGGCGTCGAACAAGTTCTTCTCGGCGGTCGTTCGCATCCAGAAAGAACGCGGCCATACCGTCGCCACCGGCGGGCCCTACCAATACGTGCGCCATCCCGGCTACGTGGGGGCGATCATGCACCATCTGGCAACACCGCTCCTGCTCGGCTCGCTGTGGGCGCTCATCCCGGGCGGGCTGGCGGCGCTGCTCGTCGTCCTGCGGACGGCGCTTGAGGACAGGACGCTACAGGGCGAACTCGACGGCTACAAAGACTACGCCGAGCGGGTCCGCCACCGCCTGCTGCCGGCCATCTGGTAGCCTTCGCCGCCCAGACATCCGCGTATGAGGCGCAACCGGCCACCCGGCGGCAGTGTGCGGCGTCCTGCCCCAGCACGAGTCACGGGTTCTCCCACCGGATATGCTTCGATTGACTAAGCGGCGTGAGTCTGGGTCGGCGCCCTGCGGATAACCTTGAAAGACCTCCGAGCGGCCGCTAGAAGGGCTTCGGGGTCAGATTGGGCGTCGTTCAGAGAGGCGGACCCCATCCGGATCGTCAGATTCCATCCCGGCAGGCCGGCCATCTCGTCGAGCTTCCGATTCAGGGTGTCGCGGATTCGCTCAGCAACGGCCTGCGAGACACCAGGGTTAGCGACTGACACGAGCACCCCTACCTCAGTGCTTCCTATCGCCGCCACAAGGTCGTTGGGCCGCATCTGGCTGGCTACAGACATGCCGATAAGGCGAAAGACAGCGTCATCTGGTGATCGCGACCCCTTCCCATCCTGCTGCACCTCCTCCATGTCTATGAGGATGAGTCCCACGCGGAATTCCGCCAGCTCCCGTCCCAACTGGCACTGGAGCGCCAAACGCTCCAGGAAGTAGTCGCGGTTGCGCAGCCCTGTGGCGCGGTCGTAGATGGAGGCCCAGGCTATCAGGGCCTCGCGGCGCTGCGCGGCCATGCCCCGAGTCAGGAGGGCGACGGCAGTCACGGCGGGGCAGCACCCCAGGAGAAGAAGGCCGAGGACCACTTCCAGCGAGTAGTCGCCCGTGGACATGCCCAGAGGAACCCAGGGCAGGGCCCAGAGCAGGAAGACGAGCACCATCACCCAGAAGGCCCACGTTGCCATGCGGCTCCACCTGGCGGCGCGAAAGTAGGACCTGTGTACCTTGTTAAGGGCCTGTCCGCCGTGGGGGCCGACTGCTTTCGGGTCTTCCTTCATATGCGCTATCCCATCTTCAACACGATGCCACGCCGCCACAGGGCGGGCATCAAAGGTCTGCACCCCCCAACTGCCATACGTAGCTAGAGGATACAGGCACCCTGTGGGAATTATCGGTTGCGCCCTCGCTCTGCCTCAGGGCCTACCCCGAATGAGAGATGGAAATAAGGGCACTCCCCAATAGGCAGGGGGCGATTCCCCGATCCGCTATGCCAAGCTCCGTGCTTGACAAGTCTGCCCGTGCTGATAGAATCGGAACCGTTGGTGGCAGCGATACCCTGATAGTGCGAAGAGCGGCTTGGGGCCTGTTCCGCCGCCGGGCGGGTGCGCCTTCGCGAGGAGGAAGGGATATGCCGCGATGCCTGTGAGACCCCTGTCTACACTCGTTGTCCTAATCTTTCTGGCCGTCGCCTGGCCCGGCGGTTCCAGTGAGCCACATGCCCATATGACAACGGCCGCCGTGTCCGGCGCGGGAGCGGCGGTCGGTGGTGCCCTCCTGCTGGGAACCGCGGGGCTCCTCCGGCTCCTCAACGGCCGGCGGCGCTGAGCCTAGCCCTCAGCTCCCGGCTCACCACCCGACTCCGGCGACTCCGGCGGCTTGGGCGACTCCGGCGGCTCCGATGGCTTGGGCGCCTCGGCGGGCTCCGTGGGCTCGACGCGCAGTTGGACGCCGCTCGTGTCCACGCTGAAGGGCGGATACTCCGTCACCATGCCGAAGGCGTAGGCCATGATGTGAAGCCACCAGCGATTCATCGCCACCGCGAAGCGGAACAGCCCCTCCGGATAGCGACCGGTACGGAAGATGTTGATCGCCGCGAAGATGACGGTCAGGAAGTAGAACAAGCCAAAGACCCCGGCGATGATGGCCGCCGGAATGACCTTCAGGAACTGAATCACCGTCCCCTTCGGCAACGGCCCCTCGGGATACGGCACACCGATGCGAACCGGGTACTCCTCGTCACCGAAGGGCGGGTACTCGTCACGCATGTCCAGGGCATAGGCATAAGTCCTCGCCCACCAGCGCAGATAGCCCATGATGAAGTCGTAGGCATTGCGGGGATAGGTGCCGTCGCGGTAGATGCCGACCCAGGCAACGATGGCAAAGATCACGGCGATCCACTGGTAGATGCCCAGGATCACATAGTGCGGAAAGGCCAGTATCCACTTGTAGAAAGCAGCGGGCCGATTCAAGGACTCGGCGTAGTCCACATCGTAGCTCACCGGGCTCTGATTCATGGTCTGTTCTCCCTTCACTATGTCGTCAGGCACAACCACCTGAAGACCGCTCCACTCGAGGGGAGGTCATCCAGCCCCAGAACCGGTAGATCAGCGGGCACATCCAGTCCCCCGACCCCATCATCGATTCAACGGCCAGCTGAACCTACCCTCGGCGTAAGTATAAGCCTGTGGGCGGCTCTGTCAACTATCGTTCGGCCCTATTCTTGATTCCAGTGGGCCCAAATGGGAGAGCGGCCCAATACGCTAGATAGGGTCAATCCTTGACAGGAAGAGATATAATAATGGCTGGAGAGTAGACGCCTTCCTATTCAGGGCCGGCGCTGCATCTTTTTCAACATTGACCGACACTTCTGAAGGGCAACGACTGTGATGATGAGAGCGACTAGACTTTCCTGCCTCACGGCCCTGGCGGCGGCCAGCCTCGGACTGCTGCTGGTGGGCTGCGCCTGGGGAGTGGTGACAGATGCCCAGACGGGGCAACCGATAGTAGGCGCCCAGGTAACGTTTCAGGACAGCACGGGCGGCACAGGCACGGTGGTCACCGGGGCGGGCGGACTCTATGCCTTCGACGCTGTCAACGGCCAGCCGATCCCCGCCAAGGGGCCTGTGACCTACACGGTGACGGCGCCTGATTATCACTCGCTCACTGTGCAACGGGATGTACAGTACGATGACTTCGACCAGGGCGTCTGGGAGATTCAGAGCTTCGCCCTCGACTACGCCGGCGATCGCCCATCCCCACCATCACTCGAAGGCTTCCAGCTAGTCCTGGACGTGGACCCGGTCACTGCCGGCGTCCAGACCTCCGGCGCCGTATCGCTATCCTCGTCGCCGTTCCGTGTCGACATCATCCTGGCAAACCCGCCAGTGCCCCTGGCAGCCTTCCAACTGTCTCTACGCTACGATGACACGATTATCCGAGCTCCAGAGGTGGACCAGGCCGCGCCCAGCCTGGACGACAACCCGGACGCCAACCAGGTCGCCCTGGGAGGTGGATGGGACTGTTCAATGTCTGGAGCCGCCTTCCCCCAGGGCGACTCGAATCCCGCCACCGGCCCGCAGGGTGGAGAGGCAAGCATAGCCTGCATAAATGTCCTCGGGCCGTACACGTTCACAAGCACTGGTGTCATCGCCAGCGTGACGTTCGTACCCGCCGCGCGCGGTACGACCTCTCTCTCCCTGTCATCCGTAGCACTCACCAGCAGCCAGGGGGAAGCATACGGCAGATGCAATCCCGCAACCCCTTCCACAGAGATACCCTGCGGAACAGGCTCCATCGCGGTTCAGTAGCCGAACACTCGACATCGCTTATCAGACCCTTTGTCGACCATCGACAGATACCAAGAGACGATCAAGATGAGGATAGGGGGACCTCGCGCGTGGGGCATCGTGCTCCTGACCGGCAGCCTGGGCCTCGTGCTCTGCGGCTGCCTCTGGGGAGCGGTGCAAGATGGCCAGAGCGGCCAGCCCATACCAGGGGCACGGGTCACCTTCTACGACATGGTGGGCAATACCGGAACGGCGACGACGAACTCAGACGGCATCTATGCGTTTGATGCCGCAGCGGGGACTGTGCCCGCCGCCGGCACCGTCGCATTCCGGGTATCGGCACCCGGCTACCAGACGCTGAGCAGTAAGGTGGACGTCCAGTACGACGACAGCGCCGCTGGCGCCTGGGAGGCCCAGAGCTTCTCCCTGTCGACAGCGCCGACGCCTGCACCATCAGGGGGAGGCTGACATTAGAGCGAAGGCCGCCGTGGGACGGCCCGGTGCGGAACTGACCGAATCTCCCCGAACGGGAGCAGCAGCCCCTCTTGAACATCCCGTCAGTCGAGAACCCGCAGCTTGATCTTTCCTCAGTCCAGCCTATAGAGTAGATTGACGCTTTCGAGCGCCGGCGGCCGTCTGGCCGCATCCTGAACCGTCGAGGCTGTTGAATGGCTAAGAACTCGTTCAAAGAGGCAGCGGCAAAGATCTACCATGACGCCAAGCGAAGCGGCCGGCTGATCGAGAACTTCGATCTCAATCAGGCAAAGGCGCTGGCCCTGACGCAGGACGGCGTCATTGAGACGCAGTTGGGTTCAGTCGCCGCGACCTCCGAGCCGATGTCGAGGTCGGCCCCCCATACGAAGAACAGCGTCGATAGCCCCTTCGGCGAGGAGGAGGCGGCGCTGCCCCATCAGGCGGTGCAGGCGCTCTCCTCCGAGAAGCTGCTGTCACTCGATGTGATGGTCGGGGACGGCAAGGACAGCGTCTCGGCGAGGTTTCTCCTACCGCTGGCGCACGCCCAACTGGCCTACGGCCTGAAGCTTCTGTTCGGCGGGCTGCCCATGGTCGTTGACGACCCCACCTACACCATAATCTACTTCACCGACGAAGCATTCGAGTCCAACAAGACGAAGGGCCTTCTGGACAAGGACATTCAGGTCCGGCTGTACATGGGCGAAAAGAGGGGCGAGCAGGTCAAGATCTGCCGCAACACCACCTACGTGGGAGAGGGCAAGAAGGGCATCTTCCAGTTCGAGAACTGGCGAGTGAAGGCCATCGACAAGACGGGCATATTCCTGCACGCCGGCGCCAGGCGGGACCGCCTCTGGGTCTACGACTTCCAGACGGAGAGACCAGAGCTGATCGAGATCATCACCGGCATCGGCGGGGCCACGGCCACCGGCAAGACCACCAGCCTCTGCCGAAGACTGGCCAGGATGCCCAAGGAATCCTCGGACATGATCGGCGACGACGGCGGTACCTTCGCCTTCGACGGCAGCTGCGCCGCCTTTGAGCTGGGCGGCCTTTATGTCAAGACCGAGGGCCTGGACGCAAGCCAGCCGGAGATACTCAGGGCAGCGGAGTCGAAGGATACCTTCCTGGAGAACGTCGCTATCAGCAAGTACCCCTACATCCCCAACTTCACCGACCTGTCCCTGACCGCCAACGGGAGAGCAGTGGTGGCAAGGACCAACCTGGAGATAGCAAGCCCAGGCCTCAGGGGAGACAAGGTTGACAGCCTCATCATCCTTACCAGAAACCCCCTTGTCAACGTGCTGTCCAAGCTCACCCCCGAACAGATGACGATGCAGCTCATCTACGGTGAGTCGATCGAAAGCTCGGGCGGCAACCCCGAGGAGGCCGGGCAGTTCAGGCGCACCTTCTTCCTCGACCCCTTTGTGGCGGGGGACCGCCTGGAACATGCCATGATCTTCCACGACGTGATCAAGAGGAACAACATCAAGTGCCACCTCGCAAACACGGGCACCATCGGTCAGGACGAGTTCGACGTCGAGCTCCGGCAGTCTCTGGGCGCCTACAACGACGTGCTGCGGAACCTCATGATATTCAGCTCGGAGCCGGATCACCTGGGCTATCACTTCCCCGTGAGATGCGACAGGGCCAACCTGGCCTACATGAGAGCCGGCCCCCTGTTCCCGGACAAGCAGATGCTGGAGAAGAAGGTCCAGAACTTCCTGCACGGCAGGAGCGAGTATCTGGAGCGGTTCGAGAGCGAGTACGGCCAGATACCGGCGAACATAAGGGAGTCGCTCCCCCACTAACAAGCTCCTGCGAATCCTCCTGCCCTTCGCCATCCCCGAAGCCGGAGCAACCGCGTCTCCGGCGCAGCCGCCTGTAGCGAATAATCCGCCCGACATAGGGCCCGCGGCTATTGACAGACAGGGCCAGGTGCTATAGCATGCAACTGCATCTCTTTGCAGGAGCCAACGTTTGAGCTGCGAAGCAGAGACGGCCAAGCTACTCCGCGGGTCGGGCCACAGGCTGACGCCCCAGCGCCTGACCATCCTCTCCACCCTCCGACACAGCGGCGGCCACTTGACGGCGGCCGAGATCCTGGAGCGGGTCAGAGAGACCTATCCCTACGTCGACATCTCCACGGTCTACCGCACTATGGCCGCCCTCAAGGAGCTGCACCTGGTGTCGGAGACCGATATGGGGAGCGGCGAGCACAGCTATGAGTGGGCGATGCCCGATCCACACCATCACCTGGTCTGCAAGGAGTGCGGCACGGAGATCTCACTCGATCACGGGTATCTGGACGACTTGAACGGACGCCTGCTGGAGGACTACGGATTCCGGGCCGAGATGGACCATTTCGCCATCTTCGGCCTCTGCCAGGCCTGCGAGAGAAAGCGGGTAACGGCCGACAGCTAGGCCGCTAGAGAGAGAGCAGGAAGCCATGGCATACATCAACCCCATACCCCCTCCCGTGGTGGAGCCCGCGGGCATGCACATCCCGGACGGGTTCATAAACGCCCCCGTCGCCGCCGTCGGCTTTGCGGTGGCCGGCATAGCCCTTGCCGTCGCCGTCAGGCAGACGAACCGCAAGCTCCAAGAGAGGCTCGTCCCCCTCATGGGGGTGATGGCGGCCTTCATCTTCGCCGCCCAGATGATGAACTTTCCGGTAGCGGGAGGGACGTCGGGACATATGGTGGGCGGAGCCCTCGCCGCCATCCTTCTGGGGCCGTGGGCGGCGATGATCGTGATGGCCTCCGTGGTGGGGGTGCAGGCGCTGATCTTTCAGGACGGCGGCATGGCAGCCCTGGGCGCGAATATCTTTAACATGGGCGTAGTGGCGGTGCTTGTCGGCTGGGCGACATACAGCGTGGTCACGGCGATAGGCAGCGGCCGGCAGGCCTGGCGCTACGCGGCCGCCTTCGCCGCCGCCTGGCTGTCGGTGCAGATCGCCGCCCTGTGCGCCTCCTTCGAGCTCGCCCTCTCCGACACCTCGCCGCTGCACGTCGTGCTGCCGGCGATGATGGGGGTGCACGCCCTCATCGGCATCGGCGAAGGGCTGATCACGGTAGCGGCCATCGCCTTCGTCATGGCGACCCGCAGTGATCTCCTGCCCCTGCAGGCAAGAGAGGAGGTTCCCGTTGAGGCCGACTAGAGGTCGAGTCATAACCATCGTCGTCGTTGGGCTGGCGATCGCTTTGCTGATAACGCTGTTCAGCCCCCTCGCCTCCTCCGAGCCCGACGGGCTGGAGAGAGTGGCCGAGGACAAGGAGTTCATAAACGAGGCCGAGGACGCCCCCTACGAGATCATCGCCGACTACGCCTTCCCCTGGGTAGACAACGAGGATGCGGCGACCATACTGGCCGGTATCGTCGGCGTTCTTATCGTCGCCGCCATCGCCTTTGCTCTGGCCTTCGGGCTGCAGCGCCTCGGCGGCCGCCCGGCCCCAGCGTCGAACGAAACACAGGGGGCCGGCGGCGAGAGCCCGCCCTGACGAGGGAACTTATGTCAATCAGCCTTCCCCTGGGCGAGAGATACCTGGCCGGCGAAAGCGCCCTCCACCGCCTTGACGCCCGAACGAAGGTCGTGGGGACGCTGGCCTTCATCTTCGCTGCCACCCTGACGCCCAACGGCCACTGGCCCGCCTTCGCCATGCTGGCGCTGGTGCTGGCCCTCGCCGTCGCCCTGGGCCGTCTACCGCCCCTGCTGGTGCTGCGCCGCTCCGCCCTGGCGCTGCCCTTCCTGCTCGTGGCGGTCCCCCTCCTGTTCACCAAGGAGGGGGATGAGATATTCACAGTCTTCGCCTGGCAGGCCACCGATAGCGGCCTGGCGGCGCTGGGCACCGTCCTGGCCAAGTCGTTGCTGTCGGTGGGCGCGGCGGTGATCCTGACGGCGACCACGCCCCCCCTCGATCTGCTGCGCGCCCTCAGGGGGCTGCGGGTGCCCCGCATCATCGTCGCCACGGTGCTGTTCATGTACCGCTACCTGTTCGTCATCGGCGAGGAGGCGATGCGCCTGATGCGGGCCCGCGACTCACGCAGCGCCAGGGTCGGTCGACAGAGCGGCGGCTCCCTGACCTGGCGGGCCAAGGTGCTGGGAAACATGGTGGGCTCGCTCTTCCTGCGCAGCTACGAGCGCAGCGAACGCATCTACGACGCCATGACGGCGCGCGGCTTCAGGGGCGAGCTGAGATTCCTCTCAACGGGGGCCATGGCGCGGACCGACTGGCTGCTGCTGGCCCTGCTGGCGCTACTTCTCGTTGGGGTACAGGCGTATGCTCGACTATAAGATGCAAACGTCGACTGAGACCGCCGTAGCCGTACGGAACCTCTCCTTCTCCTACCCGGACGGTCAGAGGGCCCTCCGGGGCGTGAGTCTGACCATCGCCAGCGGGGAGAAGGTAGCCATCGTAGGCCCCAACGGCGCCGGCAAGTCCACCCTCCTGCTCCACCTGAACGGCATCCTCGAGGGCCAGGGAGAGGTCGAGATAACGGGTCGGCCGCTGAGGGACGGTCACAAGGAGGAGCTGCGGGCGCTGCTAGGCCTCGTCTTCCAGAATCCCGACGACCAGCTATTCTCGCCCACCGTCTTCGAGGACGTGGCGTTCGGGCCCCTCTACATGGGGCTGCCGGAGGACGAGGTGCGGCAGCGGGTGGACGAGGCCCTGAGGCAAGTGGGCATGTCCGGGCTGGAGGAACGGATGCCTCATCGCCTCAGCCTGGGCGAGCGCAAGCGGGTCGCCATCGCCACCGTGCTCTCCATGAAGCCCGCCATCCTGGCCGTAGACGAGCCCTCCCTGGGGCTGGACCCGCGGGCGCGACGCAGCCTCATCAACCTGCTGCAAGAGCTGCCGCAGACGATAATCGCCTGCACCCACGACATGCACCTGGTGCGCGACCTGTTTCCCCGCACGGTCATTCTGGACGAGGGACGGGTGGTCGCCGACGGGCCGACAGAGGCGCTCCTGTCAGACGTGGCCCTGCTGGAGGAGCACGGCCTGGAGGCCCCCTAGAGGCTATCGTCGAATTCGGGGAATACAAGTGCCACCCCGCCTCGGGGTGGCACTCTGGCTTCGCCATATCCTGGGCAGGTCACTCCACCGCCTGGAGCTCCTCCTTCACCGCCACCAGTCCGGTCTCCTCGTCAAGCCACACCAGCAGCGGCGGCAGGACCACCAGGGTCGCTATGAGACACAGGCCCATGTTGAGGACCGTAACCTTGCCGAAGCTCTCCAGGAGCGGGAAGTTCGAGAAGGCGAGGGCGGCGAATCCCCCTATCACCGTAAGGCCGGAGGCGGTGATGGCCCGCCCTATCCGCAGAGAGGCGATGTCCATAGCCTCCCGCGGCGCGTGCCCGTTCTCCCTCTCCTCGAAGTAGCGCGACATCAGCAGCACCGTGAACTCCGTCCCCATGGCGATGATCAGCGGCCCGGAGACCGACGTCAGCGGGTTGAGCTCTATCCCCAGCAGATAGAGGATGACCGACGAGCCGCTCAGCGCCAGCACGATGGGCAGGACCGGTAGCACCGCCTTCGCCGGATTGCGATAGATGACCAACAGCCCCAAGGCGATGGCGCCCAGGGCGGCGACAGTCATGAGCCCGCGGTTCTGGGACAGAACGGCCGTCGTCTCTGCGCCGATAACCGAGAGGCCGCCGGCCCCAGTCGAGACCCCCGGCGGCGGCATGACACTGGTCTTCATCTCCCTGACCAGGTCACGGCGATCGTTCAGTGACACGTCACCGATGCTGAAGATGATGCTCGCCTTCGTGTGATCGGGGCTGATCAGGGAGCTCAGGATGCCGGGCGGCACGACCTCGAGCATCTGCTCCGCCTCCTCCGGCGAAGGCAGCGAGCCGTCGCCTGCCGTCAGCAGGGACACGAGGCTATCGGCCCGCAGCAGCTCTGAATGCTCGGCCAGCTGACTCTCCTGGAACTCCAGCATCCAGGCCAGCACATCCGGCCTCAGCACGTCATCCGCCTCCACGAATATGCCCAACTCGCTGGTGGTCCCTCCGGTATCGCGAATGTAATACAGATCGTTCAGCACCTGACTGTCCTGCGGTATAAAGCGCTCCGGGTCCGTCTGGACAGTCATGCGCTGGTCCAGGAACAGCCCCAGGAGAACGACGAAAAGACCGATGGCCAGCACCGGCATCACGCGGCCAATGGTGTTGGTGGTGATCGTCCTGACCACATTCTCCACCCTGAAGCGACCCCTCGCCGTGGCAAGGACCGATCCGCCGCCGGCGCGACCCCCGTCCCTCATATAGAGGACGCTGTGCAGCAAGAGCAGGCCGGCCAGGAAGAGGAGGACAGTCCCCACCGTCAGCATGGAGCCGAAGTCCCGAATCATGGGCACGCGCGATATGTGCAGCACGAGGAAGCCCGCCGACGCCGCCAGCACGGCGATACCTATCGCCGGGCCGATGTGGGACAGCGACTCCCGCAACGCCTGAGCGGCATCAGCCACTCCTTGCAGCTCCTCCTCGAAACGGCTGTGGAACTGAATGGCGAAGTCCACCCCCAGACCTATGAGAATCGGCAGGCCCGAGATGGTGACCATCGTCAGAGGCAGCGCCAGAAACCCCATGAGGCCGAACGCCCACACGCAGCCCACGAGAACGATGGGCAGGGACAGGAGCCGCCAGTCAGCACGGAAGACCAGCGACAGGACTATGATCATCAGCGCGATGGCGAGCGTGGCCATCTTAACCAGGCTGTCGCGCATCGTGTCGTTGATCTCTTTGATCAGTATCGCCGGCCCCGACGGCAACACCGTCAGCCCCGGGAACGACTGACCACGGATCATCTCCGCGACGTCGCCGGCGGCCTCAGCCTGCTCGTCCATCGACATATTGCCGGCGAGACGGATCACCATCAGGCCATGGGAGCGGTCGGGAATGACGCCGGCCACCTCCGGCCGCACCTGGCCATCGGCGTCGAAGAGAACGAACTCAACGACCTCTGGATTGTCGACCGACAGCTCCCCTATCTGGGCGAACCGCTGCGCGTCGGCACCCTGCTCCGCCAGCAGCTCTTCCACGACGGCGGCGCCGGCAGCCGCAGCGGCCTCTTCCTGCGCCTGGAGCGAGCCCCCCTCAGCCGCCACCTTCTGCCGCGCCTCGGCAGCCGCACGTCCCTGCTCCTCCGTCATCTGGGCGAGGGTCGCCTCTCTCCGTATCTTAATCTGTTCCAGTCCAAGCTGGACCACGGTCAGGGGGCTCACCACAGAGAAGTAACGGGGGTCCTCAGCGAGCTCCTCCTCTATCTGCCTGAGCGTGTCGATGTTGGGGGGCGACAGGAGACGCAGAATATCCCCTTCGAAGAGAACCAGCATCGGGTCGCCGCCAAACTGATTCTGATAACGAAGGTTCTCCTGGTATACCTCTGAGCTGGCCGGAAGAAAGGCATCCTGTCCTGTCTTGAACTGGACGCGGGGTACGCCGAAGGCGAGAACGGCCGTCGCCACAACGGCGACAGCCATCACCCAAAGGGGATATCGGCTGATGAGGCCGGCCAGCGAAAGCCAGACTCTGCGCATACGCCCTCTCCCACCGCTCGACGCCTTCCCCAGCCCGACTCAACCCCCACAAAGGCGGTGTAGGGAATACCCCTATATCCTTCGTACATTAGCGGAGGCTTTTTGTCAAGACCTACGCTAGACTCACAGACGCCTACAGTCCACCGCGCTCCGCCTTCGCGGGGCACATATTCAAACGCCGTCGCGGCAAGAATATTCCGCCATTGTCCGAAAAACCCGCCCCCGGTGCTTGCAGAGTATTAAAGCGACTGCTATAATGCTGCCAGTAGCGGATCAGGCGAACCTTTAAGTCCGGTCCAGTGAGGCCGGGAAGGGCATAGTAGAAGTGGGCTTGCAGGCCCCAGAACTGAATACGAAGTCAAGGAAGGAGACAGCCTCTCGCTGGTCGGCCGGCGAGGGGTTTTTGTATGGCTGAAACCGTCATTATGTCATCGGATGACGTGCGTCGCGCCATCATGCGCATCGCGCACGAGGTCGTGGAGAACAACCGCGGCTGCCAAGACCTGGTTTTCGTGGGTATGCAGACTCGCGGCGTGCCATTGGCGGAGCGGATCGCCAACGGCATCGCCGAGTTTGAGCGAGAGACGGTACCCGTGGGAGCCCTGGACATCGGCCTCTATCGGGATGACCTTCCAGATGTGGGGACGACCATCCAGATCAAGCCCAGCGATATCCCCACCAACATCGCCGGCAAGCGGGTAGTGCTCGTGGACGACGTCCTATACACAGGCCGCAGCATCCGCGCCGCCCTGGATGCCCTCATCGACTACGGTCGTCCGGAGCGCATCCAGCTGGCGGTGCTGCTGGACCGCGGCCATCGCGAGCTGCCGATACGCGCTGACTACGTGGGGAAGAACATACCCACCTCCCGTCGGGACGACGTGCAGGTGCGGTTGCTGGAGACGGACGGTAGCGACGAGGTAGTAATCATCACCGGGGAGGGCGAATAGCCATGTCTACTGATACCCCAGAGAAGAGAGAGCGCCCCGGCGGCGCAGCCACCCTAACCCGCGAGCCCCCGCCGGCGATCCTGCCACGCCCCGCTCCCGGCACCTGGCAGCACAGCCACGTGCTGGACCTCGACGACTTCTCCCCCGAGGAGATCGAGCTGGTCATGGAGACCGCCGGCGCCATGAAGGAGGTGCTGGCGCGGCAGATCGCCCGCGTGCCCACCCTCAGGGGCACCACCGTAGTGACGCTGTTCTACGAATCGAGCACCCGCACCCGCTCCTCGTTCGAGCTGGCGGGCAAGGTGCTGGGCGCCGACCTCATCAACATAACGGCCTCCGCCAGCAGCGTTAACAAGGGCGAGTCGCTGGTCGACACCGTGCTCACCCTCCAGGCCATAGGCGCCGACATCCTCGTCATGCGCCACTCGTACTCCGGCGCGCCCTACCTGGCCGCCCGCCATACGCGGGCCAGCGTCATCAACGCCGGCGACGGCTGGCACGCCCACCCCACGCAGGGCCTTCTCGACCTGTTCACCATCCGTTCCCACCTCGGTGACGTGCGGGGACGGAAAGTTGCCATCGTCGGCGACATCACCCACAGCCGCGTCGCCCGCTCCGACATCTGGGGGCTCACCACCATGGGCGCACATATCGTGATCTGCGGCCCCCCTACCCTGATGCCGATCGGCCTGGAAGGGCCGCAGGGAAGCG
>CAZSRY010000018.1:0-12701 GCA_964609475.1 uncultured Dehalococcoidia bacterium
TGTGCGACGCTGAAGCGGACGCGCTTGACGACGATAAGTTGTCCCACCCACCCACCCTAGTCCCGTTGGTTGGGGGAAATCCCCCAAACCCCCTTGCGTCGGGGAAAGCCCTCCTCCAGTGGCGAACAGGCCTGCCTGCCGGTAGGCAGGCCTCCTCTACATTGGCAAAATGGGCTGACGGCGGAATGAGAAACGAGGACGGGCTGGAAAGCCCGCCCTACGTGATCTTGCGAGCGACCGGGGAGCGATCCGCGGGTTGAAACCCGCAGCTCTGACGATGGAGAAGCAATAGGGTCGGGTGCAGAGCCCCGACCCTACGCGTTTCAGATAGGCGCGAAGGTTAGCGCTTGGTGTACTGAGGCGCCTTGCGGGCCCGCTTGAGGCCGTACTTCTTGCGCTCCTTGACCCGTGAGTCGCGGGTGAGGAGGCCCTCCTGGCGCAGCGGCTTCCTCAGGCTCTCGTCGACGCGGACGAGGGCGCGGGCGATGCCGTGGGCGATCGCGCCGGCCCAGCCGCTGATGCCACCGCCCTCTACCTTGACCTGGGCGTTGAACTTGTCCTGGTTCTCGGTCACCCGCAGGGGCTTGAGTATCAGCGTCTGATGGGTGGGACGGTTGAAGATCTCCTCCAGCGGCTTGCCGTTAACGACGATGGTCCCCGCGCCCGGATACAGGCGCACCCGCGCTACTGAGGTCTTTCTCCGTCCCGTGCCGGCGTAGTATTGTTGGTTCAAGCTGAGGTTTCCTCCTCCGACGGTTTCTAGTCTTTGGGCTTAGTCTTAGTCTTAGCCTTGGCCTTGGCCTTCGGTTTGGCTTTCGGCTTGGCTTTCTCTTTTGGTTTGGCTTTCTCTTTTGGTTTGGCGGCCCGCGCCTTCGTCGCTGCCTTCTTCCTCGCCTTGGGAGGGGCCTCGGCAGCCGTCTCTGCCCTGACCCGCCTGCGGGCGGGCGGGGCCTGCTTCTGCGGCGCCTTGAGCTGGGCCTCGTGCGGATGGTCGGGCCCAACGTAGACCTTGAGGTGACGACGGAGCCTGGCCCCCAGGCGGTTGTGGGGCAGCATGCCCCGCACGGCGTGCTCGATGACGCGCGTGGGGTGAATGGCCATCATCTTCTCCAGGCTGGTCCTCTTGAGGCCGCCCGGGTACATGGAGTGCCGGTAGTAGGTCTTCTGACGCATCTTGTTGCCGGTGATGCGAATTCGTTCGGCGTTCACGACGACCACGAAGTCGCGCATGTCCAGGTGGGGCACGAAGTTGGGCCTGTGCTTTCCGCGCAACAGGAAGGCGACCCGCGAGGCCAGGCGGCCCAAGGGCTGGTCGGCGGCATCGACGACGTGCCACTGGGGGATTATCTCTCTCGCCTTTACGCTATAGGTCTTCATCGATCTCTATCTCTTGGCCGATATCCAGGCCGGGATAGGTGACCCGCATCAGGTAGAGTCCCTGAGGCGGAGCCGCCGGTCCGGCCGCCCCCGGCTGCGCCTCCCGCAGCAGGCCTTCGAACTGCTCGGGCGCCTGCCGGCCCGCGCCCACCTGCACCAGGGCTCCCACCGTCCGCCGCACCTGGTGAGGCAGAAAGGCGTCGGCCTCCACCTCGAAGATGACCAGGCGCCCCCGCCTCCGGACCGCGAATCCGTAGACGGTGCGAACGGTGCTGGCCACCGGGTTCGCCAGGCTCCCGGCAAAGGCGGCGAAATCGTGCCTGCCTACGAGACAGGCCGCCGCCCGCGCCATGGCCCCCACATCGAGGGGCTCTGCTATGTGCCAGGCCCTGTTTCGCGACAAGGGCGATGGCACCGGACTATTATAGATCAGGTAGCGGTAGCCCCGCCTGCGCGCCCGCCGCCGGACGTCGAAGGCCTGCGGCACCTCCAGGGCCCGCCGGACGGCGATGTCGTCGGGCAGCCAACGGTTGAGGCCCCTGACGAAGACCTCGACGTCATAGGGGGCCCCCGTCAGGAAGGAGGCCACTTGACCGCGGGCATGGACACCGGCGTCGGTACGCCCGGCAAAGGCGACCCTGACCTTCTCGGCGGTGAGCCTTCTTACCGCCCTTTCCAGCTCTCCCTGGATGGTAAGGGCGTTCTTTTGAATCTGCGAGCCGCCGTAGCGGCTACCATCGTATTCCAGCACGAGGGCGATTCGTCGTGTCTTGCCCTCGGTCGGTTGGCGTTTCGCTGCCATCTCTTGGCGGGCTTGCCCGTCGCTGGGCGGGCCCGAACCCCTGTAGATGGCCTTCCCCCTTCTAATCGGGCGTCAGGCTGAGGCCTAGGTCTTCGCCTCGACCAGCTCGAGCTGGGCCACGGCGGCGCCGTCGCCCCAACGACGGCCCAGCTTGACGATACGGGTGTAGCCTCCATTACGGTCGGCGTAGCGGGGGCCGAGATCGTCGAACACCTTCTTGACCACGGCGGGGTCGGTGATGAAACGGAGGGCCTGGCGGCGGGCATGAAGGCTGCCGTCCTTGCCCAAGGTAATCATCTTCTCCGAGAGGCCGCGCACCTCCTTGGCCTTGGCCTCGGTGGTGCGGATCTTCTCGTAGCGAAGGAGGTCTGTGACCAGGCCACGGAAGAGGGCCCGTCGCTGTGAGGTGGACCTGCCTAGCCTGCGACCTGCGATTCGATGTCTCATAGTCTTGTGCACAGCCGGGGCCCTTCCCTGCGAGGGGAAGCGCCGCGGCTATTCCTCTTCCTTCTCCCCCTGTTCGCCGATCTCGGTGGTGTCTTCACCCGCCTTGCGAAGTGCCTGGAGGAGGGCAGCACCGAGGGTGCTCAGGGACTCGTCCTCTTCCTCCTCATCGAAGCTGGGAGCCAGCGCTTCTTCTTCCTCCGGGAGCTCGGGCTGGAGGAATTCCATCTGAATCAGCTTACTCCTCAGCTCGTCGTAGGACTTGCGGCCGAAGTTGCGCAGGGCCAGCAGCTCATCCTCGCTCTTCTCCAGAACCTGCCCCACCGTCATGAGGCCGCTGCGCTTGAGGCAGTTGTAGGCGCGGACTGAGAGGCTGAGGTCCTCTATAGGCGTGTTGTAGCGATCGGGGGATAGGGCAGCCCCCATACCGAGGCCCCTCTCGACCATCGCCGGCTTTGGCTTGCCCAACTGGTTGAACAGGTCCAGTTGCTCCATCAGGATGGCGGCGCCCTGGCTGATAGCCTCTACGCCATTGATGGTGCCGTCGGTCCACAGCTCCAGGACGAGGCGGTCATAGTCGGTTACCTGCCCTACACGCGTCCGTTCGACGCGATAGTTGACCTTGCGGACGGGGCTGAAGATGCCATCGACGGGGATGACACCGATAGGCAGGCCGTCATGCTCTCCGGCCGGTATGTAGCCACGCCCCAGCTCGACGTTGAGCTCCACCGTCAGATGGGCCTTGTCCGAGTCCAGGGTAGCGAGGTACAGGTCCGGATTGACTATCTCGTAGTCGGCCGTGGTCTGGATATCGGCGGCGGTTATTCGTCTCTCGCCTGTCGCCTCCAGGTAGAGCTTGCCCGGGCGGTCGGAGAGGGCCCGCAATCGGATATCCTTCACGTTGAGAAGGAATTCTATGGTGTCTTCCTTCATGTGAGGGATTGTGGAGAACTCGTGGTCCACCTCCTCTATGCGGACGGAGGTTATCGCTGCGCCGGGGAGCGAGCTAAGGAGAATCCGGCGCAGGGCATTGCCCAGGGTCATGCCGAACCCGGCCTCGAGGGGCTCCGCTACTATGCGTGCGTAGACCTCAGTACCTTCCTCGATCTCAACTTGCGGGGATACCAGTTGAGCACTCAAGGCATCCTCCTGATCTGAACCTAAAGGTTGAGGACCGATCAATTTCCTGGCCTCCCGCTATCTATTCTGCAACGATTACCGCGAATAGTACTCAACGATGACGAGGGGGTCGAACTTGGCCCCGGCGTCAGAAGGCTCCGCTGCCGACAGGACGCGTCCCGTCAGGGCTGCCAAGTCCAGGCTCAGCCAAGAGGGGATCTCTTTGCTCTTGACGATCTCCTGAACGGTCTTATAGTACTCGCTCTTGGTCCCCGATAGGGTCCAAGCGATGACGTCGCCCACCTTGACCTGGGCGGAAGGGATGTCGGTCTTGCGTCCGTTGAGCAGTATGTGCCCATGACGAACCAGTTGCCTGCCCTGGGCCCGAGAATCGGCGAAGCCCAGACGATATACTACGTTGTCGAGGCGCATCTCGAGCAGGCGGATGAGGTTGTCACCGGTTATGCCGGGGAGACGTATCGCCTCCTTGTAGTACTGCCGGAACTGACGCTCCAGAACGCCGTAGGTGAAGCGAGCCTTCTGTTTCTCCCTCAACTGGATGGCGCGGTCGGAGATCCTGCGCCGTCGGGGGAGGCGGTAGCCCGGTGGCTGGCTTCGCCGTTCGATGGCGCACTTGGGGGTGTAGCATCTGTCCCCCTTGAGCATGAGTTTTTCGCCGTAACGACGGCACAAGCGACAGACCGCTCCCGTGTATCTAGCCATCTATGACTGTCTCCCTTGTCCTCGACTATTCTATCCTATACCCGGCGGCGCTTGGGAGCGCGGCAGCCGTTGTGGGGTATGGGGGTCACGTCGCGGATGCTGAGGACGGATAGCCCTGCGCCTTGAAGGGCGCGAATAGCCGCCTCTCTGCCGCTCCCCGGCCCTTTGACAAAGACGTCCACCTGCCGCATCCCGTTATCCATGGCCTTGCGGGCGGCCTGCTGCGCCGCCAACTGGGCAGCGTAGGGCGTGCTCTTGCGCGAGCCTTTGAAGCCCGCCGTGCCGCCGCTGCTCCAGGCGATGGCGTTACCCGCAGGGTCGGTCAGGGTGATATGTGTGTTGTTGAAGCTGGACTGGATATAGGCCCGCCCCTTGGGTATGGACTTCTTTTCTCGCTTCTTGGCCCTGGTCTTGCCTTTCTTTTCAGCCACAGACCCTCATCCTCTCTTACTTCTTGGCGGCTGCCCGCCGCTTGCCGGCTACCGTGCGCCGGGCGCCCCGCTTGGTGCGGGCGTTGGTGCGGGTGCGCTGTCCGTGGACGGGCAGGCCGCGGCGATGTCGTATGCCCCGATAGCAGTTTATCTCAATCAGGCGCTGGACGTTCTGGCGCAGGTCGCGGCGGAGGTCTCCCTCGACCATGAAGCCGCGGTCGATGACCTCACGGATACGGTTGACCTCATCATCGGTGAGGTCGCGCACGCGGGTAGAGGGATCGACGTTGCTCTGGGCCAGGATGCTCTGAGCGCGAGAGCGCCCAATACCATAGATGTAGCAGAGCGATATCCCGACCTGCTTGTCCCTGGGAATATCGATACCGGCGATACGAGCCATAATCCCTCCTCGTCCGGCCCCCTAGAGACGGGGCCTCTCCCCAGGCTCAGCCCTGGCGCTGCTTGTGCTTCGGGTTAGGGCAGATGACCATGAGGACGCCCTTGCGCCGAACGATGCGACACTTCTCGCAGCGCACCTTGACCGAAGCTTGAACCTTCATCTAGACCCTCTTTAGTGTATCCTCTCGCGGCTTAGCGCTCTCATTTGAAACGGTAGGTGATCCTGCCCCGCGACAGGTCGTAGGGGGAGAGCTCGACCAGTACTCGGTCTCCCGGCAGAACCCTGATGAAGTGAAGCCTTATCTTCCCCGATATGTGGGCCAGAACGCGATGTCCGTTGGCGAGCTCTACCTTGAACATGGCGTTCGGTAGGGCCTCCTTCACCAGCCCTTCTACCTCGATCGCTTCTTTCTTGGGCATAACCTCCCCGATATTAAGCTCTTGCCTCGGCGGGCGCCGCCCTAGGGCAGCGTCAGTATCTCCGCATCGCCATCGGTGATAGCGATGGTATGCTCGAAGTGGGCCGAGAGACTACCATCGAGGGTGCTCACGGTCCAGTTGTCGTCATGTCTCTTGGTGCGCCAGCCGCCTATGTTCACCATCGGCTCCAGGGCCATGACCATCCCCTTCTTGAGGATGGGCCCCCGGTCCGGCGGGCCGAAGTTGGGTATCTGGGGCTCCTCGTGCATCTGGCGGCCCACACCGTGCCCAACGTATTCCCGCACCACCGAGAAACCCTCCCCTTCGGCCTCCATCTGGATGGCGTGCGAGACGGCGCCCAGGGGTGCGCCCGCTCTGGCGGCGGCGATCCCCTTCTGGAGGGCCCTCTCCGTCACCCGAATCAGGCGCTCGGCCTCGGCGCTGATCCGTCCCACGCCCAGGGTGATGGCGGCGTCGCCGACGAACCCTTTGTAGGTAGCCCCCAGGTCTATGCCGACGATATCGCCTTCACGCAGGACCCGTTCATCGGGGATGCCGTGGACGACCTCGTCGTTGACCGAGACGCAGACGCTGGCCGGGTAGCCGCGGTATCCCAGGAAGGTGGGCGTAGCCCCCCGCGCTGCGAACTCCCGCCTGACTATCCTGTCCAGCTCCCTCTCTACGAGACCCGGCTTCACCTCCCTTGCCAATATCTGGTGCACCTGGCCGACTATGCGGCCGGCCTCACGTATGGCTGCTATCTCCTCTTCGGATTTGATGATGATAGGCATTTAACCTGGTACAGCCGTTGCGATGCTCCATCTGACCTTATCGCGAGGCTATGAGCCCCGCCGCTCTCAATAGGTCTTGTCCCACTGAGTCTGCGTTCTGCTCGCCGTCCACCTCCAGCAGCTTTCCCCCCCCGGCATAGTACTCGATAAGGGGAGCCGTCTGCTGGTTGTAGACGGTCAGGCGATTTCTCACCGTCTCCGGCTTGTCATCGTCCCGCTGGTAGAGCTCGCCGCCGCACTTGTCGCAGCGACCCTCCAGACGGGGCGGGCTGTGCTGCTGATGGTATATGGCGCCGCACTGGCGACAGATCCAGCGGCCGCCCAGCCGAGCTACTACCTGCTCTTCGCCAACCTTTATGTAGATGACTCTGTCTATGGCCTGGCCGCGCTCCTCCAGGGCCTCGTCCAGGGCCCGCGCCTGCTCCAGCGTCCGCGGGAAGCCGTCCAGTATGCAGCCCTTCTGGGCGTCCGGGCGCTGCAGCCGCTCCAGGAGCATGCGGACCGTCAGTTGGTCGGGCACGAGCTCGCCGCGGTCGTAGTAGACTTTGGCCTGCTTGCCCAGCTCGCTGCCCTCGCGAATGGCCTCCCGAAACAGGTCGCCGGTGGCTATGTGGACCAGGCCCGTGCTGGCCGCCATAGTAGCAGCCTGGGTGCCTTTGCCGGCCCCGGGCGGTCCCAAGAGTACGAGAAACAGAGTCCTTCCTCACATTCTAGCGAATGAAGCCGCCATAATCCCTCATGAGAAGCTGGGCTTCCAGTTGTTTCATGGTATCCAGCACGACACCCACCATGATGAGCAGACCGGTGCTGCTGATGGTAAGAGCCTGCACGTTGGTGAAGGAGGTGGCAAAGAAGGGCACGATGGCCACGAACCCCAGGAAGATGGCACCCGCCCAGGTGATGCGCACAAGGACGCGCATGATGTAGTCCTGCGTGGGACGGCCCGGTCTTATGCCGGGGACGAACCCTCCTTGTCGCTGGAGGTTCTCCGCCAGGTTCTGCTGCTGGAAGATGACCAGGGTGTAGAAGAAGGCGAAGCCCATCACTAAGAAGAAGACCATTATGTAGTATGGCACGTTGCCGGGACTGAACGAGCCAGCTATGAAGCTGGCCAGGTTGCGGATCCACTCGGTGTTGGAGCTCTCGAAGGCCTGGGCCGCCGTCGCCGGGAAGACGACCAGGGAGAAGGCGAAGATGAGGGGGATCATTCCTGCCGAGTTGACACGCAGCGGTATGTGGGTCTGGCCCGACTGGCGATACATGCGGCCGCCGCGGAACATGCTGCGGGCGTACTGCACGGGCACGCGACGCTGAGCCTCGTAGAAGTAGACGATCAGACCCACCAGCGCCACTCCCAAGACGATGAGCAGGCCGATGCCGGCGAGACCGGCGTCGGAGTTGGCGATGCTGGGTATGAGCGAGGGCATGCCGGCGACGATGCCGGCGAAGATGATGAGGGAGACGCCGTTACCGATTCCGTTCTCGGTGATGAGCTCGCCCAGCCAGACCAGGAACATGGTGCCGGCGGTCATCGATGCGACGGCGGCCAGAGTGGACACGGCTTCACCGCCGGTGAAGCCCACGCCGCTGATGACTCCCCAGCGCTCGAGCACCAGGAGCTGGCTGTATCCCTGAACGAACGCCATGGGCACCGTGATCCAGTGGGTGTAGAGGGCTATCTTGTTCCGCCCCTGCTCTCCCTCGCGCGACAGGGCCTGCAGGGAGGGCACGATGGGGATGAGGAGTTGCATGACGATGGTGGCGGTGATGTAGGGATAGACTCCCATGGCGGCCACGCTGAGCCTTCTCAGGGCACCGCCTGAGAACAGGTTGAGGAAGCCCAGGACGGCGTTTCCCTCGAAGGCGTCCGAGAGCCTATCGACGTCCACTCCCGGGATGGGCACGTGGGCGACGAAGCGGAATACGGTCAGCAGGGCAAAGGTGAAGAGCAGCCTGCGCCGGATGTCCGGCTGCTGGAAGGACTCCACGATGGCCTGGAGTAGCCGCGGCATGGCGGACTGCTCCGCTCTACTTCCTGTCACGCGCTACCTCCTCCACCTTGCCTCCGGCCGCCTCTATCTTGCGGCGCGCGGAAGCGGAGAACTTGTGGGCGCGCACGGTCAGGGGTTCCTTCAGGGCGCCGTCTCCCAGGATCTTGATCGGTCTACGCAGGTTCTTGACAAGCCCGGCGCTTACCAGCGACTCGGGGCCCACTTCGCTGCCGGCGGGAAAGCGAGATAGGCGCGACAGGTTCACCGGCTCGTACTCGACGCGAAAGATGTTGGTGAAGCCGCGCTTGCGGCCCATGCGCCGAATGAGCGGCAACTGTCCGCCCTCAAAGCCCACTCTGACGCCGCCACCGCTGCGCGACTTCTGGCCCTTGAGGCCACGACCGGAATAGGTGCCGTGCCCGCTGGCGTTGCCCCGCCCCACTCTCTTGGGGTGATGGCGGGCGCCCCTCGGCGGCCGTAGCTCGTGCTGGTTCACCTACCGCTCCTCCTCCACGGACAACAAATGTTTCACTTTTCGTATCATACCACGCAGGGTCGACGAGTCGCTATGAACGACCGTTTGCCCCAATCGCCTGAGCCCCAGGGCGCGGATGGTGCGCTTCTGGTCCTCTCGGTAGCCTATGGCGCTCTTCTTCCAGGTGATCCTAAGCCTCTCCGCCACTGCCTACCTCCGCCTGCATGGCTGCCAGTCGTCGCCTCCGCTCCACCCTGGGCTCCCTGAGCCGCGAGAGCCCAAGCATGGTCGCCTTCGCCACGTTGACGTGATTGGCGCTGCCCAGGGACTTGGCAAGGACATCCTTGATGCCAGCCACTTCCATGATGGCGCGAACGCCACCGCCAGCGATGATGCCGGTGCCAGGGGCGGCCGGCTTCATCAATACCTCGGCGGCACAGTACTTGCTCAGCAATGAGTGAGGGATGGTGGACCCGACCAGGGGCACCTGGATGGGGTTCTTGCGGGCAATGGCCGAGCCCTTGCGGATCGCCCCGGCCACTTCCCGCGCCTTGCCCATGCCAACGCCCACCTTCCCCTTGCCATCGCCCACTACGACGACGGCGCTGAAGTGAAAGCGGCGGCCACCCTTGACCACCTTGGCCACACGGTTGATGTAGATTACCTTCTCAAGCAGTTCTGGTTCGGTTGATTCGGCTCGCTCCGCTCTTGCCATTATCCTATGTCCTCTAGAAGCGCAGACCGGCCTCGCGGGCAGCCTGGGCTAGGGCCTTAACACGCCCATGAAATTTGTAACCGCCACGGTCGAAGACTACCTGTTCGATCCCTTTTTCGCGCGCCCGCCGACCTACCAGCTCACCGACCAGGCCGGCGACGGCGGTCTTTGTCTTGCCCTGCCTACCGGCAGGCAGGCCGTTCGCCTGGGAAGCCAGGGCCTCTTCCAGATCAGATGCCGCCATCAGGGTGCGGCCGGCGTCGTCATCTATGACCTGGGCATAGATGTGGGACAGGCTGCGAAAGACGCAGAGTCTGGGCCTTGCGGCCGTGCCCCTGATCTTCTTGCGCACACGCCGATGACGCCTCTGTCTGGCGGCGACGGCAGTTCTCGTCTTGGTCATGACTCAATCAACCCGATATCGACCTACGCGTGCTCTCTGATGGCCCTTCCGGCCTTGCCGGCCTTTCGGCGAACCCGCTCGCCGGCATAGCGGATGCCCTTGCCCTTGTAGGGCTCCGGTGGCCTGAGGGCACGGATGTTGGCCGCCACTTGACCCACCAGCTCCTTGTCGATGCCACGGACATGGACGCGGCTGGTCCCCTCCACCTCCAGGGTGATGCCTTCTGGGGACGGCACCTCCACAGGGTGGGAGAAGCCCAGGCTGAGGGTTAGCTTGTCTCCCCGCATCTCAGCCCTATAGCCCACGCCGTGAAACTCCAGTGTCTTGCTGAAGCCGCTCTCCACCCCCGCTATCATGTTGGCCAGGAGGCTGCGGGTGAGGCCGTGGAGGGCGCGATGGCGGGGGGCATCGCTGGGACGGCTGACCAGCAGTTGTCCCCCTTCCAGATGCAGGCGCATCTCGGCGGGAACATCGCGAGACAGCTCTCCCTTGGGGCCACGCACGGTTACGTGGCTGTCCTTGATCTCGACCTCCACCTTGTCGGGGATGGCGATCGGCAGGCGACCCACCCTGGACATCCGAAAGCTCCTCCTCCGATTCCGAGCAGACCTAACGGCCTGCACCTTGTGACGTCCTACCAGACGTAGCAGACGACCTCGCCGCCGATGTGGCGACGCCAGGCCTGCTGGCCGGTCATGATCCCCTGAGGGGTAGATAGTATGGCGATACCCAGACCCCCGTACACCCGCGGTATCTCCCGCTTCTGCACGTAGACGCGAAGGCCCGGCTTGCTGACCCTCTGCAGCCCCGTCAGAAGCGGCTCCTTCTTGCCGTCATACGCCAGTCGAATCCGCAGGAACCGCCGTGAGCCGTCCACGACCTCCTCATAGTCCCGGATGAAGCCCTCTTCCTTCAGCACGTGGGCGATAGCCACTTTCATCTTGGACATGGGGAGCTTCAGCTCATCGTGCCTGGCCATCACAGCGTTGCGAATTCGCGTAAGCATGTCAGCGATGGGGTCGGTCATGTTCATGCTATCGCCTCCTTCCAGGGGTGTTTCCGCTGCGCCGTACGACGTCCAAGTCTCTATCTCCCCTACCAGCTCGATTTCTTGACGCCGGGCAGCTGGCCCTCCAGGGCCAGGCGGCGGAAACAGATGCGACACATGCCAAACATGCGCATGTAGGCCCGCGGCCTGCCACAGAGACGACAGCGGTTTTTCTGCCGCGTCTTGTATTTGGGCGGCCGACGGGACTTGACGATCATCGATGTCTTGGCCACAGGCTGCTCCCCTAACCAGAGCCCCCGTCGCGGCTGAAGGGCATTCCCAGCAGTTGCAGCAGGCGCTTGCCCTCCTCGTCGGCGTGGGCTGTAGTCACTATTGTCACCTGGAAGCCACGAATACGATCGACTTTGTCGTACTCGATCTCCGGAAAGATAAGTTGCTCACGGATGCCGAGGCTGTAGTTGCCGCGGCCATCGAATCCCTTGTTGGAGACGCCGTGAAAGTCGCGGATGCGGGGCAGGGCGGCGTTGACCAGGCGGTCGTAGAACTCCCACATGCGGTCGCCGCGAACGGTGACGACGAGGCCGATGGGGTTGCCCTCCCGCACCTTGAAGTTGGCGATGGAGCGCTTGGCCCTGGTGATAATCGGCTTCTGGCCGGTGATGGCGGCGATGTCGGCGGCTGCGGTATCGAGGGCGCGGGCGTTCTGAAGTGCTTCGCCGAGGCCCACGTTGACCACGATCTTCTCCAGCCGCGGCGCCTGCATGGGGTTCCGATAGCCGAACTCTTTCATCAGCGCCGACAAGACCTCCTGGCGGTAGAACTCCTTCAGTCTGGGTGCCAAGCTCTTGCTCCTAGTCTATGAACTCTCCGCAGCGGCGGCAGAGGCGGGCCTTGACGCCGTCGGGACGCAGGGCGAAACTGACCCGCGCCGGCCGGCTGCAGTTCTTGCAGATGAGCACGACGTTGGATATGTTGAGGGGGGCTTCCCTCTCGATGATGCCGGCCTGGGTGCCCTGGGCCTGCGGCTTCTGGTGGCGCTTTATCATGTTGATGCCCTGCACGACCAGGCGGCCCTCGCGGGGCAGGACGCGGCGGACGGAGCCCTGCTTGCCGACGTCCTTACCGGCGATGACGAGCACGGTATCGTCGCGCTTGATCTTGTTCACGCCTATACCACCTCCGGGGCGAGAGAGACTATCTTCATGAAGTTCCGTTCTCGCAGCTCGCGGGCGACCGGGCCGAAGATGCGGGTACCCCTGGGGTTCTGGAGGTCGCTGAGAATGACGGCGGCATTGTCATCGAACCGGATGTAGGAGCCGTCTTTGCGACCGTAGGTCTTGACGGTGCGTACGACTACCGCCCTTACCACCTCGCCCTTCTTGACGCTGCCGCCGGGCTGGGCCTGTTTGACGGTAGCGGTTATGACGTCGCCCACGCGGGCGTAGCGGCGTCGCGAGCCTCCGAGCACCTGGATGCACATTATCTGACGGGCCCCCGTGTTGTCGGCCACCTTGAGACGAGTCTCCTTCTGGATCATTCTCCGTCCTGCTTCGTCTCCTCTTCTTCCTTCGTCTCCGTCTCGGCCTCTGCTTCGGCTTCTGT
>CAZSRY010000018.1:12801-16305 GCA_964609475.1 uncultured Dehalococcoidia bacterium
CCGCCTCCGCTGCCGTCGCTGCCTCGGCCGGCGCCGCCTCTTCTTCTATCGCCTCGCTTGCCGGCCTCTCGATGATGGACGCGTCGATCTCCCTGGGGGCGATCTCGGCTACCTCGCGGCGAACGAGGACCTCAGCCACCCGCCATCGCTTCTCGCGGGAGAGGGGGCGGCTCTCGATAATGCGCACCGTGTCGCCGAGGGTGCAGGTCTCCTTCTCGTCGTGGGCCTTGTAGCGCTTGGTGCGGAGTATGCTCTTCTTGTACAGGCGGTGGCGCTTGTGGGTCTCCACGGCTACTATCACCGTGTTCTGCATCTTGTCGGCGACTACGACGCCTACCCGCGTTTTGCGACGAGTGTACATGGCTTAGCTTGCCTCTTCCTTGGCCGCCTCCCAGGCGAGGGCCAGCTCTCTCTCCCGCTGAACGGTCTTGATGCGCGCTATCTGATGCCTCACCTTGGGCAACTCTCTATGGTTGGCGAGCTGCCGCGTCGGCAGTTTGAGGCGCAGGGTGAAGAGTTGACGATAGGCCTCCTCCAGCCTATGGGCCAGGTCTTCATCGGAGAGGGCCCGCAACTCCTCGACTGCTGTCTTCTTGCGACGACGCGGCATCGCTCTATACTCCCTCGTGCTCCCGCACCACGAAGCGCGTTTCGATGGGCAGCTTGTGGGAGGCCAGGCGCATGGCCTCCTGCGCCACCTCGGTGCGCACGCCGGCCAGTTCGAAGAGCATGCGTCCGGGCTTGACGACCGCAACCCAGCGCTCCGGGTTCCCCTTGCCGCTGCCCATACGGGTCTCGGCGGGCTTGGCGGTGACCGGCTTGTCCGGGAAGATGCGAATCCACACCTTGCCACCACGGCGGACGTAGTGGGTGATGGCGCGACGGGCGGCCTCTATCTGGCGGCTGTCCACCCAGGCATGGCCGACCGCCTGCAGGCCGAATTCGCCGAAGCTGACCTGATTGCCGGCGCTGGCCTCACCACGCATTCGTCCGCGGTGGGTCTTGCGGTGCTTGACCCGCTTGGGCTGAAGCATAGCTCTCTACTCCGAAGCCTTTTCCTCAACAGGGACAGGGGGCTCCTCGCTGGAGGGCGCCTCTGCCTCTTCCTCAGCCTTTTCCTCAGCAGGGGCAGCGGGCTCCTCGCTGGAGGGCGTCTCTGCCTCTTCCTCAGCCGCAGCCTCTTCGCCGGGCTCTCTCTCTTCTTCCGCCGGCGGGGCCTTCGCCTCAGGGAGGATCTCCCCCTTGTATATCCAGACCTTGACGCCGATACGGCCAAAGGTGGTGCGGGACTCCGCTGTGCCGTAGTCGATGTCGGCGCGAAGGGTGTGGAGGGGCACACGGCCCTCCTTCTCAGTCTCGCGGCGGGACATTTCGGCGCCACCGAGGCGGCCGCCGACAATTATCTTTATTCCCTCGGCCCCCCGCTGCATGGTACGGGTCACCGCCTGCTTCATGGCGCGGCGATGGGAGACCCGCCTCTCGAGCTGCTCGGCTATGCTCTTGGCGACCAGGTAGGCATCAAGCTCGGGCTGACGGATCTCGACGATGTTGACCCTCACTCTCCGCCCGCTCAGGCCCTCCAGCCGGTGCCTGAGCTCGTCCACTCTCTGGCCGCCGCGGCCGATGACTATGCCCGGCCGAGCCGTATGAATCGTCACCGCGACCATGTTGGCGTTACGGTCGATCTCCACTCGAGAGATGCCGGCATCGGGAAGGCTCTCCGTGATGTTGCGCCGGATACTCAGGTCTTCATGGAGGAGGTCGCTATAGTGCCGGTCAGCGTACCACTTGCTCTGCCAGCCGTAGATGACGCCTAGACGGAACCCTATGGGATGCACCTTATGGCCCACTCTGCTCCTCCTCTTCGACGACGACGGTGATGTGACTGGCCCGACGCAGTATGGGGCTGGCTCTTCCCCGCGCCCGCGGCCGTTGGCGCTTCAGACTGGTGGCCTCGTCGGCGTAGGCGGCCTTGATGCGCAGGTCCGACGGCGACATCTGGTAGTTGTTCTCAGCATTGGCCGCCGCCGACTTCACGACCTTGGCCACCACACGGGCGCTGGGCACCGGTAGGTAGCGCAGTAGGATAAGTGCCTCGTCAACCCGCTTGCCGGGGAGGTGCTCCAGGACGAGTCGCACCTTTCGGGGCGAGATCCCTATCTGCTTGACTTTAGCACTGACTTCCATGAGGTCCTCGCTACGAGGTCGGCGATCCGCTCATTCCGAGGGAGGGCCTCCCTCCTACGTTCGGGTTAGGTGTACCTCTTGCGCACCTGGGTAGTCACCGCCGAGCGGCCGCCGTGGCCGCGGAAAAGCCGCGTGATGGCGAACTCTCCCAGCTTGTGTCCCACCATGTTCTCGGTAATGAAGATGGGCACGTGACGCCGGCCGTCGTGGACGCCGATGGTCAGGCCAACCATGTCAGGCACGATGGTCGAGGCCCGCGACCAGGTGCGAATGACGGCCCTTTGGCCGGAGCGGCGAACCATCTCCACCTTTTTCATGAGCTTGGGGTCTACGAACGGCCCCTTCTTGGTAGAACGAGACACAGAACCCTCCTAGGCGTTGTGCCGACTTCTGACGATGTATTTGTCGCTGTCATGGCGCCTGCGCGTGCGATAGCCTCTGGCGGGCTTGCCCCAAGGGGTCTTGGGGCCAGGCATGCCCACCGGCGCCTTTCCCTCGCCGCCGCCGTGAGGGTGGTCGCGAGGGGTCATGGCGGAGCCGCGCACCGTGGGACGTCGCCCCTTCCAGCGAGATCGACCCGCCTTGCCCAGCTTGATCATGCTGTTCTCTACGTTGCTCACCTGGCCGATGGTGGCGATGCAATTCGACCGCACACGGCGCAGCTCGCCCGAGGGCAGCCGCACTAGGGCGAACTCCTCCTCCTTGGCCATGAGCTGGGCGGATGAGCCGGCGCTGCGGACTATCTGGCCTCCTTTGCCCGGCTGAAGCTCGACGTTGTAGATGCTGGTACCCGTAGGTATGTCCTTTAGGGGCAGGGCATTGCCCGGCCGGATATCGGCGTCGGGCCCGGCCTCTACGGTGTCGCCCACCTTCAGGCCAACCGGTGCTAGTATGTACCGCTTGTCGCCGTCCCGGTAGTGAATGAGGGCGATGCGGGCCGTGCGGTTGGGGTCGTACTCGACGCTGGCGACGCGGCCCGGCACGCCCACCTTGTCCCGCTTGAAGTCGATGATGCGAAGACGTCTCTTGGCACCACCACCCCGATGACGCACGGTGATCCGCCCTCGGTTGCCACGCCCCGCTTTGCGCTTGAGGGGCAGGAGCAGGGACTTCTCCGGCTTCTTCTTCGTTATCTCGTCGAAGGTGAAGCCGCTCATTCCCCGCCGTCCCGGCGATGTCGGCTTGTATTGCTTAACGGGCATTTACGTTGCCTCGTCTCCTAACGACACGCGCTTAGACTCCTTCAATAAGCTCTATCTTGTGACCCTCGACGAGGGTGACGACGGCCTTTTTCCATCTGGGGGCGGCCGCAGGCCC
>CAZSRY010000019.1:0-15751 GCA_964609475.1 uncultured Dehalococcoidia bacterium
CGTTGCGCTATCTGCGGGGAGACGCCGCCGCGCTGGCGCCGCTCGCCATCCAGGACCCCGAGCACACCTGGCTCAACGCAACGGCAACGCTGCACGAAGGCGGCGAGGGCAAATACGGCTACTGCACGGAGTTCCTGGTGGTCGGGGAGGGGCTCGACGCCGAGGCCGCGCTGGAGCGGATGGTAACGCTGGGAGACTCCGTCCTGGTGGTGGGCGACGAGAAGATGCTGCGGGTGCACCTGCATACCTCCGACCCGGGCGCCGCCATCGGCTACGGGACGTCGCTGGGAGAGCTGACACACCTGAAGGTCGACAACATCCAGGCTGAGGCGGAGGAGTTCGCCCGCAAGATGCAGGCCGGCTACGAGCCCAACCTGGCGCCCGTCGGCACGGTGGCGGTAGCCATGGGGAGAGGGCTGCAGGATGTCTTCCGGAGCCTGGGGGTGACGGCGATCGTCCCCGGAGGAAGGACGATGAACCCCAGCGCACAGCAGATCCTAGCGGCGATCGACTCCTGTCGCCAGGACGAGGTGATAGTGCTGCCCAACAACAAGAACGTCGTCCTGGCGGCGGAGCAGGCGGCGCAGCACAGCAAGAGGGACGTGAAGGTGATCCCTACTAAGTCCATCCCTCAGGGTGTGGCGGCGCTCTTGGCCCTCAATCTCGAGAAGGGCCTGAGTGAGAACGTCGACGCCATGGAGGAGGCCGGACAGCAGGTGCGCACCATAGAGGTCACAAAGGCGATACGCTCGACGGTTATAGAGGGCCTGCGGATAGGGAAGGGTCAGGCCATCGCCCTGCTGGACGGGAAGCTGGCTGTGGCGGAGGACTCCGCGCGCGACGCCGTGCGCTCGTCTCTGAAGCGGCTGGTCACGCCAGAAACCAGCCTCATCACCATCTACTACGGCGCCGCCACCAGCGAGGAGGAGGCGCAGGCTCTGACGGGTGACATCGCTAAGGACTACCCCTCCCTCGATACCGAGGTTGTTTATGGCGGACAGCCCCATCACAACTACATTGTCTCCCTGGAATAACGGATATCCCACGGGAGCTCCACGTCAATGACCGTACGCGTGGTTACGGACAGTACGGCGGACCTCTCACCTCAAGTAGTGAAGGCACTGGAGATCACGGTGGTGCCGGTGGTGGTCCTGTTCGGGGAAGAGGCGCTGCGCGACGGCATCGACCTGACGACTGAGCAGTTCTTTCAAAGGCTGTCCCAGAGCGCGGTCGCACCCAGCACCTCCCAGCCGTCGGTGGGCGCCTTTCAGGAGGTGTACGAGAGGCTGTCCAAGGAGACCGATGCGATCGCCTCCATCCACCTCGGGGCGAAGCTCTCAGGGACGATCGCCACAGCCACGCTGGCCCGCAAGGCCCTGAATACGCCGTGCCGCATAGAGATCGTGGACTCGGGGGTCACCTCGCTGGGTCTGGGGCTGGCGGTGATCGCGGCGGCAAAGGCGGCCAAGAGGGGCGCCAGCCTGGAAGATGTCGTGGCGGCCGCGGAGTGGGTGGCGCGACGGCAGCATACGCTGCTTTTCCTGGACACGCTGGAGTATGCGCGCCGCGGCGGGCGTGTCAGTCGCATGGAGGCGATGCTGGGAAGCCTGCTGAACATCAAACCGATCATGATCTTCCGGGAGGGCGAGATACACCCCCTGAGCCGGGCGCGAACGCGGGCAGGGGCCCTGAGGCGGATCTTCGAGCTGGCCATGTCGTATCCTGACATCGTCGAGGTGGGGATCATGCACGCCACTACGCCCGAGGACGCGGAGACGCTGGCGGAACGGGTGAGGACCCGGCTTCCCAACGCGCCTATCCACATCACCCGCATTGGGCCGGGGCTGGGCGCTCATGGGGGCCCGGGCATCATCGCCATGGTTGTCGTGGAGGGCGAGAGAGAGGAAGCTTGAACCCGCCGGAAGCCCAACTGCTCAAGATCCTGGAGCTGGAACGACGCAAAGGCTACGCCGATAGGGCGGTGCTGGGAGGGCTCGACCGCTACCTGAAGCGACTGATCGAGCGGGACAGTCTTACCCCCGCTTCTCCCGCCATGAGGTCGATCATGGCCCTGCCCTCGCACGGCTACGCCTCCCTGGGCGTCGATCAGCGGCAGCGCTGGCTGTCGCAGGCACTGGCGCTGCTTGGGGGGGCAGAGCGCGCCCCGCACGAGGAGCGTCGTCCCCCGACGCGGGCCGCCGTCAAGCCGGCGAGAGCGCCCAGCCGGCGCCCTCCAGCAACAGACCTGCCTACCGGACAGGCAGGCCTGTCCTCGCCGATAACGGTGCTCAGGGGGGTGCGCAGCGCGCTGGCCGCCAAGTTCGCCCGTCTCGACGTGGAGACGGTGCGCGATCTGCTCTACTTCTTCCCCCGCCGTCACAACGATTTCGCCCATATCCGCCCCATCGCCGAGCTGGTGGTGGGGGAGGAGCAGACGGTCATCGGAACGGTGTGGAGCGCCTCCGAGACGACGATCGGGCGGCGCCTGCGGAGCACCGAGGCCCTGGTGGGGGACGAGACGGGCATGATGCGCGTGGTCTGGTTCAACCAGCCGTACATGGCCCGTCAGCTCCGAACCAACACGCAGGTGGTACTGGCGGGCAAGGTGACGCTGTTCAAGGGACAGAAGACGCTGGAGAACCCTGAGTACGAGCCTCTGGAATCGGAGGAGCTGGTCCACACGGGGCGTCTGGTGCCCGTCTATCCCTCGACCTCCGGCCTGGCGGCGCGGACGGCCCGTCGGGTGGCGAAGGAGGCGCTGGACGGCTACGCCGACCTCTTGCCCGAGTTGCTGCCGCCGACGCTGCTGGCCCGCGCCGACCTGCTTCCCCTAACCACCGCCATCCATCAGATGCACTACCCCGATAGCTGGGACGACCTGAGGGCGGCCCGCAGGCGCCTGGCCTTCGATGAGCTGCTGCTGATCCAGTTGGGGGTGCTCAGCCGCAAGCGGGAGTGGCAGGAGCGCGGCCTCGCCGAGCCGCTCCCCCTGCCCTCCGAGGTCCTGGAGGGCTATGTCGCGTCCCTGCCCTTCACCCTGACGGCGGCCCAGAGGAGGGCCATGAGCCAGGTCTTGAAGGATGCCGCCCAGGAGCGCCCCATGAGCCGTCTGTTACAGGGCGACGTGGGCAGCGGCAAGACGGTGGTGGCGGCGGCCGGTCTGCTGGCCGCCACGACGGCAGGATGCCAGGGGGCGATGATGGCCCCCACCGAGATCCTCGCCGAGCAGCACTACGAGACCCTCCGCCGCATTCTGTCGGGCGAGGAAAAGGCGGAGCCAAGCGCCGTCTTCAGCGTGCCCTATCTGGCGCAGCCACTGCGCATCGCCCTCCTGACGGGAAGCCTGCCATCGCCGGAGAAGCGGGAGATCCGCCAGGCGATAGCCGACGGCGAGGTGGACATCGTGGTGGGAACGCACGCCGTCATTCAGAAGGAAGTAGCCTTCCATCGACTGGGGCTGGCGATCGTCGATGAGCAGCACCGGTTCGGCGTGATGCAGAGGGCGGCCCTCAGGGGAAAGGGACGTAACCCTCACTTGCTGGTCATGACCGCCACGCCGATCCCCCGCACCCTGGCACTGACCCTCTACGGCGACCTGGACATCTCCCTCATCGACGAGATGCCGCCGGGTCGCAAGCCGGTGGAGACCCGCTGGGTGCCGCCGGAGAAAAGGGACTGGGCCTACTCGTTCGTGCGGGAGCAGGTGGAGCAGGGCTGGCAGGCGTTCATCATCTGTCCTCTCATTGAGGAGTCAGAGGCGCTGGCGACCCGCGCCGCCGTCCAGGAGTTCGAGAGGCTGAGCGGCGAGGTCTTCCCCGACCTCCGCCTGGGCCTGCTGCACGGCCGTCTGGGCGCCCAGAAGAAGGAAGGCGTCATGCGCGGTTTCCGCGACCGGCGACTGGATATACTGGTGTCAACGGCCGTGGTGGAGGTGGGCGTCGATATTCCCAACGCTACCGTCATGATGGTGGAGGGAGCGGAGCGCTTCGGCCTGGCCCAGCTTCACCAGTTTCGGGGTCGAGTGGGCCGCAGCGACATCCAGAGCTACTGCCTTCTCCTCTCCGACAGCCCCTCGGAGGAGGCGCGGGAGCGGCTTCAGCTCGCCGAGAGCACGCAGGACGGCTTTGAGCTGGCGGAGGCCGACCTGCGCCTGCGCGGCCCCGGCGAGTTCTTCGGCACCCGTCAGAGCGGCCTCCCCGACCTGAAGGTGGCCCAGCTCTCCGATGTCCATCTCATCGAGCTGGCCCGCAGCGAGGCGGCCCGCCTGCTGGAGAGCGACCCCGACCTGGCCCGACCTGAGCATGCGGCCCTCGGGCAGGAGGTGTCGCGCCTGTGGGAGCGGGTGACGGCGGAGACGCATTAGCAGGGCCAGCCGTAACCTCCATTCATGGCCCAATGGTACAATGGGGGCAGAGAGCCCTAATAGCAGGAGTAGCTCCGTTGGGTAAGGCCGATCTACACATCCACACCGCTTACGGCGACGGCATGGCGGACGTCCCTGAGCTCCTGGACTACGTGGAGCGGGAGACAGACCTGTCCGTCATCGCGGTCACGGAGCACGACGACCTGAAGGGCAGCCTGGCGGCACGAGAGGAGTGGGCGCGAGGGCGGTTCAGGTTCCAGGTGGTGGCCGGCGAGGAGGTTACGGCTCTGGAGGGACACATCCTGGCCCTGTTCATCGAGGAGCGGGTGCCCAGCTTGAAGCCTCTGGCCGAGACGCTGGAGGCGGTACACCGCCAGGGAGGCTTGTGCGTCATCCCCCACCCTATGATCCCTCAGCCGATGAACTGGTTTACGCGCAGCATCGGCCAGGGGACGATCGAGAGGGTCATGCAGCAGCGGGGCAGCGGGGTGTACTTCGACGCCATCGAGGCGGCGAACCCGACCCCGGGCGCCCGCTCCGCGCAGGAGAAGGTGCACCGCCTGAACCAAGAACGATACCGCCTGCCGGAGGTCGGCGGCAGCGACGCCCACTTCCTGCCGGTGGTCGGCGGCGCCTACACCGTGTTCGAGGGGGAGAGCGCGGAGGATCTGCGCCGGAGCATCCTGGCGGGAATGACGAGCGCCGTCAACGGACGATACCCTTCGCTATCGGAGATCGGCTACGGGCAGTTCCTGCGACAGCAGTGGCGCGGCCTCATGGTCACTCCCAGGACTATGGGCTGGCTGCCGACGGTCGCCAGTTTCGTCAAGCGGTTTAGGCCATGAAGATCGCCCTAGTTTCGCCCTACGATTTCGCCGTGCCGGGGGGAGTCAACAGCCACATCTCCCACCTGAGGGAGAACTTCGTCCGCCTCGGACATGAGGTGCGGATCTTGGCACCCTCCTCGCGCCCTGCCAGCCACAAGCCGGAGGAGAACGTGGTCCCCGTCGGGCGGGCGATCGGCGTGCCTGCCAGCGGCTCGGTGGCGCGCATCTCCCTGTCCCTCCGACTGGCGCCCAGGGTGAAGCGGACATTGCAGGAGGAGCAGTTCGACATTATTCATGTCCACGAGCCTTTCGCGCCATTCCTGCCGTTTCAGGTGCTGCGCCTGTCCAACGCCGTCAACGTGGCTACCTTCCACGCCGCCAAGGAAGGGGGAACAACCAAGTGGTACGTCTACGGCCAGAGGGTGCTGAAGCGCTGGTTCCGCCGCCTGCACGGCAAGATCGCGGTGTCCGTGCCGGCCATGAGGCTGATCAGCCGCTACTTCCCCGGCTACTACAATATCATCCCCAACGGCGTGAACGTGGAGCACTTCTCCCAGAAGCTCCCGCCCATCCCTCAGTACGATGACGATAAGCTGAACATCCTGTTTGTGGGCCGCCTGGAGAAGCGGAAGGGCGTCCAGTACCTTCTGCGCGCCTTCGCCGTGGTGAAGGCAGAGATGCCCAACACCCGTTTGCTCATCGTCGGCCCCCCCACCAGGGCGGCGGGCGGCTACCAGCGCTGGGTGAAGGAGACGAGGCTGAAAGACGTGGAATTCATCGGCTACGTTTCCTACGACGACCTGGCACGGTATCATCACACCGCCGACGTCGTCTGCGCCCCCGCCACAGGCAACGAGAGCCAGGGCATCGTCCTCCTGGAGGCGATGGCGGCGGGGAGACCGCTGGTGGCAAGCAACATCGAGGGCTACGCCAGCGTGCTCACCCACGGCGTGGAGGGGCTGCTGGTGCTCCCTAAGGACTCGGACGCCCTGGCCGCCGCCCTACTGGAGATCCTGGCCGAGCCAGAGCGACGCCAGGAGATGGGAGAGAAGGGACGGCAGCGGGCCAAGGAGTATAGCTGGGAGCGGGTATCTCAGAGGGTGCTCACGTATTACGAGCAACTTCGGTACGAAAGGTAGACCAAAAGGGCGAAGCCGTTACAATCACTGGTGACCGCTCGCGAGGAGCGATAAGGAACGTCGGATATGTTTACGCTCGTCCCCCACTCCCTGCCGCGGCGACTGACGGAGCCCATCGGCCTGGCCCTGGCCAAGACCGGCCTTACCCCTAACATGATCACCGTGACGGGGTTCGCCGGCGCCCTGGTAGCATCCGTCCTGGTGGCGCGGGGGCAGTTCCTGGCCGGCGGCCTGGTGATGCTGGCGGCGGCGGCCCTGGACCTGCTGGACGGCATCCTGGCACGGGCTACGGGACGGGTCACGGCCTTTGGGGGGGTATTCGACTCGGTGGCCGACCGTCTTTCCGAGGCGGCGGTCCTGGCGGGGCTGCTCTTCTATTTCAGCAGCCGCGGCCAGCGAGAGGAGACGATCCTGGTGTTCGCGGCCGTGGTAGGGTCGCTGCTGGTGAGCTACGTGCGGGCACGAGCGGAGGCGGCGGGAGTGGAGCTGAGAGAGGGCCTCTTCACGCGGCCGGAACGGGTGATCGTCCTGGGGGTAGGTCTTATCATAGACCAGGCGCGCATCGCGCTGTGGATACTGGCGGTGCTGGCCAATCTCACGGTCCTGGAGCGCCTCTTCGCAACCTGGCGACGGCTGCGCCGGGCTGAGACGACGTCCACGACCAGCCAGGGGTCTTCCTGAGGAGAAAACGGTGATACCGCTGCAGGATCAGGAGTTTCTGCGCGCTAAGTTCGCCCAGGAGCTGACGGGCACGGTCAAGATCGACTACTTCACGCAGCGCAAGCTCCCCATCTACATCCCCGGACGTGAGGAGTGCCCCTACTGCGAGGAGACGGAGCAGTTGCTCAAGGAGCTGGCCGCGCTGTCGGAGAGGATAAGCCTGAGCGTGCATGAGTTCTCTCAGTCGGCAGAGGAGGCCGCTCGCCTGGAGGTGGACAAGGTTCCGGGGACGGTGATCCGCGGGCCGGCCAACCGGGCGATCAAGTTCTACGGTTTCCCGGCGGGGCAGGAGTTCCCAGCATTCGTCGAGGACGTTGTCGATGCCTCGCGGGGCAAGGTGGAGCTGACGACGGATACGGTGAGACAGCTACGCAAGCTGAAGAGGAAGGTCGGGCTCCAGGTGTTCGTGACGCCCGCCTGTCCCCACTGCTCCGGCGTGGCCCGCCTGGCGCACAAGATGGCGCTGGAGAGCCCCCGCGTCAGCGCCGATGTGGTGGAGATCAGTGAGTTCCCACGGCTGGCCGAGCGGTATCAGGTGCGGGCGGTGCCCATTATCGTCATCGATGAGCGGGTGGTGCTCGTTGGGGCGATGGACGAGAGCGCCCTGCTGGCCCAGATCGTGCAGCTCGTCCAGGGGAAGGCGCCTCAGGCACCCGCCGGCACGGTGGGGGCGTCATCGCCGACGGGGGAGCAGCAACCGCAGGAGCGGAGGGAGGGCGGCCTGATCCTGCCGTAAGGCGAGAGGCCCAGTACGCTTAGGGACATGGAGGTTCACCTTTGGAAGCCACCGAGACCAGGAAGAGGCCGCGCCCTGAGGGGACTGCGAGAGCGCTCCTGGAGCGAGCGCTGGGGTTCGATTTCACTCGCCCGCTGGCGTTCGCGGCGCTCGCCGTCCTGTACGTCGTGTCGCGCATCCCCTGGCTGAACCTGGGATACGGGACAGACCCCGACGCCTGGCGGGTAGCACTGTCCGCCGAGCATCTGCTCTCCGAGGGCGAATATCTCCCCTCCAGACTTCCGGGCTTCCCCCTGCACGAGTTCGTCACGGTGCCGCTGGTCCGCGGCGGCTGGGTCTGGACGAACCTCTCCACGGTGTTGATCTCTCTGGTCGGGGTCTACCTGTTCGCCAGGATACTGGCTGAGCTGGATCTGCCGGGAAGGGGCCCGCTGACCCTGGCCTTCGCCTTCACCCCCCTGCTCTGGATCAACAGTGTGAGCACGATGGACTACATGTGGTCCCTGACGCTGATCCTGGGCTGCTACCTGGCCCTGATGCGGGGGCGCTTCCTTGTCGGCGGGGTCTGCCTGGGGCTGGCGGTGGGGTTCCGCCTCACATCGGGCCTGGCGGCGCCGGCCTTCCTGATCTGGCTGTGGAGGGAAAGACAGCTCCGTCCGATGATACCGTTCCTGGCCGCTCTGGGCGCGACCTCGCTGGTGGCCTACTCGCCGGTGCTGGCGACCTACGGGCTGCGGATGTTCAACTTCTACGACGCGAAGATCAGCCTGCTCTCATTCCTGAAGCTGTTGGGAAAGGACACGCTGGGCGTGATCGGGGCGCTGGCCGTGCTGGCCGGGCTGGCTCTGTCGTTGCGAAGGCTGGGCAGCCTGCCGCGCGACCTGACCAGGGAATCGCACCTGCTGCTGTGGGTGGCCATGATCCTTATCTTCTTCGTATCCTTTGCCCGCCTGCCCCATGAGGTCGCCTACCTGATCCCCGTCTTTCCCTTCGGTTTCTTCCTGATGGCACGCTACTTCCAGAGGGCGGTGCTGGTCGCCGTGGCGACGGTGATCGTGCTGGCCGGCTTCGTCGACATCACATCTCCCGGCGACGAGCTCAACCGCGAGACCTTCACCAACGCCCAGATAGGCGCCGGCATGATGCTGTCGAACACCGATACCCTGAACAACCAACGGGACTTCGCGGAGGAGATAGCGAGCATACCCCTGCCCTCCCACTCGGTGGTGCTGACGGGGTTCATCTATCCTCAGCTCGTTATGCGAGACAAGGATCGGCTGGACATAGGCATCCTCGACCGCGACTATGGGGCCATCAGCATGCTCTCCGACAGAGGGGAGGCGGTGGACCGGGAGAGGGACATCCGCTATGTGTGGCTGCTGGAATACGATACCTTTCAGGAGCTGCTCGAGGACGGGTACAGCTTCTTCTACGTGCCTGACGCAGGGAAGAGCAGCGCCGCCGTCTTCGACTACCGTCCGGCGTACTTCGGGGCCACCAAGCTGGCTCTGACAAGCGAGACCGCATCGGGCGGCAAGGGCACTGCCGATACTGACCGCTAGGGCCTAGCGCCAGCGGCGCGCCAGGACGATGCCCGCCACGGCCAGGCTGCCCGCCAGGGCCACGGTAAGGGCCACCACCACGGCGACCGCAATGATCGGGAACTCGTCCTCTTCTTCAGTCGCCGGCCGTTCGGCCTCGCCGTCCTGTTCCCCATCCAGGCCGAGGGGCGTAAGCTCAGGCAGCGGCTGGGCCTCCCCCTCCCCCTCCTCGAACTCTCTGGGAGGAAGGCCCACACTCTCGCGCCAGGCGTTCTCCAGGCCGTCCTGGTCGAATCCGTAGACCTCGAGAAGGGCATTGTCGGTGGTGCTGCCTTCCTTGAAGACGGCGAAGAGCTGGGCGAACTTCTGAGGGCCGTGGGCCTCGATGAGATACGAGACGACGCTCCAGGCCTGGCCGTAGAAGAGGCTGACATCGGTGGGAATCAGGCTGCTCGATGTCATGCCCCGCAGGGAGAGGACGTCGTCGCGGGCGATGGCCAGCTCCAGGGCACGCTCCTCTTCCGACAGGGGCTTCGACTGAGCGTAGACGGCAGTGCCCTCGTCCAACCAAGTGGGGATGTTGCCGAAGGGCCCCTTGAGGGCCTGCCTCGCCACTATGTGCGCCAGCTCATGGCGCAGGACATCGAGAGGCACCGCGTCGGCGGCCACCACGGCCGTATCGGAGAAGAAGACCTCGCCCAGGGTAATCATGCTTCCTTCGGGCACGTCGTGGCTGGAGAGGATGGCGGCCTCCATGTCCTTGGCGGAGGCGTAGAAGAAGACCTTTACCGGGAACTCGACGTGGGTGTCGAGAAGCTCCTCCATCCGCTGAAGCCCCTCGACGCCCGTTTGCAGCAGGGTCTGCGCCTCGGACTCGCTGCCCCCGTAGTACCAGAGCGTCAGGTTGCCCTCGCTGAGGCTCCGCCAGTCGAAGCGGTCATCCTCGTAGACAAATGTGACGGGCTCCGTCTCCAGCTTGTTGCCAGCCGCGTCCTCGATCTGCCAGTAGTGGATGATGACGGCGCCGGGAACGAGGAAGAGCTTGGGGCTGCTCTTGAGGTTGAAGGTACACTGGACATACGTGCCGCTGTTGCACTCGGGCTCGCCGTAGACGTTGGCCCCTTCAGGGGGGATCGTATAGCGGAAACGGACGTCGCTGATCTCGGCGTCGCTGCGCAGGGAGATGGTGAACACGACGCCGTCGGGGAACTCGTTGCTGGCGTCTGTCGACTCGACGGTGATACCGCCCTGGGCAGCCCCAACACCCAGACTGAGCGCCCAGACGGCGAGGGCCAGGGCTATCGCCCGGAGTGAACGGCTCATGACGCGTCCTCCCCCATGGTCGCCTTGAGATAGGCCTCCATGAACTCATCCAGCTCACCGTCGAGGACGGCGTTGGGGTCGCTGGTCTCGTAGCCGGTGCGATGGTCCTTCACCATCTTGTAGGGATGCAGGACGTAGCTGCGGATCTGGTTCCCCCAGCCGGCGGCCACGTGCTCTCCCTTGAGGCGGGCCTGCTCCTCGGCCTGCTTCTCAAGCTCGCGCTCCAGGAGTCGCGCCTCCAGGACCCTCATGGCCGATTCCCGGTTCCGGTGTTGGGAGCGCTCGTTCTGACAGGTGGCGACGATGCCGGTGGGCAGGTGGGTGATGCGGACGGCGGTGGCGTTCTTCTGGACGTGCTGGCCGCCGTGGCTGCTGGCCCTGAAGACATCGATGCGCAGCTCCTCGGGGTTGATGCTGACCTCCGCTGCGCCCTCGGCCTCAGGCATCACCTCCAGCTGGGCGAAGGAGGTATGACGGGCGTGGTCGGCGTCGAAGGGGGAGAGGCGGACGAGCCGGTGGACACCGCGCTCGCTTCTCAGGCGTCCGTAGGCGTAGCGGCCGCTCACCTCCACAGTCGCGCTCTTGATCCCCGCCTCCTCGCCGGGCATGACGTCCAGGAGCTTCGCCTGGTAGCCTCGGCGCTCGGCCCAGCGGAGGTACATGCGCAGGAGCATCTCGGCCCAGTCCTGGGATTCGGTGCCGCCGGCACCGGCGTGGACGGCCAGGATGGCGTTCCGCCGGTCGTAGGGGCCGGAGAAGGACAGGTCGAATTCCAGCTTGTCGATGCGCGCCGCCAGGGCATCGAGCTCGGCCGTCAGGTCCGATGCCAGGGCCTCGTCCTCCTCAGCGTCCGCCAGGCCGGCCAGTTGACGCAGGTCTCGCACCGCCCGCTCCAGGTCTCGCCAGGTAGATACGGCCTCCTGGGCCTCCGCCAATCTCTTCATGACCGTCTGCGCCGAGGCCGCGTCGTCCCAGAAGCCGGGGCGCGCCGATTCCTTCTCCAGCTGCTGTACCTCTTTCTCAGCGGCGGCTATGTCAAAGACGCACCATGATGTGCGAGATTCGGTTCTCCAGGTCGGTGAGCTTCTCTTTGATCTCTTGCATTGGCTCCCAAAGCTCCCAAGGACTACGATTCAAACATCGACATCTGCTGAGCCGCCTTTACCTTCGGCTTCGTCTCCAGCCGCTGTCCACCGGCCGCCATGTGGGCCATACGAGTCGGCTCGGGCAGGCGATAGCCCCGACAGCAGCGCAGCACCCACTCGGTCGCCTCATCCAGTCCGATGCGGTGTCCCACGGACACGTAGATGGGGGACACGCCGTCGCGGGTGCGCAACACGGTGCCGATCGGCTCGTCGCCGTCTACCAGGGGGACGCGGCTGCCCGCCTCGGCCTCCGGCTGGCCGTGCTGACCGCAGAGGCGGGACTTGGCGCAACCGATGGTCGGCAGGTCGAAGAGAAGGCCCAGGTGGCAGGCGATACCAAACCGTCGGGGATGAGCGAATCCCTGCCCGTCCACAAGAAGCAGGTCGGGCTTCTCCTCGATCCGGTCGAAGACCTCGAGGAGAACGGGCGTCTCCCGAAAGGAGAGGAGCCCCGGCACGTAGGGAAACTGCACCTTCACCTCCACTACCGCCTGCTCCACGACCTCCAGCTCCGGATAGCTGAGGACGACGACGGCTCCGCGGCCGCCGGAGGAGCGGTTGCCGACGGATATGTCCACGCCGGCCACGCGGCGCACGTCTGTAGGCGTGCCACACCTTATGACCTGGGGGGCCAGGTGACGCTGGATCTCGATGGCCTGGGCCGGCGCGACCTTCCAGGGGTGCAGGTCTAAGGCCTTCACGACACTATTATAGCCAGCAGCAGGCGGGGCAGGCAATCGACCGATGGCCAGACCGGTTGCGCCATCGCAGCGCTATGCTATGATGACGTCCGACGACTGATCGAGGCTGCTCGTTGCGAAGATTCCCTGGGATCGGATCTCTCCTGTTGCTGTGCGCGCTGGCCGTGCTGATGGCAGGCTGTGGCATCGATCTCGGTGGCGGCGATGAGCACAGCGAGCCCCTGGCGGGTCTTCGGATCTCCGGCACGCCGGCCGTCGGCGAGGAGCTGCGGGTGGAGCTGGAGTACAGCCAGACCTATCCCGTTCCGGTAGAGGTGGAGTGCCGCCTGAAGCAGGGGAAGACGGTCCTGCAGACCATAGGCTCGGACACCGTACCGGCCAACCCCGAGGGGAACCCGGAGGCGACGCCGATGCCGGGCAGCTTCACCTTTCCCTTCCGGGTGGAGCAGCCGGGCGAGTACAAGGTGGAGTGCCTGACGCCCGCCGACGAGGATAACAAGATCAGCAAGACCATCAGCATCGGCCCCTAGAGCTACGGGCACCAGCCCGGAGTGGGGCGCATTCCTTCCCACCTGCCTGCCGGCAGGCAGGTCTGCACTCCCCCATTCGCAACAGGCATCGCGCTAGCCAGGAACTGGTCGCCTAGAGGGCGGCCAGGCGCCTGAGGGCGTCCATGCGGTCGCGCTGCCCCAGCTTGGCCCGGTTCAGGGCCCTCCGCAGCACTTCGATGGAGCGCTCGTAGGTCTCGCGGTCGACGGGAAAGGGGTGACCATCCTTGCCGCCGTGGGCGAAGCTGTAGCGGACAGGGTCGCGGACGCTGGCCGGTGCCCCGTACACGAGCTCGGAGACGAGGGCGAGGGCACGCACGGTCTTGGGGCCAACGCCCTCCATGCTCAGGAGCGCCTCGAAGTCCTGGGGCTGCTCCTCGTAGGTCTTGAGGAAGATCTTCTTCAGGCGGGCCGGGCTAACGTCCTCCAGCAGGACGTGATGGCGATGGGGCAGCTCCAGGGTCTGCAGCCGCTCCAGGTCATGCACCAGCTTGTCGGGCCTTTCGGCGGAGACGAGGGCGCTGATGCGTCGCGCTTCCTCGCTCTCCTGGGCCACCATGTTGAGGGCTTCACCGCGCTGGTCGCAGCAGATGGCCTCGTGGGGCTCGCAGACAAAGTCGCCGACGGTGGAGGAGAGCCAGTGGTAGCGGCGGGCCCAGCGCGTCTGAGTGTTCATGCCCTGCTGGATGACAGTCCAGGCGCCGTCCTGGGTGAGGACGAAGGTGTGATGGTATATCTGGTAGCCGTCCTGGAGGGCGGCGCTGTCGACCTTGGCGGCCATGCGGGAGGAGTAGACGAGGGGCGCCGGGTCGAGGCTGAGGCGGTCGCCGATGTCCTGGAGCTCCTGAGGGGTCTTGCGGGAGGTCCGGCCCTTGCCGCCCGCTATGAAGATGCCGGCGTCGCCCCCGATGTCGCGCAACCCCTCCTTGAGGGCGCCACAGACGGTGGTGGTGACGCCGGAGGAGTGCCAGTCGAAGCCGAGGACGCAGCCGAAGGCCTGGAACCAGAAGGGGTCGGAGAGCCTGCGGAGCATGTCATGGGGGCCGAACTCCTCGACGATGACGAGGGTTATCTGGCGGGCGAGCTGGGTCATGCGCTGGAAGAGCCAGGCGGGCGCAGCGCCGTAGTGGAGGGGTAGGTGGGCGGTGCCGGTGCGAGGCATGGCTTTGATTGAACCTCGCTAGGTATTGTAGAACATGTGGTCGAGGGTGTAAGGGGGGGCAGCGGGCCCTATTCCCTTGGCAGCAGGGCCCTCAACACGACATTCATCCCTTCCGGCGTATTGTAGGGGCTGTCTTCCAGCCCACTGCCATAGACATCAGCGCTGGGAGCATCAATGACGATGACGGTCGACCCCAACTGAGCGTGGGCTCCGAAGCGGTCGTGGGGGACGTCAGGGCAGGCAACCTCGCCGCCGGGCGTTGCCGTAGTCTCGCTCTCGTCTTCGAACCCCATGATGATTGTGCCCTGACCAGCGGGCAATGTGATCTCCTCGTATTCCCAACAGGGCTGATTCCTCCAATCTGCGGTTGCCGAATCCCCGTACATGGCATCCCATACGGCGAGACCCCACTCTTCCAGCGTAAGGACCGTCGGGCCAAGTTCATCATCAGCGAGCCTATATTTGAGTGTCAATGTGTCCCCGTATCCTGCCTCTGGGTCGGCTATGGAAACCTCCGCCAATGCCAGGGGAGGGAGGGAGCCCTCACCCTCGAAGCTCCTGCCAAGCCAGTAGACGGTCATGCTTATATCCAATACCAGCAGCGGCTCTTCGGGGTCGCGCTCAACGTAGCCGATGGACGCCGGGTCAAAGAAGTCGTCCGGCAGGGAGGACGCGGCAACAAACTCGTTTTCGAAGACATGAAGCCATTGGGCGGGCTGACCCTCGCTGTTTTCATATGTTCTTTCGCCTTCCCGGGCAATGGGCAGGAAGGTGGTCTCATCCAGGTATAGCCTTTCTGTGAATGTAAATGCCCCGAGACTGCCTTGCGTGGTTCCAGCGGTGACGAGGATGATTGCGGGGCGCTCTTCCCACTCGCCTACCTCGACCTCTGTGGCTGATTCCTCGTTCTCACCCGGACATCCGAGCATGGCGGATACGGCAGCACCGGCTCCGTGGCACGTCTGTGCCTCCGTCTTCCAGTTGCGGCTGGAACCATAAGAGAGGTGAGCATACGATACGCGATTAGTAACAACTATGCTCGATCGCGTCCTGTCCCCCTCCGCTGATACGGATTCGATTTCCTGCCGTACCAGGTCCCGCTCGACATCCACCCACAGTTGGCGGATGCTCTCCGTTGACGAAGCTCCGGTGTCGTAGCGAGTGTCAACGGTAGTGTGATAGATGGATCCGGGCTGGTTGATGGCCTCGGCGAAGCGTGCATACACGTCCTCTACTGTAAGGTCGGCGTCCTCTGGTGCGAGGCCGGGTTCCTCTTTGTCAGAGCAGCCTGTAGCCATCGCGATGAGGAAGGCCACCAAGATCACCAAGAACGTTCTGATCGACATATGGCTTCTCCTAAGAACGATTCTAGAACAATCCGGCAGGCACGTCCAGCCCCTCTGAGGCCACGCCCTTGCCCATCTACCTATCGGCAGGTAGGCGCAACCTCTGGACAGGGTGGGCAGCGGCGGTCATACGCAATGGGTCAAGGGGAAGAGGCGGGATTGCTCCCGCCTCTTCGGTTAGTTGTCCGTCTTGTGTCGGG
>CAZSRY010000020.1:0-15527 GCA_964609475.1 uncultured Dehalococcoidia bacterium
CAGGACATACGCCGCAGATACGCGGCGTGATGAGTGCCAGCTCCTCAGCAGGACGGCCTTCGCAGAACTTCTCGAACCCCCGCAGCTCCGGCACCTGGAAGTAGGCGTTCTCGACGTCGCCCTCGTCATCGAGGAAGATCTCGATGCGGCCGTGTCCCTCCAGCCGCGTGATGGGGTCGATCGTGATTCGCTTGCGCTCGACCGTGCTTCCGGACTTCTCGGCCAGCTTTACTCCCGTGAGTCTCATCGCATCCCCTTTCGTGCTAGGCGGCGGTCGTCGCCTTCGTGGCAGCTTGCATGCTCACCCGGCGGAGCTGCGACGACGGCAGGCCGAACATGTACATCACTCCAAGGGGGTCGGGAATGCCCTTCATTATTCGGTCGATCTCCTCGGGGTCGTTGGAGTCGACCATCGAAGCCACCGCGCTCAACAGTTTCGCACCCTGGTCCACCACACCGGGCGGCGGTCCATAGCAACCGCGGCAGGGCATGTTGACCGACATGCAGGGAGCACCGCAGCCGCCGCGGGTGGCGGGCCCGGCGCAGAAGATCCCCTGCTCCAGGAGGCAGAGCTCCGGGTCCGGGATCAGCTCGTACGCCCGGTGGAAGGACGTGATCTTCTTCTCCCGTTTCACCTTCGGGCACTCGTCGCAGACGGTCTTGTCATTAGCCCCTACGACCGAGCCGGGCGGAGGCAGCTTGCCCTCCATCACCGCCTGGAGCACTCCCTCCACCTGCTCCTTTACGGGCGGGCAGCCGGGCACGTAGTACTCCACGGGCACCACCTGGTTGAGGGCCCGGACGGTGTCGAAGAAGGCGGGAAGCGTTAGCTCACCTTCCGGCATCTGGACGCTGGTCTGGGGCCGTACACCGCTGCCGCCGTTGCCCTCCATGGAGGGCACGGTCGAGTAGGCCCGCTCGAAGATCCCCTCGCGGTCGCTGACGTTGGCCAGCCCCGGGATGCCGCCCAGGTGGGCGCAGGCGCCGAAGGCGACCATGACCTTCGACTTCTCGCGCAGGAGGTGTGCCATCTCCTCCTGCTCCGAGTTCCTGATGGCACCGTTGAACAGGCACAGCTCGATGCTCTTGTCGGGCAGGGCCCGCACGTCCTTGTACTTGAAGTCCATGATGCAGGGCCACAGCACGATCTCAAAGGCGTTGGCGACGTCGAGGATCTTCTCGTAGATGCGGACCACGGCGATCTCGCAGCCGCCGCAGCTCGCCGCCCAGTAGAGCGCCATCTTCGGCTTACTCATGCTACGGCCTCCTTTGCGGCCTCACGACGAACGCGGGGCCCCAGAGCCTTGAGCTCTTCGGTCATCTCGTTGGCGATCTTGACCCACTTCGCGCCCTCGCCCGCCGATACCCACTCGAGGCGGAACCTCTCGGGCTCGATGCCGAACTGGGTCAGCAGCTTCTTGAGCAAGGCCACGCGTCGCACGGTCTTATAGTTGCCCTCGCTGTAGTGGCAGTCGCCGGCATGACAGCCGCCGATGACGACTCCATCGGCTCCGGCGGCGAAGGCCTTGACGACGAACGTGGGGTCGATGCGGCCCGTGCACATCACTCTTATGATGCGCACGTTGGGCGCATATCCCATGCGAGACGTACCGGCCAGGTCCGCACCCTGATAGGCACACCAGTTGCAGAGGAACCCCACTATTTTCGGTTCGTGGTCGTTAGACGGACTGGTCATTTTGGCTGCGCTCCTCTCACACGGCCACCAAGGGCTTCCTCGCGTCCGCCAGGAGAGCCTCCAGCTCGCCCAGGATCTGCTGGTCGGTGAAGTGCCGGGCGGTGATGGCAGCGGACGGGCAGGCCGCCACGCAGACGCCGCAGCCCTTGCACAACACGTCGTTGATCTCGGCGAGAGCCTTTTCGTCGTCGAAGCTGATCGCTGTGTAGGGGCAGAGCGGCACGCAGATCTTGCAGCCGGAACAGGCGGTTTCGCTGACGACGGCTGTCGCCGCCTCCATCACCACCATCTTCTGGTCGATGAGGGCGAGCGCCTCCGCCGCGCCGGCCGAGGCCTGAGCCACAGTGTCCGGGATGTCCTTGGGTCCCTGTGCGCACCCCACAATGAAGATGCCATCGCTGGTGGTCGCCACGGGCTCCAGCTTGGCGTGTCGCTCCAGGAGGAAGCCGTCGGCACTCAGCGACAGGTTGAAGAGCCGGGCCACGTCCTTCGCATCGGCGCGGGGCTCGAGGGCCGTCGATAGCACGACCATGTCGACGGGCACCCGCATCATGGTGCCGAGGAGCGTGTTCTCGGAGACGACTATCAGCTTCCCCTTCTCCTCGTCACTGATGGCGCGGTCCGTGACCAGCGACGGCTTGCCGCGGATGAACGTCACGCCCTCCTTACCCAGGCGCTGGTAGAACTCCTCGAATCCCTTGCCGAAGCAGCGCATGTCGATGTAGAACTGGTAGATGTCGGCGTCCTCCCCCACCTTCTCCTTGATCAGGTGGGAGTACTTGAGGGCGTACATGCAGCAGACGCGTGAGCAGTACGCGTGGTAGTTCTCATCGCGGCTGCCGACGCAGTGGATAATGGCTACGCTCTTGGGAGCCGAGCCGTCCTTGAGCTGGATCTCGCCCCCCGTCGGCCCGACGGCGTTGCACATCCGCTCGAATTCCATACTGGTGACCACGTTGTCGAGCCGCCCGTAGCCGTACTGGTAGATGGGCGAGGGGTCGAAGGGATCGAAGCCCGTCGCCACGATGATCGCCCCCACTTCCACCTCCTCGATCGTCTCCTGCTGGTTGAAGTCGATGGCGTCGGGCTCGCAGAACTTCTCGCAGGCCCTGCATTTGCCGTCCCTGGTGAAGTAGACGCAGTGCTCGGTGTCGATGACCGGCACGTTGGGCACGGCCTGGGGGAAGGGCGTGTAGATGGCCTTGCGCTTGCCCAGCCCCATGTCGAACTCGGAGTCGGCGGTCCAGGGGCACTTCTCCATGCACACGCCGCAGCCGTTGCAGATCTCCATGTTCACGTAGCGGGGCTTGTGCCTGATTGTCGCCTTGAATTTGCCGATGTACCCCTCGACGTCCACCACCTCGCTGTAGCTCATCAGCTCGATGTTCCGATGCCCGCCCGCCGACGCCATCTTCGGCGTCAGGATGCAGGCGGAGCAGTCGAGGGTGGGGAACGTCTTGTCGAGCTGGATCATGCGCCCGCCGATGGACGGCTCCCGCTCCACCAGGTAGACCTTGTAGCCGGCGTCGGCGATCTTGAGGGCGGCCTGGATGCCGGCGATGCCCCCTCCCACTACCATGGCGGCGGCGGTGACCGGGACCTCGCGGGTCTCCAGGGGCTGGAGGTGGTAGGCCCGCCTCACCGACGCGTTCACAAGGGCTATGGCCTTCTCCGTGGCCCCCTCCTTGTGCACCCAGGAGCAGTGCTCCCGAATGTTCGCCATCTGGAACAGGTACGGGTTCAGCCCTGCCTCCTGGCAGACGCGCCGGAAGGTCGGCTCATGCATGCGCGGAGAGCACGCCGCCACCACCACCCGGTTCAGCCCTAGCTGCTTGATGTCGTCCTTGATGAGCTGCTGCCCCGGGTCGGAGCACATGAACCTGTAGTCACGGGCCACGGCCACCGAATCCAGGCTCTGGGCCACCTGGCAGACCGCCTCCACATCAACGGTAGCGGCGATGTTGTTGCCGCAATGGCAGATGTATACGCCGATCCTCGGTTCTGCCTCAGACTTTCGCTTCGACATGCTGAGCTAACACCTTTCCAGGGGAGACTATGTTCCTGTCCAGACCCAGCGCCCTCGGCTCGATCCCGAAGGCCGTCCCCATTAGCTGAGTGAGAAAGAGAACGGGAAGGTCGTAGCTCGTCTTGAACCTGCTGTTGACCATGCCCTGGTACACATCGAGGTTCGTCTGGCACAGCGGGCAGACCGTCACGATGCACTCGGCGCCGTTGCTCTGCGCGCTCTCCAGGAGATTGTGCATCATCGCTACGGCGACGTTTGTCTCCGAGATGATCAGGGTGCCTCCACAGCAGTGGCTCCTCAGGGGGAAGGGGGTAACCTCCGCCCCCAGGGTCGCGATCAGCCGGGTTAGAGAGTGGGGGTACTCAGGGTCGTCAAAGCTGTTGTCAGGACGGGTGAGCTGGCAGCCGTAGTAGGGAGCGACCTGCAATCCACTGAGGGGGGCAACCACCTTGGCCTCGATCTCCTCCGGCCTCACGTCGTTGAGCAGCACGTCGACTAGGTGGCGAACCTTGACCTTTCCCCCGTACTCCAACCCCGAGGCCCCCAGGATCTCGCTAACCTGGCTCCTGAGTTCGGGGTAGGCCTTGAGGTGGGAGTCGGCCCTCCTCAGCGTGCTGTAGCAGGCGCTGCAGGGCGTCACCAGGTCCAGCCCGGTCTGTTCCGCCAGGGCCAGGTTGCGGCCGGCGATGCATACCGATTCCAGCTCGTCGAAACAGCTATAGGGGGTCGACCCGCAGCAGGTCCAGTCCTCAAGCTCGGCGAGCTCGATACCCAAGGCCTCGCTGACGGCCTCCACCGACAGGCCATAGGCCACGGCCGTAGCCGTTAGTGAGCAGCCTGGAAAATAGGAGTAGCGACTCATTTGGCACCTCCCAGGGACTCAGCCTTCTCCACAATCGCCCTCAGTTGATCGGTCCCTCCGGCCCTCTTCGCCCTCAGGGGCAGACGCCTATGCAAAAGCATCCTCAGGCCCAGGGGCATCATCTTGAGGGCGGCCAGCGGGTTCGTTTTCAGATAGAACCTGCGCATGAATCCAAACTCATGAATGCGGCCATCACTCTTGATACTCTCCACGAACGCCCTGTGCATGGCGGGGGTCGCCGTCCGGCCGTTGCTCATGCCGTGGCGAACGGCCAGGCTCTCCAGGACGTGCATCAGCTCGGTCACCTTGACACCCTTGGGGCAGCGCACCGTGCACAGGTAGCAGGAGGCGCAGAAGCCCATGGAGTTGCTGGTGAGGACCTCATGACGTCTCTCCGCCCGGATCAAGGCGATCATCTTGCGCGGCGAATGGTCCATCCAACTCACGCTGGGACAGGATGCGGAGCACATCCCGCACTGCACGCACCAGTTAACGCACTCACCCCCCGGCACGGAGCGGACCTCGTCGATGAAGCCGTCCTCCTCGACAGCAACCCGGTATTCTTGATTTATCATTCCCAGTTTCCTCTCTAGTGCTGCCCTGGCTGCGGGTCTCAGCAAAGACCGCAGGTGATGCACACCGGCGTCATCAACTCACCCACCGAGTACCGCCAATCGTTCCTAGCGGCCGGCAGCGGAGCGTTGCCGCTCTCCTCGACGAGCGTGGATGATCTCCCGCTGCCTCTCAGGGCTTAGCCGCGGCTCCGTCCTCTGAGGCACCTCCGTCCTGAGAATGTGCAGGTGCTTCACCCACCCGCTCGCCAGGATCTTGTGGGCCAGCAGGACGGCAGTTATGGGAGCCTCCACCGTGGCCAGCAGGTCGTACTCACCGCTGACCTCCTCCACACTCTGCACCTCGGGCATCGCCTCCAGGTCGCGGATCCACTCCGCGTGGCCATTGTGGGCGGCCTCCGCAGCCATCCTGATGAGGAAGTAGGCCTTGGTCGCCATCATCATCCTCCCTTCTTCGCAGCCCCTCTCGGGCCGGCTGGGCGTCAGCTCCTGGCCGTGGGCTTGCGGAAGCGCTTCATCTCACCCTTGCGGGCATGGATGATCTCCCGCTGCCTCGCTATGCTCAGTCGCGGCTCCTTCTTCGCGGGCTCCTCCACCCTGAGTACCTGCAGGTGCTTCACGTGGCTGAGCCCCATGATCTTGTGGGCCTCCAGTTGGGCAGTCACAGGTGCTTCCACCGATGCCACCACGTCGTACAGCCCGGTGACCGGGGCTACGTCCTGCACCTCAGGCATACTCTCCAGGTCCTCGAGCCAGCTGGCGTAGCCGTTCTGCTTCAGCTCCTCTTCGACTTCGATTAGCAAATACGCCTTGCTCGTCATTGTTCTCGCCCCCTTTCTTCGTAGCCCTCTTAGGGCTGGATGGTCATCAACTCCTAAGCGGCGAGCTGGCGGAAGCGCTTCATCTCACCCTTGCGGGCGTGGATGATCTCCCGCTGCCTCGCTATGCTCAGTCGCGGCTCCTCCCTCACGGCCTCCGCCACCTTGAGCCAGGCAGCGTAGCCGCTCTGCTTCAACCCTTCCTTGACTTCGATTAGGAAATACGCCTTGGTCGTCATCGTTCTCGCCCCCTTTCCTCGTAGCCCTTCTCGGGCCGGCTGGGCGTCAGCTCCTGACCGCGGGCTCGCGGAAGCGCTTCATCTCGCCCTTGCGGGCGTGGATGATCTCCCGCTGCCTCGCCATGCTCAGTCGCGGCTCCTCCCTCGTGGCCTCCTCGACCTTGAGGACGTGCAGGTGCTTCACGTGGGTGAGCCCCATGATCTTGTGGGCCACCAGCATGGCGGTCACAGGAGCTTCCACCGTTGCCACCGCGTCGTACAACCCGGTGACCGGGGCTACGTACTGCACCTCAGGCATGCTCTCGAGGTCCTTGAGCCAGCTGGCGTAGCCGTTCTGCTTCAACTCTTCTCCGACCCTGATGAGGAAGTACGCTTTCGTCGCCATCTTGCTCACCTCCTTCTTATCTCTCAATCTGTCCACCATCAGCATAGACTCCTCTCACATGCCTGCCATCTGAGATAGCGCCAGTCTTGGCCATCCGGAAGAACCTAGCCGGAGGCCCGCGCCGTCGGCGATTCCTAGTAGTAGTGTGCGAAGGTAAGAGTAGGCAGAGTAGGCAGTTCAGCCTAGGCGATTTCGCTGTTGTAGGGCCAGATGAAGTAGTAGAATATAGATTGAGGAACAAGGGAGGAATCGATGGAGAAGATTCGCGTTCTGCTGGCCGAGGACCACGTGGTGGTGCGCGAAGGGACGCGCGAACTGATACGGCGAGAGCAGGACATGGAAGTGGTAGGTGAGGCCGGCGACGGGGAAGAGGCGATCGATCTGGCCAGCAAGCTCCGCCCGGACGTGGTGATAATGGATATCGCCATGCCCAAGGTCAACGGCATCCAGGCCACCAAGCGTATCAAGGAACTCTACCCGACCACCGCCGTGCTAATACTGACTGCTTACGACAACGAGCAGTACATCTTCGCCCTCCTCGATGCGGGGGCGGCGGGCTACCTGCTGAAGAACGTGCGCCGTAGCGAGCTCATCGATGCCGTGCGGGCAGTGTACGCGGGGGAGTCGGTCCTTCATCCCGTGGTTACGCGCAAGGTTCTGGAACGCTTCCGGGGCGGCAAAGAGAGGCTCAGCGAAGAGGGGGGCAGCGGAGTCCTCAGCGAGCGGGAGATGGAGGTACTCCGCCTGGCGGGCAAGGGCATCAGCAACAAGGACATTGCCAAGGAGCTTGTTGTTAGCGCGCGCACGGTTCAGGCCCACCTGGGGAACATCTTCAACAAGCTGGGGGTCGGTTCGCGTACGGAGGCCGTCCTCTACGCCCTCAGAAGAGGCTGGTTCAGCCTCGAGGAAGAGGTCTAGGGGGAGACCCTCTTGCCATGGCTGGGCTGGTGGACAGGTATATGGCTGTGCAGATAGCAGGTGGCGTTCGAAGGGTCATAGGCAACCCCTGTTTCTGGCTTGTGGCGGTCATGTTTGCCCTCGCCGCAGCCTTCCACTATCCCCAGCAACTGCCCCTCGTGGGCGCACATGCTCCAAGATCATTCTTCGGCCTCGAGCGCCACGCCATGGAGCGGGTCCTCTTTCTGCTCCCGGTCACCTATGCGGGGTTCGTCTTTGGCATCAGAGCCGGTCTGGCTGCCGTGGCGGTCGCCCTGGCGATAATGTTGCCGCGCATAGTCTTTATCTCCGATTCTCCGGGCGACGCTTCGGTTGAGACCGCCGGCGTCACCCTGGTGGGCATCCTGGTGAACCTGTGGTTCGAGAGCCACCAGCGGGAGAAGGAGCGGCGGCAGAGGCTGCTTTCGGAGCTGCAGGTGGCTCAAGGCAGGCTCCAGTCGGACCTCCAGACCATCCAGAATAGAGAGAGGCAGCTCGCCGCCGTCAACGTCGTCTCCAATATCGTCAGCCAGTCTCTGGAGTTGAAAGAGATCCTCAGCCGTGCCACCGCCACGGTCAAGCAGGTCATGGACACTGAGGTCTTTCTAGGCTTCGTTGTGGAAGAGTCCACGGGCGACCTCGTGCTTGAGGCCTATGATGGGGTGTCTGAGGAATTCGCGGCCAGCCTCATGAGGATGAAGCTGGGCGAGGGCTTCAATGGCCGCGTGGCCGAGACTGGGGAGCCTATGGTGGTAACGGACGCCTCCCATGACCCCAGGCTGACGCGGGCGGTGGTGAGTCAGGAGGGGATTCAGGGCCAGCTCATCGTGCCGGCGAAGTCCAAGGGCAAGGTGATGGGTACGCTGTGCGTGGCCACGCGCCGCGCCAGAGAATTCTCTCCCGAGCAGATAGGCCTCCTCGGTGCCATCGGCAACGTGATCGGCGTAGCGATCGAGAATGCACGGCTGTATCAGCGCCAGCGCCGGATGGCGGAGGAGCTGGCGGCGTCGGAGAAGAGGTACCGGGAGCTATTCGAGAATGCACACGATGCCATCTTCGTTCAGGATTTGGAGGGGAAGATCGTGATGGCTAACGCGGCCGGCCTCACGCTGGGGGGCTACGCGGAGGAGGAACTTGTGGGCAGGCGCGTAGGGGACTTCCTGACCCCAGAAGGCCTTGAAGTGGCCAGGGGTGTTGGTCGCAGGCTGCTCCAGGGCGATGTCATCGATCAAGCCTACGACCAGCGGTTCATCAAGCGCGACGGCACACTCGCCCACGTCAAGCTGACCACCAGTCTTATTACCAGCAACGGCCAGCCCAGAGCCTTTCAGCACATTGCCAGAGACGTCACGGAGGAGAAGCGTCTGGAGGAGAACATGCGCTTCTACCTCGAGCAGGTCACCAGAGCTCAGGAGGAGGAGCGCAAGCGCATCGCCCGCGAGCTTCACGATGACACGGCCCAGGAACTGGTGGCCGTCTCCCGCCAGCTGGAAAGCTTCGCCTCCAGCTCCGGGAGGCTGTCGAGACACCAGTTGGAGGTCCTGGACGAGACGCAGGGGCAGGTCGACAAGATACTGGAAGGGGTGCGCCGCTTCAGCCAGGACCTGCGGCCCTCCGTGCTCGACGACCTGGGCCTCCTGCCGGCGCTGCAATGGCTTACTTCAGACGTGGAAGCCCACTTCGGCATCGACGTCGGCATAGCGGTGGAGGGGCCCGAGCGCCGCTTCTCGCCTGAGGTGGAATTGCTGCTCTTCCGCATCACCCAGGAGGCACTGAGGAACGTGTGGAGGCACTCCGAGGCATCGAGGGCCTCCCTCACAGTAGCGTTCGACGACGGGAGGATCACGCTGATCATCAGCGATAACGGCAAAGGCTTCAATGTTCCCCAGAGGACCGGCGACCTGGCCAAGGTGGGAAAGCTCGGCCTCGCCGGCATGGGGGAGCGGGCCCGCCTCATAGGAGGCACGCTGGAGCTGCAATCGAAGCCAGACGAGGGAACAACCGTCATTCTGGAGGCGCCGATCTAACAGCTATCACCGCCGGAGGTTTGAGAATGACCAAGGAACAGGGCTGGATTTCGAGCAGATACTCGCCGAAGGACGCCCAGGATTCCCTACAGCTTGCGCGCAAGGCCCTGGGCGATGTCGAGCTGGCGGCGGCAGACTATCAGGATTGGCAATGCCAGCGAAGCCCCGCCGGCGCGGCTATCGGCACCATCGCCCGGGACGAGCAAACGGGCCAGCCGATCGGCCAGGCACTGACGATCCCTGTTAAGGTAAGGCTTTCCGGTGAGGAGTGCACCGCCGGCCTGTCGCTGAACCCGCTGACCGACCCTGACTACCAGGGCGGCGACGTCTCCGCCAGCCTATTGAAAGACGCCTGTGCTCTGGCGGCGGAAGAGGAGATCGCCTTCACCTACGGCTTCCCCAACCAAGATTCCCATTCGACCTTCGTGAACAGGGTCGGGTTCAGGGATGCCGGCCCGGTTCCCCTCCTCGTGAGGCCGTTGAGCCCGGAGCGCCTCGCCATGAAGACGACGGGCAGTCGGGTTCTGGCGAGGACGGCCTCCGTTGCCAGGCTCGTCTGGCGCACTCCCACGCCCGCCCCACCGCAGGAGCGCCTGCTCGGCCTGGAGATTGCCGAAGTCAGCTTCTTCGACGAGCCCTTTGCGCTCTTCTGGCATAGGGTCCAGCACCGATTCCCCGTTATGGTGGTCAGGGACCCCGTCTATCTCAACTGGCGCTTCGTGGACGTGCCCGCCAGGGAGTACACGATCTTCGCCGCCAGATCAGAGGGAAAGATACGGGGCTACATCGTCCTTCGAGAGGCGCCGCTGGGTCGATTCTCTGCCGGCCTTATCATGGATCTAATAGTGGAGGCCAGCGGCGAAGGGCGCGCCGCCGGCCGCCTCCTCATCGACCAGGCGTACTCCTATTTCAGTGACCGCGACCTGGACATCCTCGCCGGCCTGGCCCTCCGCCACACGGATGAGTTCCGGCTCCTCCGCTCCAGAGGCTTGTGGGTATCTCCGAAATTCCTGCAGCCCCAGCCTTTCCGTCTCGTTGTTCACAACCACAACGAGGAGGCCGGCCCGAGCGGCCTGGCCTATAAGCTGAGGAACTGGTTCTTGACGCTGGCGGACTGCGACGCCGTGTAGGTGGAGTCTATCCGGGCACTGTCACTATGATACTGGTCCCCGCGTCCGGCTCTGATTGCACGGTCAGGGTTCCCCCCAGCAACCGCGCTCGCTCCTGCATCCCCATCACGCCGAGCTTGCCGGACGCAGCCAGGTCGCTTGTGCTTCGTGGCAGCTCGAAACCCTTGCCGTTGTCGGCGACTATCATGGCGATGTCGCCGCCGCTGAAGTCCACCGTGAGCTCAACCGCTGACGCCTGCGAGTGCTTCCTAACATTGCTCAGCGCCTCCTGGGCAATGCGGAACAGCGTCAACTCGACGTCACGCGGGAGGCGATGCTGTTCACCCAGCACTCTGATGTTCGCAGCTATGCCGTCCTGATCTTCCAGGGCCACCGCGAGCCATTTCAGTGCCGGCAGCAGGCCCAGATCATCAAGGACGGGCGGCCGCAGGTCCTGGCTGAAGCGCCGGACGCCGTCCAGTATGCCGTCTGTCTGCTCACGGAGCTGATCGAGACGCTCCACGATCTCCGGCGACACCTGCTTCTCACCGGATGCCAGCATATCAAGACGGCGAGAGAGTCCCGTGAGGGCCTGAGCGGTGTCATCGTGGAGCTCACGGGCAATGCGCAGCCGTTCGCTCTCCTGGGCCTTCAGGACCTGCGAGATATAGAACCGCATATTCTCCTGCATCCGCCTCTGCTCGGTCACGTCCCTCAGGATCGCCTGCACACCTGCGGGCTGGCCATCCCGAATGATGAGGCTGGGCATGAGCTCCACGATCGCTTCCGTCCCATCTCGCTTGGTCAACTGGGTCTCGTAGGGGCCCTCTATGGTCTCGCCGTCTAGTTGCTTCTCGACCGCTTCCTGTACAGCCTTCAGGCCCTGCCCTGAAAGGAACTCGCTGATATTCATCGAGGCCATTTCCTCTCGCGTATAGCCGGTAAGCTGCTCACAGGCCCTGTTAGCGGCGATAATCCTGCCGTCCAGGCCGTGAACGGAGATCGCCTCCGTGGCGTTCTCGAAGAGGCCGCGGTAGTTCTCCTCGGATTGCCGGAGCTGCTCAGATATCTGTCGCTCCTTATGGTAGAGGCGGACATTCTCGATGGCGACGCCGATAGCGTTTCCGATGGCGTTCAGCAGCCCTACCTCCTCGGCGGTGAACTCCCTCGGGCTACGCGTGGCCACGCACAGGCTGCCCAGCACCTTGCCTTTCGACTTCAGGGGGACAATGAGTTGTGCCTGAACGTCCTCCAGCGTTCTCGCGTCTCTGCGCGGCGCCTCATCGCTGGAGGCCTCCCCCGCTGCCAACGCCTTTTCGTTCTGGGCCAGCAGCGCACTAAAGCTCTCGCCGACCTTCATCCTCCGCAGTTCGGCCACAGCCTCGTCTGATATCCCGTAATAGGCCTCCAGGGTCAGCTCACCCGCCTCCTCATCAAGCAGGAACAGGAGAGATATCTCTGCGCGCATCACATCCCTGACCTTGTTGGCAGCGAGGCCCAGGACCTGACGCAGCTCCAAAGACTCGGTAACGACGCCTAGGACAGCGTTGATCGCCGACAGTCGCCTCTCCTCATTCTCGAGAGCTTCGATGTGTGAGTGGAGCTCCCCCTGGGTCCACTCCAGCGATTCGATAGTCTGCCTGCGCTGCGCCTTCTCCCTGTTCTGCACGTCTATCAGCCAGCTCACAAAGATGCCGATGAAGAGAAAGGCGGCGACCTCGATCAGGGCCTGGTCGGCATCAGATGATTCGATGAAGACGCGGGGCAACAGGAGGGCGGCAATCACGATCGAGGCCAGGAGGCCCCCCGTCAGACCGAATGCGAAGGCGGCATAGGCTACGGGCAGAATTGAGAGTATCCGGTGCGCGGAGCGGCGGGCAAGATCGAGTCGGACACTGGACTCAACCGCGTCTAAGAAGGGGATGGAGTCGGCGTAGTAGAGAAGCGTCCCGCAAGAAATGATGGTCAGAAAGACCCAGAAATGCGGCTCTTTCAGAACCCGAGATATCTTGCTACCATGCGGGAGCCAATCTTCCACGACCTTTTCTTTCTTCAGCCTTTGACCCGAGCCGGATCAGTCCCCTATGGCATGCCCTCTAGGGAAAGCCAACCTTCCTTCAGTGCCCGCAGAACGGCCTCTGTGCGGGAGCTGACCCCCAGCTTGTCAAAGATATTCCCCAGATGTGATTGCACAGTGCGCACGCTAAGGGCCAGCTCCACGGCGATCTCCTTGTTGCTCATGCCCTTGGCCGCCAGCTTGAGTACCTCAAGCTCCCTCTCGCTGACGTAGTCGGACCGGCCCTCAGCACGCTGCCCCTGACTGAGGGACGAGAACCACTGCACAACCTTACGGGCCACGTGCGGATCAAGCACCACCTCGCCCGCCCATACGTCGCGGATGGCGTCAACCAACTGATGGCCTCTTACATTCTTAAGCAAGTAACCGTTGGCGCCCGCCTCCAAGACGGCGTAGATGTACTGGTCGTTGTCATAGGCGCTGAGCACCAATACCGCCGTGTTGGGCTGGGCACTCTTGATCTGTTTAGCGGCTTCAATGCCGTTGAGCTTCGGCATCGCGATGTCGATTAGGACGACGTTGGGCTTCAACCGATTGGTCAGCCTGACCGCCTCCTCGCCGTCAGCCGCCTCGCCGACCACCTCGAAGTCCTCCTCGCGCTCCAGGCGCTCCCGGGTCCCCTCCCGCACAAGCGCGTGGTCGTCAGCGATAAGGATGCCGATCTTGTCCATGTCGTCCTCTTCCTGCGCCGTCCACAGCAAACACGCCCGCCGCCGGCGCGGCAAACCCTGCATACGTTCCTTGTTCATTATATAACAAACCGGCGGTTCCGCTGGATGGTTGAAGTACTGAGGGATATCCGCCAGACATACCTAATCGGGGCTGCACGAAATGCCCAGTCCCTGAGGGGGTGCTGCGCCATCTGCGCGGGGAACGGCTGAGCATGTGGCTGCTCCACCCCTCGGTGCATCGCATCTCTTTGTTCGTTTTCGAGGTGCGAAATGCCTAACAAGAATAGCCTCAGCGGCGGACGACAGGATCCTGCGCCACACCGTAAACTGTCACTAGAAGACGGGAGGGGTCCGAGGGGGACGGAGGCGGTGCAAACGGTTACCACCCGCTTCCAGACAGGGCCCGCAACCGAAGTGGAAACGGAGGGGATAGAAATGACGACCATAACTCGCTTCCAAACACGTTCCATCACCAAGGTGGACAAGGGAGGGGATAGCAGCAGGACACTCACGTATCCACCGCGAAGAGTGAGAGTGGCAGGCTACGTGAGACAGGACTTCTCCGAAGTAGGTAAGAAGGGGATCAGCCCGGAGGGCCAGAAGGCAAGGATAGCTGCCTGCGCCGACGCCCATGAGTGGCATCTCGTCGAGATCTATGAAGATGTCGGCTGGACAGGCAACTGCCTTAGCAGGCCGGGTCTGATTGCGCTGCTTGCCAACCCGGACTTCGAGGTCCTGATAATCGACAGGACGGATTGCCTGACCTGCAAGAAGAGCGACCTCGACTTCCTGCTGGCGCTCCTGGAGAAGCACAACATCACCTGTGTGCCTGCCACTTGGACGTGGGAGCCCCTCGCTCAATACATGAGATGGTGGTACCGCCGCAAGGCGAACCCCGTCTATGCTGCGCTCGACGCAGCGCCTGCGAAGAGCTAGGGACGCCCCGTCGAGGGTCGGCGCTAGGCGGGCACGGTGGAAGGCTTGGGCTGAGAAGGCTCGCCCTCCGGAGAAGATGACCAAAGCCCGCAACTTGGATCGCAGGGTTCAAAGGAGTAGTCGATGGCTTCGAGGGAGACCTTCTGGAACATACACTTCGGCGAGATTGTCTATCTGCTGGGCTTTGTACTGATAGTCCTCGTCGCCTACGCGCTGTACCGCCGTCTTCGGCTTTGGCGGCTCGGCAGCGCGGACGACAGGTTGAACGACTTGCCGGGCAGGGTTTGGAACCTTGTCATCAAGACCATGGCCGACGGCTTATGGCATAGGCGTGTTGTACGTAATCGCTATGCAGGAGCGATGCACCTCCTGATCTTCGGCGGGTTTGCCCTTCTGCTCATGGGGCCCGCGCTGGACTTCACCAGCGAGCACGTCTACCACTTCATGGAGGGGAACGTCTATCTAGGGGTCTCCCTGATGCTGGACGTGGGTGGGTTGATGGTCCTGGCCGGCGTTGGCATGGCCGCCTACCGCAGATACGTCGTCAGGCCGGCGAAGCTGGACAACATGCTGGACGATGCCCTAACCCTGACCCTGCTCTCCTTGATCATAATCAGCGGCTTCGCCCTGGAGGGGCTGCGGATCGCCGCAACCGAGCTTGACACCCACCTCGACTGGGCCGCCTGGTCGCCTGCCGGACTCGTCTTCGCCGTAGCGTTCAGCGGCCTTGGTGAGGACGCGACCTTGTCCCTGCACCAGGTGGTATGGTGGGGCCACATGACGCTGTCCCTTGGCACCATCGGCTACGTCTTCCTCAGCTTCTCCAGACTCGCCCACATCGTCGCCTCCCCTCTGAACATGTTCCTAAGGACCCAGGGCGAGAAGGGCATCCTCAAGCCCATCGAGATCAGCGAAGAGACGATCGAGACCCTCGGGGCGGCCAAGCTTCAAGACCTTACCTGGAAGGACCTGCTCGACCTCGACGCCTGTACCCGCTGCGGCAGATGTCAGGAGGTCTGCCCGGCCTATCTTACGGGGAAGCCGCTTTCTCCCAAGAGGCTGATCCAGGAGCTCAAGGCTCATATGGTCGAGCAAGGTCCTTCCCTACCGCGAGGTAAGCGGGACGGCCAGCACGAGTCTGAGGATGTCACTCCTGCCCTGATCGGCGACGTG
>CAZSRY010000021.1:0-15391 GCA_964609475.1 uncultured Dehalococcoidia bacterium
ACGCTGATGGTAATCATCCTTGCCTCCTATCAGCACTTGATCCTTGAGAAAGCCGTTTAAGGCATCGAGCAAAAGGACGCCTTCGTCACGGCCCGGAGAGGGCGAGACGGCGTCCGTCATCATTGAATCGCCGGATTCGCAAACCGCATTCATGTTACCGATTGCGTGAGCACGTGTCAACGGATGGGCAGGCGGGGTTCTCCTTGAGGGAGCAAAAGGCAGGTAGTATAATCCTGCCACCGACCGTCCAGGGGCTGTCAGATAGCGATGCTACCCTCTTCCTGCCCATGCAATACCGTGAGGCCCTGGAGTATCTGCTGAGCTTCGCCGACTTCGAGCGCAGCGGTCGATTCATCTCCCGCCCCGACCTGGCGCCCGTGCGCGCCCTCCTCCGCCACCTCGGTGAGCCCCAGAACGGGCGACTGACCGTTCACGTCGCCGGCAGCAAGGGCAAGGGGAGCACGGCGGTCATGATCGCCTCGGTGCTGCGGGAGTGCGGACTGCGGGTGGGGCTGTTCACGAGCCCCCATCTGCATAGCTTCCGCGAACGAATAGCGGTGGACGGGGAAGCGATCGCCGCCGAGGCTTTCTGCCGCCACGTCGAGGCCCTTCGGCCGGTCGTGGGGCAGGTCAGGCAACAGTTCCCCGAGCGCGAGCCGGTCACTTTCGATCTGCTGACGGCGACGGCGTTCCTGGCGTTCCGCGAGGCGGAAGTCGCGGTTCAGGTGCTGGAGACGGGACTGGGCGGGCGCCTGGACTCCACCAATGTGCTGGAACAGAAGGAGGTCTGCGTCATCACGCCGATCAGTCTGGAACACACGGCGATCTTGGGCGATACTGTGGCTCAGATCGCCGAGGATAAGGCAGGCGTAATCGCTCCCGGGGCCACGGTGATCATGGGGCTGCAGCGGGAGTCGGCCGCGGCGGTGGTGCGACGGGCCTGCGCCGATCGGGGGGCCGAACTGGTGGAGGTGGCCGGAACCTGCAATCTCAGCCGCCGCGGGCATACGTGGGAGGGACAGGACTTCCGCCTCCGGACGCGCGGCGGAACCTATGACCTGCACCTGCCGCTGCTGGGGCTCCATCAGTTGGAGAACGCCGCTTCAGCCGTGTCGGCGGTGGAGGCAATGCGCGGGCATGGGGTGTCGGTCTCCGAGGAGGAGATCCGACGGGGCCTGGCCAGGGTGCGCTGGCCCTGCCGCCTGGAGATAGTGAGACGGCGGCCGCTGGTGATGGTGGACGGCGCTCACAACGCCGAGGCGGCCCACCGCCTGCGGGAGACGCTGACGCAGGACCTGCTCTTGTCGCGGGCCATCGTCGTAGTAGGGGCCTCCAGCGATAAGGATGTCGGCGCCGTGGCTGCCGAGCTGGAGCCCCTGGCCAAATCGGTCATAGCCACCAGCGCCCGTCATCCGCGGGCGTCGCCGGCGCAGGACGTAGCCTCGGCCTTCCTGGAGCGGGGCATTTGCACCACGGTGGCGGAGACGGTGCCCCAGGCGGTGGACGCTGCCCTGGCGTCGGCCGAGCCCGACGATGCGATCTGTGTGTTGGGGTCGCTGTTCGTGGCGGCGGAGGCCAGGGCCCATCTGCTGGGCATCGAAGGTGACCTGCTCGACGGTTGAACGGGCGCGCCGCAGGCCATAGAATCTGAACGTCGGAAGCAAGGGCTAGGAGCTAGGATAGGGAATATGACTGAAGGAAGAGAGTCAAGACGACGCGTGGTGATCACCGGCATGGGAGCCATTAGCCCCTTGGGGTTAACGGTGGAAGAGCTGTGGCAGGGCTGCATCGAGGGGCGCTCAGGCGTCGGCCCCGTAACCAAGTTCGACGCCAGTCCCTATCCCGTACAGATCAATGCTGACGTAAAGGGCTTCGATCCCCTGGACTACATAGACCGCAGGGAGGCGCGACGCATGGCCCGCTTCAGCCAGTTCGCGGTGGCGGCCACCCGCCAGGCCGTCGATGGGGCGGGGCTGCGGCTGGATAAGGAAGACAGGACGCGCATCGGTGTCCTGCTGGGGACCGGCAACGGTGGCCTCCCCAATACGGAGGAGGCGATGCGGACATTGGTGGAGAAGGGCGGCATGCGAATCGACCCTTTGTACGTGCTCAAGATGCTGCCCAACATGGCCGCCGCCCAGTTGGCCCTCCAGTTTGGCGTGAAGGGCTACAACAACACCGTTATCACGGCCTGCGCCGCCTCTACCCAGGCGATGGGCGAGGCGCTGGAGGTGATCCGGCGGGGTCAGGCTGACGTCATGATAACAGGCGGCACCGAGGCCGGCATCAGCGAGCTGGGGCTGGCCTGCTTCTGCGTCATGCGCGCCCTCTCTACCCGCAACGATGAGCCGGAGAAGGCGAGCCGCCCCTTCGACGCCGAGCGCGACGGCTTCATATGCGCGGAGGGGGCGGCGATCCTGGTGCTGGAGAGCCTGGAGCACGCCCAGAGCCGCGGCGCCCCCATACTGGCGGAGCTGGTGGGCTATGGGGCCAGCTCGGATGCCCACCACGTCGTGGCCCCCTGCGAGGACGGCGCTGGGGCGATGCGCGCCATGCGCTGGGCCCTGGAGAACGCGGGGATAGGGCCGGAGGATGTGGACTACATCAACGCCCACGGCACCTCTACGCCCTTGAACGACGTATCGGAGACGAGGGCTATCAAGACTCTCTTCGGCGAGTACGCCTACAAGGTGCCCATTAGCTCCACGAAGTCGATGATCGGCCATGTCATGGGAGGCTCGGGGGCGTTGGAGGCGGTGGCCTGCATCAAGACGCTCCAGACGGGGATCATCCATCCGACGATCAACTACGAGCACCCCGATCCCGAGTGTGACCTCGACTACGTGCCCAACGCCCGTCGCGAGGCGGACGTGCGCATCATCCTGAAGAACAGCTTCGGCTTCGGCGGTCAGAACGCCTGCCTGGTGTTCAAGAGGTTCGAGGAGTAGACGTTGCGTATCCTGGTTGTGGGCGGCGCCGGCTACATCGGCAGCGTGACGGTGGCCGAGCTTCTGGCCGCCAGGCATGAGGTGGTTGTCTTCGATAGTCTGGTCACCGGCCATGCCCAGGCGGTGCCGGCGGGAGCGGAGCTGGTGGTGGGCGACCTGGCGGACCGCGAGTTGCTGGACGATGTCTTCGGGCGGCGCACCATCGACGGGGCGGTCTACTACGGGGGCTTCATCGCCGCCGGGGAGTCGATGCAGGAGCCCGGCCGCTATTTCCTCAACAACGTGGCCAACGTTATCAACCTGCTCAACGCCATGGTCGACCACCGGGTGCTTCGCCTGGTGTTCAGCTCCAGCGCCGGCGTGTACGGCGATCCGCAGGCGGTGCCCATCCCCGAAGAGGCCCCCCTGAACCCACTCAGCCCCTACGGCGAGTCCAAGGCGGTGGTGGAGCGACTCCTGCGCTGGTACGAGAGCCAGTGCGGCCTCCACTACGTCTCTTTGCGCTACTTCAACGCTGCCGGGGCTACCGAGGTCCTGGGGGAAGACCACCGACCGGAAACCCATCTCATCCCCTTGGTGCTGAGTGTGGCGTTGGGCAAGCAGGAGGCGCTCGACCTCTATGGAACCGACTACCCGACACCCGACGGCACCTGCATCCGCGACTATGTGCACGTGGCCGACCTGGCCCAGGCCCACTCTCTAGCCCTGGAACGCTGTCAGAGGGGGAGCGCTGTCTATAACGTGGGCAACGGGCAGGGCTTTTCGAACCGCGAGGTGGTAGAGACGGCCCGCCGCGTTACCGGCCATCCGATCCCTGTGAAGGAGGCGCCGCGACGGCAGGGAGACCCGGCGGCGCTGCTGGCAAGCGCCGACAGGGCCCGCCAGGAGATGGGCTGGGAGCCGCGTTTCCCCAGCCTGGAGGAGATCATCAAGAGCGCCTGGCGCTGGCACCAGGCACACCCCGACGGCTACGAGAGCTAAGGGACACAGACAAGAGAACTGCGGGAGAGGCCCCCCAAGCGGGGCCTCTCCGATCAGGGCTGTACCATTGCCTCCTTGGGCAGCATGCCGTCGAGAATGCGCTCCAGGGCCATGGTGTGAGAGCATAACCCTCTACCGGCAAAGAAATCGCAGGAACAACGCCAGCGCCCGTCCTCGAGGTTCACCTGATGAGAACTGTTCTCGCCCTGAAACTCAACGGTGAGGCTGGTGAAGCGGAGTCGGTGCCGCTCTTCAGCGTAGCGCTTGGCCTTCTCGATCTTGCCGATGAGGCTGGAGTTCATGTCTGCTCTCCTTACTGGTGATGCCGACAGACGGAGAATCAAAAAGCACCGGACGCCTCCGCCGGTGCCTCAGTGATACCATATTCGGTTGCAAGCCGCGCCACCCATAATGAGGTAATCCTCTCCCAGTGCGGCGTATCTTGCTGACAGATACTTATTATAGGCCATCAGGGGCGGCGCGTCAAGTTGGGGACGACCTCGATGACCGCTGAGAGGGGAAGGCAGCCAGGCGCTGATAGCGGGCCCCCGTCGGCTCCAGGAAGCTCTGCATAAGGCGTACCTCCGAGACTGTCAGCGACGGCAGAGACGGGGGCTGGAACGATTCCAGCATCTCCGCCAGACGGCGCCTCTCCTCGACCGAGGCGTGATCGGGGACGCGGGCTAGGGTGAGATGGGGAGAGAAGGGCCGCCTCTCCCTGGGGAATCCCAGCGGCTCCAGGGCCTCCTCGACGAGGGCCGCCAGTCTCGCCAGGTCCTCGGTGTCTCCCTCCAGGCCGATCCAGACGACACGCAGCCGCTGCCGGCCGCCGAAGCTGCCCACTCCGTCGAGGCGCAGGTTCAATGTGAAGGGTGAGTCGACGGCGGCGGCCAGCGCCTCCTCGATCGCTCCTAGCTTGTCGGCAGGCACGCCGCCCAGGAACTTGAGGGTCAGGTGGATGCCCTGCGGACGCACCCAGCGCAACCGGCCCGCTCCCTGCGCCCTCAGCTCTTCCTGCACGCGGGCGAGGGCGTCCCTTGCGGCCTGAGGCAGCTCGCAGGCGACAAACAGTCGTAGGTTGCGATCCGACTTATCACCCACCATCGGACAACCCCAGCAGTCGACGGGCGTTCTCGCCCAGGATCAGCCGTCTCGCTTCGTCTTCCAGGGGCGCCTCCTTCACCTCTCGCAGGCTGCGCGCCTGTGACAGGAGGGGGAAGTCGCTCCCGAAGAGGATATGCTCAGCACCTACCAGGTCGGCCCCATGACGGTAGACCTCCGAAGCGTAGAGGAGGCTGGTGGCCGCCGTGTCGAAGTAGGTGTCGGCCAGTGCCTCCTTGACCTCGGGCATGAGGGCGTAGAAGGGCAGCCCACCGCCCCAGTGGGCGGCCACGACGGTCGCGCCAGCGGAGCCCTCGATGAAACGATAGAGGGATTCGACGGACAGGCCGTCCTTGCCCGCGTAGGTGTGGCCCACCGGCTCGCTGACGTGGAAGAGAAGGGCCAGGCCGTGGGCCTTGGCCGCCCAGGTTAGCAGGTCGGCTTCCTCAGTGCCGAACAGGTCATGGTTGTCGGGGCGCAGCTCGCCCAGGCCCCGCGCTCCCGCACTGGCGCAGCGCTCGATCTCAGCGCGGGCCTCGTCGCCGGCGGCGGGATCAACCACGCAGAAGGGCAGCAGGCGGCCTCCGCTGGCGGCGGCGCTCTCCAGTATGTAGTCGTTGCTGAGGCGGCAGAGGGCGCTGTCCTGCCAGGCGAAGTTGACGATGACGCTTGCGTCGATTCCGGCCTCGTCCATGCTCGCCAGTAGGTCATCGGCAGTGGCGAGCGAAGCCCTGGGATTGCTGTAGAGCTGGCGAAAGGTGGCGTCGCGGCGCAGGTACTCCTCGCGGTGGTCGCGGATCTCAGGCGGAAAGACGTGGGTGTGAAAATCGACGATCATCGGCCGACCCTGACGAGCGCCGCCGTCAACATGGGAGTGCGCACGGCATCACGTCTTCGATCTCACTCAGCAGCCCGCGGTAGAGGGGCTCTATGGCGTCGGCGACGTTGCCCCAGCCGAAGCCCTTCGCCACCTCACGGGCCGTCCGGCCGAAGCCTTGCCGCAACTCCTCATCGCCCAAGAGGAGCGCCATACGCTCGGCGAAGAGCTGCCGGCCCTGCCAAGGGACGAGATAGCCGGTTTCGCCGTCGCGCACGGTAACGGTGAGCCCGCCGACGCGCGCGGCCACCACCGGCGTCCCACAGGCCATGGCCTCCAGCGCCACCAGGCCAAAGCTCTCGTAGTAGGAAGGGACTACACAGAGATCGGCGGCGTTGTAGAAGAGGGGAAGCCTATCATGGCCTACGGGCCCCACGAAGCTTACGCGATGGGCGATACCCAGGCGCGCCGTCAGGTCGCGCAGGTGCCGCAACTCATCCGTGGCCGTACCGTCACCGCCGACGATGAGAACCTGGAAATCGGGGCTCTTCTCCAGTTGGGCGGCAGCGGCGAGGAGGGTGTCTAGGCCCTTCAGGGGCTCGATGCGGCCCACGAACAGGATCATCCGCTTCCCGTTCAGGCCGAGGGCGCTGCGGGCGGCACTCTTGTCGGTGGGCTGAAAACGCTCCAGGTCGACGCCGCAGGGCACGACGGCGATGCGGCTGGGCTGCGCCTCATAGACGGCTTCCAGGATGCGCCTCTCGTGGTCGCTGGCGCAGACGATGCGATCCGCCCTCCGAGCGATCTCCCGCTCGATCTCGGTGCGACAGGGCGGCTCGCGCGCGGCGACGAGGTTCTTCACCTCGCCCAGGGTGTGGAACATGGCTATCAGGGGTACACGCCAGCGCTCCTTGAGAGCCAGGCCCACCCAGCCGGATAGCCAGTAGTGGCTATGAATCAGGTCGTAGTCGATTCCCTCGGCCCGCTGGAAGGCCAGCAGCTCTCGCTCGAAATCCCGCAGGTGGCGACAGAGATGACGCTTCCCTGCGACCTGCTCTGGACCGGCCCGCAGGTGAACGACACGGACGTTCTCGCTCGGCTGGAGGATGTCCGGGCTATCGGCGTCGGCGCGGCGGGTGAACACGTCCACAAGGTAGCCGCGCCGGCCCAGCTCGCGGCTGAGCTCCCGCACGTAGACGTTCATGCCGCCCGTCTCTCGACAGCCCAGCTTGGCCAGGGGCGACGTGTGGGCACTGATGACAGCGATACGATACATGATCTCTACACCTATGATAGCCGAAGTCAGGCCTTTCGGATAAGGCAGCGATAGACCTCGACGTCTTCGCCCCCCAGATCGTACTTGTAGGGCTCGCTGCCCCTCAGGAAATCGAGATGTCGCCTGCCCTCGTCGATGGCGTTGCGCAGGCAGAGGGCCTTGGACAGGAGGCCGACCGATAGGTAGGAAAGCTCCGGGGCGTAGCCACTGTTGTACAGCAGAAGCCGGTCGTCGTCCTCAAAGCAGAGGGCGGAGGCGACGCGGCGACCATCCACCTCCAGCATGTAGAGGGCAATAAGACCTTCCTCAGCCAGGGCCACGGCCATCCGCCGGAAGAACCGCTCCATCTGGGGAGTCATGAACTGGGCCTTGTCGGACTTGAGGGTCATGAGGCGAAGGAAGTCGCCCACCCCTTCCGCCACCTCCGCAGGAGCCCGCAGCGCCCGGAGACGAACGTCGGCGGCGGTGCTGTAGAGGCGACGCATCTTCCGCCGCAGCTCGTGGCGGTTTTTCTTCCCCAGCCGCGCGAGGTATTCCTCCCAGGTCGGAGGCAGGTCGAGCTGGGGGCAGACCGCCTCCCGCTCCGTCCCCACCTGGAGACCACGATCGGCGGCCAACGAGGGCAGGACGGACAGGGTGGGGGAGTGCGCAGCGAGGCCGCGCAGCTCGAACTCCGTCCAGTCCTCCTTCTCCAGGGCAGCGAGGACGGCGGAGAGGACTCCCTCCTCCTGTCCAGGCGCTATCAGGAGGTCCATGTAGTCGCAGATCTCGTGGTCGCCCAGCAGGGAGAGGCGGTCGCCGTCGCGCAGCAGGGGCGCCACGGCCACGAGCCGTCCGCCGTCGCGAACGCTCAGGAAGATGGGCCGGCGGTCGCCTTGAAACTCCTCCAGCCAGATCTGCTGCCAGCGGGGGTGCTGGAATACTTTCCCTGCGCGGCCCCCGTTGAGGAGGGCCAGCCATTCATCACGGAGGTCCGCCAGCTCCTCGCGGGCGACCAGGTAGCCCATGGATCACCTGCCCTGAACGAGGGAGAGGAACTCGGCGCGGGTGACGGCACGACGGCGGAAGGAGCCCCGCACGGCGGAGGTGACGACGCGGCTCCCCGGCTTCTTGACGCCGCGCATGGTCATGCAGAGGTGCTCGGCCTCTATCACGACGGCCACGCCGTTGGGCTGGAGGCACTCCTGTATGCACTCCGCCACCTGGGTGGTAAGGCGCTCCTGCACTTGGGGACGCTTGGCGAAGGCCTCCACCACGCGGGCCAGCTTGCTGATGCCAACGACGCGACCGCTGGGGACGTAACCAACGTGGGCCACCCCGTAGAAGGGGAGGAGATGATGCTCGCAGAGAGAGTAGAAGGGGATGTCCCTGACGATGACCATCTCGTTGTGGGCCTCCTCCAGGCTCTCTCTCAGGATCTGGCGGGGGTCGAAGTGGACGCCGGCGAAGAGTTCCTGGTACATGCGGGCGATGCGCTGCGGCGTGTCGGCGAGGCCGGGGCGGTCGGGGTCCTCGCCGATGGCGGCGATGAGCTCGCGCACGGCGGCGGCGGCGCGCTCCTCGTCGACGCCGGCGGTGTCTTTCAGCAGGCCGGCGGTTGCGTCCTCGATGAGATCCCTGGGCTCCATGTCAACCTCTTTCATGGGGAGTACTCTGGGAGAGGACTCTCTTAGATTCTAGCAGTTGTCCGAGGCAAGCGGCAATTGGAGAAGCTGTGTTCTACTCTCCCACCCACCCGCCCAGGTAGGTTTGAGTTTGGGGGACACCCCCCGCCTACGGCGGGCAGGCCTGCGCAACCCCTTCTTCTGTCGGATGGCGCAGCCTGTGGCGGAGGAGCAAAGACATGCTCACGCCTGTAGAGCGCCTCGCTGAGGGCCGTAGGAAACTACAGGCCTAGGCCCAGCCCATCGCCTTTTCGATGGCGGCGACGTCGGTGGGGAGCTGGTAGAGGTCGGGCTTGGCGCTCATCGCCGTCTCGGGGTCCTTGAGGCCGCTGCCGGTGATGATGCAGACGACGGTCTGGCCACGCAGCGATAGGCCCTCCCGCTTCATCTTCAGGAGCCCGGCCACGCAGGCGGCGGAGGCGGGCTCGCCGAAGATGCCCTCTTCTCGCGCCAGGCGATAATAGGCGTCCATGATCTGTTTGTCGGTGACGGCGGCGATGACCCCCCGCGACTCGTCGCGGGCGGCGACGGCGGCCTGCCAGGAGGCGGGGTTGCCGATGCGGATGGCGGTGGCAACGGTCTTCGGCTCGGCTATGGGGCGCCCTTTGACGATGGGGGCGGCGCCGGCAGCCTGGAAGCCCATCATGCGCGGCCGCTTCTGTGATTCCCGCAGGCGGTAGTATTCGCTGAAGCCCTTCCAGTAGGCGGTTATGTTGCCGGCGTTGCCCACGGGTATGAACAGGTAGTCGGGGGCGTCGCCCAGGGCGTCGACGATCTCGAAGGCGGCCGTCTTCTGCCCTTCGATGCGATAGGGGTTGAGGGAGTTGACGAGGGCGATGGGGTGCTTGTCGGTGATGATACGAGCCAGGCGCAGGGCCTCGTCGAAGTTGTCGTCGATGGCGATGATCTTGGCGCCGTGGGCGACGGCCTGGGCCAGCTTGCCCTGGGCGATGCGGCCATAGGGCACCACCACGTACACCTCCAGGCCACAGTGAGCGGCGAAGGCGGAGGCGGAGGCGCTGGTGTTGCCGGTGGAGGCGCACATGACGGCCTTGTTTCCCTCCTCTATCGCCTTGGCGACCGCCACTACCATGCCCCTATCCTTGAAGGAGCCGGTGGGGTTGCAGGACTCCAGCTTGAAGTAGAGGGCCCCGCAGCCGACCTCCTTCTCCAACCGCTGGGAGCGCACCAGAGGGGTGCCGCCTTCCCCCATGTGGAGCATGGGAGTGGCACTGCTGAGCGGCAGGTACTGGCCATAGCGACGGAGAACGCCCGGACCGCGTGGCTGTTCAGGCGGTGTGGCCGGCCTCCCTCTCCGCGAAGGAGATGGGCGGCCACGACGGCGGGCTTGGCGATCACTCTCCGGAAAGGCCGAGGGCATGCTGCTTCAGCTCCTTTATCTCCCGCTCCAGGTCATCGATCTGGCGGCGCTTCAGCTTCTCCTGGCTCTGGGTGAGCTTGAGAAGCTGGCCCGCCAGTTGCTGGCGATACTCGTTCAGCCGCTCGTTGAGGGCATCGAGACGCCCCTCGTAGCCGTGATGCTTGCCGTCGAGGGCGGAGAGGAGGTGCTGCTGTTCCTCCATGCGGGCCTCCAACCCGCTCAGGCTCTCATCAAGCTTGGCCGTGCGTCCCTCCAAGCGCTGACGTTCCGCTCGCTGGAGTTCCAGGCTCTCAGCGAGTTCATTCAGGCTTTGCAGTTGTTTCTTCAGTCCCTCGACTTCGGTCTCGACACGTCTGACCACATCGGTGATGAGGCGGCTCTTCTCGCTCCCGGACTCAGTCGCCCTGGTTGCGCCCTCCAAGGTGGCACTGACGTCGGCCAGGTTCTGCTCCAGGCGGTTGACCGCCTCCACGTTGCGACCAGCCCGGGTCTCCAGGCCTTCCAGGCGTTGCCCCAACTCCTCGATATGCAGCGCCACGACGGCGACGGCCTCCTGGTAGCGCCGCGCCGTCTCCTCTATGCTGTTCTGACGCTCGAGCCAGGAGGCGACCTGCCGCTCCATGTCCCGCAGGCTCTTCACCAGCTCACCCCGCTCCTGACGTATCCGCTCGGTCTCGGCCTGCTGCTGGCGCGTCGCTTCCTCTATCTGGGCACGACTCTTTTCCTGCTCCTCCCGGAGATGAAGGGCGACGGCCTGGAGCTGGTGCACCTCTTCCTGCACCGAGGAGAGGGTGGCCAGTTGAGCCGTCAGGGCAGCGAGGGACTCATCCTGGCGGCGCGACCTATCGAAGAGATCGGATGTAAGGGCCTGGACCTGCTCTATCTGCTGCTCAAGCTTGCCCAGTTGGGCCTTGGTCTGGTGAACCTCGTCCTGAAGCCATCGCAGGCCATCGGTGGTCGCCAGGGTCTCCTGCTTTCGCCGCGGCACAGCAACGCTCCTCTACCCTTCCACGCGGATGAAACTGCCGATCTCTGAGACCACCTCCAGGGCGGCCACCTTCCTCAGGGCGGTCTGGACGGCCTTCTCCTGGGCCTCGTGGGTGGTTATCACGAGTTCTGCCGTCTGGGCCTCTTCGTCGGCCTCTTTCTGGATAACGGTGGCGATGCTTATCTGGTGTCTGCCGAGGACGCTGGCGATCCGGGCCAGCACGCCGGGGCGGTCGGCTACCGTCACTCTCAGGTAGTAACGGGTGCGGAGGGCATTCATGGGCCGCAGCGACAGCGCTCTCCTCTGCGGCCAGCGGATCGGCTCGCAGCCGCCGTGAGCCAGGCAATGGGCAGCGTTCAGCACATCGGCTACGACGGCGCCGGATGTGGGCAGGGAGCCTGCTCCCGGCCCCTGGAACATGGCCCGTCCCAGAAGGTCTCCCTCCACCTGCACGGCATTGAGGACGCCATCGACCTTGGCCAGGGGCTCTGTCTCGGCGATAAGGACGGGGTGAACGCGAACCTGGACGCCCATGTCCTCCTTCTTGCCGACGGCGAGCAGCTTTATGGCGTAGCCCATCTCCTGGGCATAGCGAAAGTCCTTGGCGGTCAGGCGGGTTATGCCCTCATGGTAGACATCGTCCGGCCCTACCCGGGTGTGGAAGGCCAGACTCGCCAGGATGGCCAACTTGTAGGCGGCGTCTATCCCTTCGATGTCGTTGGTCGGGTCGGCTTCGGCGTAGCCCAGAGATTGGGCCTGCCGAAGGGCAGCGGCGAAGTCCTGCCCCTCGCGGCTCATGCGAGTGAGGATGTAGTTGGTTGTGCCGTTGATGATGGCGGACACGGCGGTGATATCGTTGGCCAGCAGGTCGCGCTTGAGAGGGGCTATGATCGGTATGCCGCCGCCGACGCTGGCCTCGTACAGGATGTCGACACCGTTCTTCTGAGCCAGCGCCAGCAGTTCCGGGCCGTGCTTGGCCATGACCTCCTTGTTGGCGGTGACCACGTAGCGGCCCGCCTCCAGAGACCGCTTTATGTACTCATAGGCTGGATTCTCCCCGCCCAGGAGCTCGATGACGATGTCTACGTCCGGCTCAGCGAGGAATGACTCGGCGTCGGCGGTGACAAGGGCAGGGTCAAGGGAGAGTGCCCGCCCCTTATCGAGGTCTTTCTCCAGGACGCGGCCCAAGGAGAGGGGACACCCAATCTGCTGAGAGAATAGGTCAGCCTTCTGGGTGAGGACGCGAGCGACGCCACCGCCAATGACACCCAGCCCCATGAGACCTATCTTTATCTGGCGACTACGGCTATCCACTGGTACTTGGTACCCCCTCCGCTACCGCTACTTCTAGGAGATGAGCAGTGCTCTCTTGGTCGAGGTAGGTCGCAACCTCAGCCTCTTGACGGATCTCTGATTGCCATTCGTAATAGTAGACGTCCTCCAGTTCCTGGCGCTGGTCGTCGGTAAGCTCCCTGTCGGCGGCCTTCTCCAGCAGTTGGAACAGATAGAATACGTCTCCCAGGGGGACGGGCTCACTTGTCTGGCCAGCCTCAAGGGCGAAGACTACATCCTCGACGTCCGGGTTCAGAACTCCCCGAGGCGTCCAATCCTCCTCTTCGCCGTTGTTCTCGGTGGCCGTGTCAGGGGAAAGCTCCTGAGCAAGGGCGGCGAAATCCTCGCCCGCCTCCAGTCTCAGCAGTACCTGCTCTGCCTCTTCCTCCGTGCTGACCTGGATGCTTCTCATCCTGACCTGTTCCGCGGTATCGGGTATCTCATCGCGGAAGTGCGCCCTTAGCTTGTCCTCCAGAAGTCCTGCCGCAATCACCTCCCGATATTCGCTGGGCTTGAGGCCGCTGTCCCGCACCTCCCTGCGGTAGGATTCGGCGAAGGTGTTGGTGTCCGCCGTCTCAGGGATGCTGAGGAGCTCGCGGATCTGGGCGTCGATCTCTTGGTCGCTCACCCAGAGGCCCAACGCAGGGGCGCCCTGGCGGTTTATCTCTTCCTTCATCACATTGGTGAGAGCGGTTTCCACTGCCTGCTGAGCACTGTAGAGGAGCAGGTCGTCAGAGGCGGCGTTGCGGATCATGTAGCGGAGGCGCCGCTCCATGTAGCCCATGCCGAAGGACCTATCGCCCACGCTGATGACTGGTTCCCCTGCGGGACGGATGTTGGTCTCGTAGTAGCCGTAGATGCCAACACCCAGCACCACCGCCACGACGACAACGGCTACGCCCAGTATCATCATCTGCATCCGCCGCTCGGACTGCCGCCGCGTGGCGGGGTGGGGCCGGGGCCGGGAGCGAACCCCCATCCGCCGCCTGTCGCTGCGGGACGGCCTCCCGGGAAGACTGGGGCCACGACCAAAGATACCCATTTCAGCTAGCTTCCCCGTTTGAGGGACAAAAGAAGACAGGGAACCGGCTCTATTCTCCCTGCCCTGGAGACAACAATCAACTGCGGGACGATGAGGCCCCGGTCAGACGGATGTGGTCTGCGGTGTAGGGCAGTAAGGCCAGATGGCGAGCGCGCTTGAGGGCGATGGTAAGCCGACGCTGATGCTTGGCGCAGGTGCCTGTCTTTCGTCTAGGCTCGATCCTGCCTCTGTCGGACAGGTAGCGCCGCAGCGTGTCCACATCCTTGTAGTCGATGTCGACCACTTTATCCACGCAGAAGGAGCATATCTTTCGCCGCGGTATGTAGCGCGGTCTCCTCTTCCTCTCGCCCCTGGCCGGCGCCCCCTCCTCTCGGTCTGGAGCGGCCTCTTCCTCGGCCTCGGTCTCTCGCTGCTCCGGCTGAGGCTCCTCGGCCACTATCTCTTCCGTGGTTCCGGCTTCCTTTTCGTTCACCTTGGCTGCTCGACCACCTCTCTCAACAACTGCATTTCTTGGTAGTGCCTATGCCTGTCAGCCAGTATACCCTGTTCAAGGCTATGGTTGAAGGGCTCGTGCCTAGCGGCAGACAGGCCTGCCATCCCGCCGCGCTACTCGAAGGGCAAGTCGTCGGGCGCGACGGTCTCGTGGGCCGGCTCTTCCTCTTCAGGCAGATGCGCCGCCTGAGCGCGGTCGAGGAAGAGGACGGTGTTGGCAATGACCTCGGTGCGGAAACGTCTCTGGCCGTCGGAGGCCTCCCAGGAGCGCGTACGCAGCCGTCCCTCGACGTAGGCGCGCCGCCCCTTCTGGAGAAACTGGCTGCAGTTCTCGGCCAGGCGGCTCCAGGTGACTACGTTGAACCATTCGGTCTCTTCCTTACGTTCCCCTTCGGGGGTAGTGTAGTTTCTGCTGGTAGCGATGCGAAAGGTGGTAACCGGGTTGCCATTGGCCGTGTAGCGCATCTCGGGTTCCGTGCCGACGTTGCCAATGATCATTACTTTGTTGAGCCCCGCCATATCTCCATCTCCTTTCGCCAGGACACTCCAATTCTGAGACGGCTAAGGGGGAACCTATCTGCGGGTGGAGGCCCTCTGCATCAGTCCCCGGATTTCACTAGTAGGTGACGCAGCACCTCTTCCGAAAGCCGCAGTCCAGCGTCCAGTTCGGCGGTTTGGGCGGCCTCCAGGCGCAAGTGGGTAACTATGTAGTTGCCCTCCAGGCGCTTTTTGATGGGGTAAGCCAGCTTTCTCCTGCCCCAGTGATTGACCTCAGTCACCTCCCCACCACGGGTGGTAACGAACTGGCTGATCCTGTCAACGGTTGCCGAGACCTTCTCTTCTTCCAGCTCAGGGTCGATTACCATCACCAACTCGTATTCACGCAATTAACCACCTCCCTCCTTAAATACCTGACACGCAAAGGGCGAACGGCCTGACCGCTCTCTTGTCCCGGACCGGCCAGGCCTGGCATAGATTCCTATACGTGTACGTGCCGATCAGTTCGCGCGGCGCAAATTATAGTGCTCGCAGCGGGGCAAGTCAATGGGGTGCACTCGTGTAGTGTCGCTGACGTTCAGGGATGGGTGAATGGGGTGCGGATATGAGAATGCTTTGCCGATGGCTGGAGCCGGTACTCGGCTATCAAGCACGTAGGACAGGGCCCTGGGATGACTACACCCTGAAGCGGGCTTCAAAGGAATCGCTGCTTTTAACCGATGTTTTACATAGATGCTATAGGCGGAAAACGTCTGTAGGCGATGATATAGGCGACCTCCTACCAGGGACCGCCTCTTACCCCTGCGGGGTTCCGAAGGCGGTGTTGGATTGGCGGAAGGCGGCTTGGCTCCCCCAGCCGTCTTCTGCTATT
>CAZSRY010000022.1:0-15345 GCA_964609475.1 uncultured Dehalococcoidia bacterium
TCGCCCCCACCAGGCTGGTGACCGTGCTCTTGCCGTTGCTGCCGGTGATCCCGGCCACGGGCCCCGGGCAGAGCTCCAGAAAGAGACGCGTCATCGAGCTCAGGGGGGTCTTCCTGTCGCGCGCGGCCGCCAGGGCAGGGATATCCAGCGGTACGCCCTGAGAGACGAACACCACGTCGGCGTCCACGGTATCGGCGGGGTCGTTGGCGCCGAGGGACAGACGGACAGATAACCCATCCAGCTCCTGCAAACGGGGAGCCAGGCGGTCGGCGGTTCTGATGTCGCTGACGGTGACCTGAGCGCCCTGGCCCACCAGGTATCGCACCAGGTCCACGCCCTCGATACCCAACCCCACCACCGTCACCTTCTTGTCTCGAAAGTCTGGCTTACCTGTCATAGCATTTTAACTAATCTGTCAAGGCTAGCGCTATACCCAAAAGCCCTCCAACCATGCCAATTAGCCAAAATCTTGTCACGATCTGAGGCTCTGACCAGCCTAACAACTCGAAATGGTGATGTAGCGGCGTCATACGGAAGATGCGCCGGCCCCCGCTCAGGCGAAAGTAGGCGACCTGGATGAAGGTCGAAGCGCCCTCCATCACGAACACCATGCCCACTACCGGCAGCAGCAGCCACCATCCCGTCATCAGCGCCACCACCGCCAGCGTCGAGCCCAGTGCCAGCGCCCCCGTATCGCCCATGAACACCCGCGCCGGATGGGCGTTGTACCAGAGGAAGCCCAGGGTGGCCCCCACCACCGTAAGGCTGAACGTGGCCAGGTAGGTCTGCTCCTGGAGAAAGGCGATCAGCGCGTAGCAGGCGAAGGCGAGGGCCGTCGTACCCCCGGCGAGGCCGTCGAGGCCGTCGCTTATCGCCACCGCGCTCGTGGTGGCGATGAAGATGCCCACCGCTACCGGTATGTACCAGAGCCCCATGTGGTACTTGCCCAGGTGGGGCACATTGATACTCTGTGCCTCCATCCCGTAGTAGAGGATGAGGGCTGCCGCCAGCCCCAGGCCGATCAAGAGCGACATCTTGAACCACCGGTTGAGGCCCTCTTTTCCCTTGGCGCGTCCCTCGATAGTCAAGAAATCATCTATGAGTCCCAGCGTGCCCGTGGCCACGATGATGCCCAGGGGCAGGAATATGGACATCTTCTCGAACAGGTTGGTGGGCGCCGTCACCAGGAAGACCGTCCCGAAGATAAGTAGGCCGCCCATCGTCGGCGTGCCCGCCTTGACCGCGTGTGACACCGGGCTGTCGGCGGATATCTGTTTCCCCCAGCGGCGGCGGGTCAGGAAGTCTACTACCGGCCTCCCCGCGACCAGGGAGACCAGAAAGGCGGCCGTACCGACGAACAGGGCATAGACCATGATCAGTCCCTCAGCTCCGTGAGCATCGTCTCCAACTCCAGCGCCCGCGATGCCTTCAGCAGCACCACGTCGCCGGCGGCGAGATTGCGGGCCAGGTCTCGCGCCGCCTCCTCCTTGGACGCCCACATGCTCACCGCCGGATGCCCGGCCCTCTGCGCCTCCTCGCCGATGAGACGTGCCAGCTCTCCTACGGTATAGATGACCTGGGCCACCCGCGCCGCCTGTCTGCCCACGACCCGGTGCCCCTCCTCCTCTGCCGCTCCCAGCTCCCGCATGTCCCCCAGGACGGCGATGCGCCGCCCCGGCACGTCTGCCAGTAGGTCCAGCGCTGCCAGCACCGACGCCGGACTCGCGTTGTACGTGTCATCGAGGATGGTGGAGCCGTTCCGCCCCCTGTACACCCGAACGCGAAGCGGCACCCGCGCCCGGGACAGCGCCTCCGTCACCTCCTCCACCGCCATCCCCTCCACCAGCCCCACCGCGGCCGCCGCCAGCGCGTTGTGCAGCAGATGGCGGCCGGGTAGACGCGTCTTTGCCCGCGCCCTGCCGCTCTCGCACTCCAGAGTGAAGGAGATGCCTCGTAGCCCCTTGCTCTCCAGCTCCGTCCCCCTCACCTGGCAGCGGGCCGAGGTGCCGTAGAGGACCACCCTTGCCCGTGTCTTACCTGACATCGCCCTCACATTCGGATCATCACCGTTCAGGATGGCGTAGCCGTCGCCGGGCAGCGTCTCCACCAGCTCTGCCTTGGCCCTCGCTATCGCCTGCATGCTGCCCAGACGTTCCAGGTGAGAGGGCCCCACGTTGGTTACCACTCCTACCTGCGGCCTGGCGATATCGCACAGCAGCCGGACCTCTCCCAGCGCGTACATCCCCATCTCCAGCACCGCCCGCTCGTGCCTCCTGGTCAGCTTCAGCAGAGTCAAGGGCAGGCCGATCTCATTGTTGTAGTTGGCCTCGTTCTTCAGGACCCGGTAGCGACGCCTGAGGACGGAGGCGGCGATCTCCTTGGTAGTGGTCTTGCCCACGCTGCCCGTGATGCCTATGACGCGCACCTCATGCTGTCGGCGCCGGCCGGCGGCCAGCCTCTGCAGGGCGTCGAGCGTATCCTTCACCACGTATGCCGCCACACCCTCCGGCAGCGACGCCGGCAGGCGCTGTATCAGCAGCCCCCGCGCGCCCGAGGCCAGCGCGTCGCTCAGGAAGTCGTGGCCGTCGTGGTGCTCCCCCCGCAGGGCCACGAAGAGGTCGCCCGGCCGCACCTGACGGGAATCGCCGACCACCCGTCGGAAGCCCTTCGCGGCCTCTCCCGCCTGCTCCAGGAGCACCGGTTGAAGGCTGCGCGTCAACTCCGCCGCCCTGATCATGTTCCGACCTCAGGCAAAGGGTCAGCCGCCCTGCTGCACCATCTGCGGCGCATCGGGCCTGACGCCAAGATAGCTAAGGATCTGGGGGGCCAGTTCAGCGAAGACGGGGGCCGCTACTATGCCCCCCAGGCGCTCGATCTGGGGCTCGTCGATCTTCACCAGCATGATCATCGCTGGGTCATCGGCAGGGGCGAAGCCGACGAAGGAGGCGATGGTGATATCAGGGGCGTAGCCCCCCCCCACAGATATGAAGCTGGTTCCTGTCTTCCCTGCCACATGATAACCCGGCACTCGCGCCAGATGGTAGGGAATCCCGTCCACCACCTCATTCAGCATGCCCCTGAGCGTCCTGGCCGCGGCCTCCGATATCACCCGTCTGACCGCCACCGGCTCGAAGACGCGGTTCTCATCAGGCCCCAAGATCTCCTGCACGATATAGGGCTGCATGAGCTCGCCGCCGTTGGCGATGGCCGCCGCCGCCGTAATCATCTGGAGAGGGGTGACGCTTATGCCCTGGCCGAAGGAATTCGTCGCCAGGTCCACCGGATACCACTCCGGGTCATCGCTCGTTCGCACCATCCCTGCCGCCTCGCCGCCCAGCCCTACGTGCGTCGTCTCGCCGAACCCGAACCGCTTGACATATTCGTAGAACCGCTCCGGCCCGATCAGTTCACTCACCCATACCGCCCCCGTGTTGAGGCTCTTCTGGAGTAGCTGAGTCATCGTCTGGGTGCCGTTGACGGAGAAATCCCAGTTGAGTATCATCGCCCCCGGCACCACCGCTTGTCCCGTATCGACGTAGGTGGTGTTCGGTGTCACCAGGTCCAGGTCCAGGGCCGTCGCCATCGTCACCACCTTCATCACCGAGCCGGGCTCGTACAGGTCGGTCACCGCCCGGTTGCGGTACAGCTCCATCTTGCCTTCATCCGCCAGGTCGAGCTCGCTCAGCTTGAAGCTGGGACGGCTCGCCATGGCGAGGATGGCGCCCGTCTTCGGCTCCATGACGATGATCGTGCCGCCTTTGGCCTCGTTCTTCTTGATAGTGGCGTCCAGTTGCCGCTCCACCATCCCCTGGATGTAGCGGTCTATAGTCAGCTTCACGTCGGCGGCGGGCTTGGGTTTCTCCAGGCGTCGGTAGCCGAAGGGGATCGGATTGCCCATACTATCCCGCTCGAAGTAGAGGGTGCCCGCCACGCCCCCCAGCTCCTCCTGGAGGTCCGCCTCCAGCCCGGCCAGACCTACCTTGTCCCGTCCCAGGAAGCCCAGGAGCGCCGAGGCCAGGTCGCCCTCCGGATAGAAGCGCTTGATAGTCGGCGTCGCCTTGACCCCTGCTAGGCCCAGCGCGACTGTCTTCTTCCCCAGGGCGTAATCCAGCCCGCTGGCCAGCAGATAGTCCCCCTTCGTCTCCGTCCCCGCGGCGTTCAGGATCTCCTCTGCCGGTCGCCCCAGCAGGGGGGACAGGGCATCCGCTCCCTCGGCTGCCAGCTCCCTATCCTGCCAGACCTTGCGGTCGATGAAGATGTCGTAAGCATCGATGGTGGTGGCTAGGGGATAGCCGTTCCTGTCGAGGATGGCGCCTCGCGGTGGCAGCACCGTTTGCATGCCCAGGTGCTCATCTTCCGCCTCCACCGCGTAGTGCCCGTGGCTCAGTATCTGGAGGTAGGCGAGACGCCCCACGAGGACCAGGGCGCTGGCGCAGAGCAGGAACCCCAGGAGAAGGAGCCGCCAGGAGACCCGGGCCACCCGTGGGGGCATGGTCAGCGTCCTTGCAAACTATCAATGCCGTCCCCATCACCCGCCGAGCCGAGGTGAGGGGGACGCTCTCTATTCCCAGACTAATAGAAGGGCAGGAGTCGTAGCAGCGCCTGCCACCAGGAACCCTTTTCCGATGTCGGCGCCTCAGCCTCCGTGACAAAGCGCCGCGGTATGAGCTGTTGCGCCGGCGGTTGCTTGTGCACCTCCAGGTTGAGCACCTCGTCGGGGGACACCATTCCCAGGCGCCCCCGCGCCTCGCGCTCGACCCGCTCCATGGAGGTCAGGGAGGCGACCTCAGCCTCCAACTGGTGCACCTGTGCCTGCTGCTCCAGACGGTCCTGCTCCAGGCGGCGCAGGCTGTAGCCGGTCGTCGTCGCGTCGCTCGTCTGGGCCACCTGCAATAGCCCCACCAGTGCTATAATGAGGAACGCCCCCAGCAGCACCGGTCGCAGGCTCATGGGCTGGGACAGGGGCTTGGTCAGCGGTCTCGATATCAGGCGATCTAGTGTCGACATTGCTGGCAGACCGTGTATTATTAGGCTATTCCCGGCTGGAGCCGCTCCGCTGCCCTGAGCCGGGCACTGCGGGAGCGGGGGTTGATCGCTACCTCGAGAACCGACGGCCTTATCGCCTTTCGTGTCAGCAGGCGAAGGGTGGCACGATGATTGCAGGTACAGACCGGCGTGCGGGGTGGGCAGATACAGGTCTTCGCTTCCCGACGTAGGAAGTCTTTGACCAGGCGGTCTTCGAGGGAGTGATAGGCGATGACCGCCAATCTTGCACCGGAGTCGTCGAGCAGACCGTGGGCCTCTGTTAGCGCGGCAGCTAGGTGGGCTAGCTCTTGATTCACCGCTATTCGAAGGGCTAAGAACGTCCTGGTGGCGGGGTGGATAACGCTTCGGCCCCTCTTGCCCACGGCCTGCTCGACGACTCTGGCCAACTGGGTGGTGGTGAGGAACGGTCGCTGCCCCACTATGCAGCGGGCGATGCGGCGGCTCCGACGCTCTTCACCAAAGCGCCAGAGTATGTCCGCCAGATCTTCCTCCCTGTACCCATTGACTATATCGGCTGCGGTGAGCTTATCTTTGGCACTGAAGCGCATGTCCAGTGGCCCTTCTCGCTCAAAACTGAACCCGCGCCTGCCCTGCTCCAACTGGAACGAAGACACGCCCAGGTCCAGAAGAACCCCATCGATAGGTCCGAAGCCCCGGCTGCGGCAGATAGCGCCGACCTCGCGATAATTACCCTCTGCCAGAACCGCGTTCTCCCCGTAGGGATGCAGCCTTTCGCGGGCTACCGCCAGCGCCTCTGCGTCTAGGTCAATGCCTAGTAGCTGGCCCCCCGGCGAGGCGGCCTCCAGGATCGCCTCCGCATGACCCCCCTCACCCACCGTAAGATCCACATAGCGGCCGCCAGGTTTCACAGCCAGGGCCTCGATGACCTCACTAACCATTACCGGTATATGTATCGCCGTCATCATTATCACAGTCATGGCCGCTCTTCCACCGACTCCAGATCCGCTTCGTACTCCTGAGCTACCTTTTCCTCCTCAGCGGCCCAGCGCTCCGGATTCCATATCTCCAGGCACTCCCCGCGGCCGACGATGAGCACGGTGCCGTTGAGGTCGCCGTGCTGGCGCAGGCGCGGCGGCAGCAGGACGCGCCCCTGCCCGTCCAGCTCCGCGTCCAGAGAGCGGCCGAAGAACCCCCGTCGCAGACGGCGCGCGTTCATACGCGTCGCCCGCTGCCGGGTCAGAAACTGGGCCTCGCTCTCATAGGCATCCGTCGTGTATACTTCTACACAACCGTCCTGGCTCTCTACCAGGACTGCGCCCTTGCTGAAAATCGCCCGGTAGCGGGCAGGGATCGGGATTCGCCCCCGATTATCGATCGTGTACTCGAAAGTGCCTCGAAAGATCATGCTGCGTCCCCGCCGGGGGTAGCTGTGACAGGCAGTATCCCACCACTTATCCCCACAACGCGTAACATGTTACCCACAACTACCACCATTGTCAAGGGCCTAGGAAGAGCTTTTTTGCAGATTCCCTAAACTTTTCCCACCTCCGGCGCTGTGCTATCATGAGTCGACCGGTTGGGAGAGATTGAGATGACCATTCGTGTCGGCATCCTCACTATCAGCGACAAGGGCTCCCGCGGGGGGCGCGACGACACCAGCGGCGCCGCCATCAAGGAGATGCTCGCCGCCATCGACGCCTCCGTCGAGCTGTACGAGGTCGTCCCCGACGAGGCCGAGGAGATCGCCTCTCGCCTCCGTCGCTGGTGCGATGAGGAATCGCTCGACCTTATCCTAACCAGCGGCGGCACCGGCCTCAGCCCCCGCGACGTTACCCCCGAGGCGACTCTCTCGGTAGTCGACCGCCTGGCGCCGGGGATAGCCGAGGCCGTACGCCAGGAGGGGCTCCGCCACACCCCCATGGCCATGCTCAGCAGGGCCGTAGCCGGCCTGCGCGGCCAGACCCTCATCATCAACCTTCCCGGCAGTGAGAAGGCCGTCCGTGAGGGCCTCTCCTGCCTGATTCCGGTGCTCCGGCACGGCGTAGAGACCTCCAAGGGCCTGGCCGGCGACCACACCTCGCCGCCGTCGGCCCCAACCCGGGTGACCTGAGATGCGTATCGACGTTCTTACCCTCTTCCCGGAGATGTTCCACGGGCCCCTGGAGACCAGCATCCTGGGCAGGGCCATCGAGTCTGAGCTCGTGCAGATCCTCATCCACAACATCCGCGACTACGCTGAGGACAGGCATCAAGTCGCGGACGATTATTCCTATGGCGGCGGGCCCGGCATGCTCATGAAGCCGGAACCCCTCTTCAAAGCCGTGGAGGAGGTCGCCGACCTCGATTCGCCCAAGGGGCGCGTCGTCCTCCTCACCCCCCAGGGACGGCTCCTGACCCAAGAGGTAGCGGCGGAGCTCTCCCAGGAGCAGGAGCAGCGTCTCATCCTCGTCTGTGGGCACTATGAGGGGGTGGATGAGCGGGTGCGCGAACACCTGGTGGACGACGAGATAAGCATCGGCGACTACGTGCTCTCCGGCGGCGAGCTGCCCGCCATGGTCCTCATCGACGTGGTGCTGCGACGGCTGCCCGGCGTCCTCGGCTCCGAGTCCTCCCTCGCCGAGGAGTCACACGCCCAAGGGCTGCTGGAGTACCCCCAGTACACGCGGCCGGCCGAGTTCCGCGGCTGGACCGTGCCCGAGGTGCTCCTCTCCGGCCACCACGCCCAGATCGCTCAGTGGCGGCGCGAGCAGAGCATACTGCGGACAGCCCGCAGGCGGCCCGATCTTCTTCAGCGCGCCTCCCTCAGCGATGAGGAGCGTCGCCTGGCGGCATCAGCCGTGGTCCGCGAGCATTGATAGGCTATACTTGATCAAGGTGGAGTATCGCAGTGGTAGACATAAATTCAGTTGTCGACGTCAAAGGGAACCCCAACGTCGCTGACTTCAAGATCGGCGACACGGTCAAGGTCAGCGCCAAGGTCGTGGAGGGTGACCGCGAGCGTACTCAAGTGTTCCAGGGGACGGTCATCCGCGCCCGACGCGGTGGCGTCAGCTCCAGCCTGACCGTACGCCGCATCGCTCACGGTGTTGGTGTCGAGCGCACCTTCATGCTCCACTCGCCGCGTCTGGAGAAGATAGAGATCACGCGGCGGGGCAAGGTGCGCCGCGCCAAGCTCTACTACCTGCGCGGTCGAACGGGGAGGGCCGCCCGTATCAAGGAGAAGGCCACCGCCCGTCCCGAGTAGAGCCCTCCCACTATGGCAGCACGCATCCGCTAGGGGCACGTCCTAAGGTGCGGCCAATCCTTGCTCACCCGACACCGTAGGTCCAGCGTCTCGCCTGACGGGATGGCGGAGGGGTTGCTGCGGTGTAGAGGAGGGCTTCAGCCCTCCACAACATCTCATCATGAGGACACCTTTTGTGGAAGCCTGCCTGCCGGTAGGCAGGGCTAAAGCGTTCCTCTACGCTGGCTGCAGATGGCACTGCCGGCAGCGAGGCAGTCGTCGCCCACCTCACTTCATGCCCTTTCCCTTTCTTTCGCAGCGGGCCTTGGGTAGAATAGGGGGCAGCGAGCCCTGGTAAGGAGGTTCTCCCTTGGCTGTCCTGCCCATGCGTGTAGCCGGCGACCCCGTCCTGCGGCAGAAGGCCCGTAAGGTCAAGAAGATCGACGCCTCTATCCACAAGCTGATCGACGACATGATCGATACCATGCACGCCGCCCCAGGCGTCGGCCTGGCCGCACCGCAGATAGGCGTGCCCCTGCGTGTCGCCGTCATCGAGATACCCGAACAGGACGTCATCGTACTCATCAACCCAGAGATAGTGCGACGCTCTGGCGGGCGCCCCGTCGAAGAGGGCTGCCTCTCCGTCCCCGGCTACATGGCGGAGATCACCCGCTCCCAGTCCGTGACCGTGAAGGCCCTCGGCCGCGACGGCAAGCCGATACGCATCAAGTCCGAGGACGACCTCCTCGCCCAGGCCCTGGAGCACGAGACCGACCACCTGAATGGCGTCCTCTACATCGACCACCTGGAGAGCATGGACCAACTCGTCAAGCTTGAACCCCAGGAGTCGGCCTCCGAGACCGGAGAAAGAGAAAGGGGCCTGTGAAGGCCGGCCCTGAGCCATGACCGGACGCCCACTAGCCGTACCGCCCGCCGTCCGTCGCCTCCTGCTCAAGCTGCGGAAGCTCTGGCTCGACCATGAGGCATACCTGACCGGCGGCTTCCTGCGGGACATCCTCCTCGGCAGGGCCGTCCGCGATGTCGACCTGGCCCTGTCCGGCGATACGTTGGGCTTGGCCCGCCGGGCCGCCGCTGCCCTCAAAGGGCACTATGTCCCCCTTGACGAGGAGCGCGGCACAGCCCGCATCGTTCGCTCGCCACGCGCCCTCGTCCGCTACATCGACGTCACCCGCCTCCGCGGCGACATCCAGGCCGACCTGGCCGAGCGCGACTTCACCATCGACGCCATGGCCCTCCCCCTGGACGCGGCCATCCGCCAGTCATATCTCATCGACCCCTTCGGCGGGCAGAACGACCTGGCGCAGCGCATAGTGAGGGCGGTAGGAGACGGGGCCTTCCGCGCCGATGGCCTCCGCCTCCTTCGCGCCGTTCGCCTCTGCGCTGAGCTCGACTTCTCCCTCGATGAGGCCACCGCCTCTCTCATCCGTCGCGACGCCACCTTCCTCGACAATGCCGCCCCCGAAAGAGGGCGCGACGAGCTGGCGCGCCTCCTGGACACGCCCCGCGCCGCCGCCGCCCTGCGTCTTCTCGACGACCTGGGCCTCCTGGAGCGCCTCCTCCCCGAGGTCACATCCTGTCGAGGCGTCTCCCAGCCCAAGGAGCACTACTGGGACGTCTTTCAGCACTCCATCGAGACCGTGGCCGCCCTCGACTTCATGCTCGACGGGCAGGAGCCCCCAGACCGGCGCCGCGCCGCATTCTGGCGCGATCTCTGGGGCCAGCTCGCCTGGCTGCCCGACCTGCGCCCTCATCTCCAAGAGGAGACGGTGGAGGGCAGGTCGCGCGCCGCTTTGCTCAAGCTCGCTGCTCTCCTGCACGACATCGCCAAGCCCGAGACCAGGGCCCCCGATAAGACCGGCCGCATCCGCTTCTTCGGCCATGCCCCCCTGGGTGCCGAGAGGGCGGCGGCCATCGCGCGACGGCTACGCTTCAGCGGCGCCGAGACCCGCCTCATAGCCACAATGGTCGAGCAGCACCTGCGTCCCGGACAGCTCAGCGGCGGCGGCCCGCCCAGTCGCCGCGCCCTCTACCGCTTCTTCCGCGACACCGGTGATGCCGCTGCTGACATCCTCCTCCTCACCCTGGCCGACCACCTGGCCGCCCGCGGCCCCCGCCTGCGCCTCTCCACCTGGCGGCGTCACGTCGCCTACCTGAACTACATACTGGCTCGCCGCTACCTTGAGGAGACGCTGGTCGCTCCGCCGCGACTGGTCACCGGCAACGACCTCATGGATATCCTGGGAATCGAGCCCGGCCCCCTGGTAGGGCGGCTTCTCGCGGCCATCGAGGAGGCGCATGCCGCCGGAGAGGTCGCCTCCAAGGAAGGCGCCCTGGCCCTGGCGAAAAGACTCCTTGCCCGCGAGAAGCCCGCAGCGAAGAGCGCCTCTCCCCGCTAGTGCTATTGGCACGTAAGGGTGGATTCGGGTTATAGTAATTGCTGTCTATCCCGCCAAACCAAGATACGGAGGCGATCCGACAACCGTGCACCAGAGGTTCGAGCGTGTCCTACTCCTCCTCATCATCGCTCTGACCGCCTTCTCCCTGGTCACCATGTGGCCCTCGGAGCCCTGGCGCTATCTCCCCGAATTCATCCCCTGGCCCGAGGGACAGGGCATCAAGATACCCTTCGTCAAGCTGAGCGGGGCCGCGATCGAAGGCACCACCCTCGAACGGCGCGCCATGCGCCTCGGCCTCGACCTCCGCGGCGGCACCCGCCTCGTGCTGGAGGCCGATGCCAGCGCCGAGCCCGATGTCGACCTCGATCAGGCCCTCGACGGCGCCTCCGACATCATCGAGCGTCGCATCAACGCCTTCGGAGTCGCCGAGTCGGAGATCCAGCGCCAGGGCCCCAACCGCATCGCCGTGCAGCTCCCCGGCATCGGGGCCAGCGAGGCGATCAAGAAGATAGGAAAGACCGCCCTCCTGGAATTCCGTGAGCTCCTGCGCGACGAGCAGGGCAACGTAGCCGTCTATCAGGACGGCGAGGTCGCCTTCGTGCCGATGCCTACGGCCACCAGCGAGAATGACCCCACGTTCGGCAGCAGGTACGCGCAACTGCTCGAAAACGCCGTCTGGGTGCCTGCTGTGGCCACCGGCAGGGACGGCATGGAGAAGGAGCTCACCGGCCGCTACTTGGACCACGCATACGTGGCGCAAAGTCAAGTGACTGGTGGAGTTGTCATCAACTTCCAACTGGATGATGAGGGTGCCCACCTCTTCGAGCAGATCAGCGGGCGGCTGATCGGTCAGCCCCTCGCCTTCTTCCTCGATGGCGAGCCGATCCGCGGCAGCGACGGCCGCGTCGAGGCCCCCAATGTCAAGGCGGTGATCAGCGATCAGGGTCAGATAACGGGCCTCAACTATGAGGATGCCGACTACCTGTCAAGGCTCTTGCGGGCAGGCGCCATGCCTGTGCCCCTCAAGGTCGTCCAGCAGGAGGACGTCGACGCCACCCTCGGCGAGGACTCCGTGCAGAAGAGTGTCATCGCCGGCGAGGTGGCGATGCTCATCATCATGCTCTTCATGGTCCTCTACTACCGTCTCCCCGGCGTCCTCGCCAGCCTTGCCCTCTTCGTCTACGCCACCGTGGTGCTGGCCGTCTTCAAGATCTGGCCCATCACCCTTACCCTGGCCGGCATCGCCGCCTTCGTCCTATCCGTTGGAATGGCCGTCGATGCCAACATCCTCATATTTGAACGCATGAAGGAGGAGCTGCGGATAGGGCGGAGCCTGGTTGTGGCCGTGGAGGAGGGATTCAACCGCGCCTGGTCCTCCATCCGCGACAGCAATATCTCGACCCTGATCACCTGCGCCATCCTCTTCTGGTTCGGCGACCAGTTCGGCGCCAGCCTGGTCAAGGGGTTCGCCCTCACCCTGGCCATCGGCGTCGTCATCAGCATGTTCTCGGCCATCCTGGTCACGCGTACCTTCCTGCGGCTGATCATCGGCAGCCCGCTGGTCCGTCGGCCCGGCCTGTGGGCCGCCGACCTGCCGGTCAGGCCTGCCGTCGCGGAGCGGGAAGCGGGCGGCCTTCCCGCGGGAGGTGCCCGGTGACGTTCGACTTCGTTGGCAGACGCAACTGGTACTACCTGCTCTCCTTACTGGTACTGATTCCGGGGGTCGTCTCCCTCCTCATCCCTCCCGCCCTCAAGCCGGGGATCGAGTTCACCAGCGGTACCACCTTCACCGTCCGTTTCCAGGATGAGGTCGGGCAGGAAGACCTGCGCTCCGCCATGGCCGACCTCGGTCACCCTGAGGCGCGGGTGCAGCGCACCGGCGAGAACAAGTTCCTCGTCCGTACTTCGGAGCTGGGGGGGGCCGCTCAGGCGCCCGCCCTGGGGCCCGCCCCTACCGGCGAGCGAGAGGTCCTAGAAGCGGCCCTGGTAGAGAAGTTCAGCAGCCTCGTCGACGCCAACGGCGAGGTGGTAGACCGGTTCATAGAATACGCCTCCGTCTCCGCCACCGTCTCCCGTGAGATCGGGCGGAACGCCGCTCTCGCTCTGGCGGTCGCCTCGGTAGCGATCCTGCTCTACATAAGCTGGGCATTCCGCTCCATCCCCAACCCGTTCCGCGCCGGCCTCGCCGCTGTCATCGCTGCCCTCCACGACGTGTTGGTGGTCGTAGGCGTCTTCTCCATCCTCGGCAAGCTGCTCAACATGGAGATCAACACCATGTTCATCACCGGCCTCCTCACCGTCATCGGCTTCAGTGTCCACGACACCATCGTCGTATTCGACCGCATCCGCGAGAATAGCCACCGATACCCTGACCTGGAGTTTGCCGAGTGCGTCAACAACAGCCTTCTCCAGACGCTCAGTCGCTCTATCAATACCTCCCTCACCCTGCTTCTCGCCGTCGGCGCCCTCCTCCTGATGGGAGGCGTCACCATGCGCCCGTTCCTTCTCGTCATGTTTATTGGCACCGTCACCGGCACCTACAGCTCCATATTCATCGCCAGCCAGATAATGGTCACCTGGGAACATGGCGATATCCCCCGTCTGTTGCGCCGCCTGCTGCCGAGACGCGCTCCTGCCGTCAGCGAGGGGTAGGGCAGCCTCTCTCCAGGCGGCTTGCCGACACGCTGATATCGAACAGCTCCAGGCTGCTGGCTAGGTGAACGCCATGGCAGGAGGTGCTGGGGGGTTCTTGGGGCGCGGGATAAGGGCGGTCACTGAGGGTGATGTGGGGGTGCCAACCGACTCTCTTCTCGGCCCACCCGACTGTTGCAGGCTCTAGCTGCCGCGGCGGGTGCGGGTCTTGTTATTCCCTCGTCGCCGACTCCCGCAGCACCCGCTCGTCTCCCACCCGCTGCGTGATGTGCTCGTCATCCAGGTGCTCCATGAGCGCCTGGGCATACCTGCGGCTGGTGCCCAACATATCGCGCACCTGGGCCAGCGTCACCTTCCTCTTTTCCTTGAGATGCGACACTACCCGCTCCACCATCTCCCGATAGGCGGTGGTCGAGAAGGCCACGCCCTCAGCCACGACCACTACCTTGCCCTGCTCCTCGAGATAGGCGAGCAGTTCTTCGTCCGGTAGGTTGTCGCTTGACGGCGCATAGGGGTTGGCATCCAGGTCCTGCAGGAAGGCGTTGGCCCGTGCCTGCTCGCTAGGCGACAGCTTCACCTCGTGCCCCGGCAGGCCCACGCTCGCCCCCACCTCCTCCAGCCGACCCTCCTCCAGCCATACCCGCAGCGCCTGGTTGAAGATGCGCCCGCTGAGCGCCAGGCGGCTCCGCAGCTCCTCCTTGGGCATGGCCCGCCTGAGCGGATGATCCCTGTAGTAGGAAGAGACGGTGCCCTCCGCCCGCTCGGAAAGAGCGGCGAACCCCTGGCCGGTGAAGAGAATAGACCCGTCGCCTGCCGGCCCCAGGGCCACCGCCTGCCCGTTCTCCACCAGCTCCCCCACGATCTTGCGCGCCTCCGTCTCCGCCACGTCCGCCCTCTTCAGCAGCGCCCTCAGCTCAAGCGGCTGGCGCTGACTGAGAATAGTCAGCAGCGTCTCCTGAGGGGAGCCTCGCTGGAGCGCTGCCAGCTCCTCGAGCGTCTTCCTATCGTGTCGCCGGTGGCGTCTGGCGTGGGCCTCCACCACCTCGCCGCCGCCCTGCGTATCATTGGCGTCGCGCACCACGAATAGGTCGCCCTTCAGGACGGCGACGGGGGCGTCCAGCCGGATCTGGGCCCAGCCCTCCTCGCCGGCCGCCAGCTCCTCGCGGTCGAGAAGCCGCATCTTCCCCCACACCTCGCTGGCGCCGCTGTGGAACGACACCCGCGCGTTGTGCCGGATGGGCCGCCGCAGCGCCCGCAGACGCACGTCCACCGCCCTGGTCGGGACGAGCGTACCCGGCAGGGTCACCACCTGCCCTCTGGTCAGATCGCTCGCCGAGAGCCCCGACAGGTTGATCGCCGTTCTCGTTCCCGGCGTCGCCCGCTCCACCTTCTGGCGATGCGTTTGCAGGCCGCGGATCCGCGACCGCAGCCTGCCGGGCACCACCTCTACCTCCTGGCCCACGCTGAAGCTGCCGTCGATAAGGGTGCCGGTCACCACTGTCCCGAATCCGGACATAGTGAACGCCCTGTCGATGGACAGCCGGGGCCTGCCGAGGTCGCGCTTGGGGGGAGTCTCCGCCAGCTTTCGCTCCAGCACCGCCAGCAGCTCATCCAGCCCCTCGCCGCTGAGCGCGGAGCACGTCACCAGGGGTGAGCCCTGCAGCGCCGTCCCCTTGACCGTATCCGCTACGTCCGCCGCCACCATCTCCAGCCAGTCCTCGTCCACCAGGTCCTTCTTGGTGATGGCCAGGACGCCGCTCTTGACATGAAGAAGGTCGAGGATGGCCAGATGCTCGCGGGTCTGGGGCATGACGCCCTCGTCGGCGGCGATGACCAGCAGGGCCAGGTCGATGCCGCCCACGCCCGCCAGCATGTTCTTGATGAAGCGCTCATGGCCCGGCACGTCGACGATGCTCACCTCCTGGCCGCCCGGCAGCTTCAGCCAGGCGAACCCGAGGTCGATGGTCATGCCCCGTTCCTTCTCCTCGCGCAGGCGGTCGGGGTCGATGCCGGTGAGGGCTTGGACGAGGACGGACTTGCCGTGGT
>CAZSRY010000023.1:0-15056 GCA_964609475.1 uncultured Dehalococcoidia bacterium
TGGTTCACCACACGGAGTTCCTGCTTGAGCTGATAAACGAAGGCAAGTTGAAGTTGTCCACGGCAATGGAAAAGACGGTGACCTATCAAGACCCCTGCTACCTTGGCCGCTACCATAACATCTACGAGGCGCCCAGGAAGATACTTGCCGCCATCCCGGGCATCAAGTTGGTAGAGATGCCCCATTGCCGTGCCGAAGGCCTGTGCTGCGGTGCCGGTGGTGGCCGTATGTGGATGGAGGAGGAGCCCGACCAGCGGGTGAATAAGCTCCGCGCCGAAGAGGTGATCGCGACCGGCGCTGACATCGTCGTTACATCCTGCCCCTTCTGCCTCCAGATGCTCGAGGACGCCCTAGGGGGGCTGGAGGAGCGGCCGGAGGTTCTTGACCTGGTGGAGCTGCTGGAGAGGGCGGTGACACTGCCGTCTTTCCCGGTCGAACCCCCCTCCAGCCGGGAGGTTGAGACCATTCCTGGCGATCGCACTCTGAGCCGCGTTGGCGGCGGCTAGGGGCACTCGTCGCAACCACGACTGCGCAACCTCCATGTCAGTGGAGGTGGATGAACCCGATAGGTAGGGTGCCGATCCCCTGGATCGGCGCCCTGCCTTTGGGACTGCGAGCCTCTCCCGAAGCCCAAGGCCCGGCCTTCCGACCGGAGGACGGCGCCCGCAGGGTGCTATCGCCTGTCCTCAACAAGAACTACGGCCCCGCTGCTGGAAGAGACGGCTGGAACTTCCCCAGCGACGTCTTCGAGGGGGATACGGACCTCCTCTACAACGGCATCTCCCTGCCCTAGGCTCCGTTACCGAGGAAAAGAACGAGGCGTGGCCCCTTCCCTGGGTCACACGGGGGAACGGCTGCCCGGCTAGGACAGCGGCACCAACCAGGCGACGCCGCCGGGCTCCCCCTCGGCAGCCCATCCCTGAGTGGCGCCGGCCTCGATGAGCCACCAGCGATACCCGTCCGCCTCCACCGGGCCGTCGCGCATAGTGACGGTGGTCCCGTCCACCAGGCAGGTCAGGACGGATGACGACGTGCTCGGCAGCCCGCGGACGTTGAGGCAGGAGCCGGTGTTGGCGACCCTGGCGCTGACGCCGCTGCTGGGGGTGGGTGTCGTCTCCCAGGTCAGGCCCGATTGCGGCTCGACGGATTTCAGCAGCTGCCACACGTCGTCGCCGGTGACGCCGTATCTCCAGACCGACACAGACCCCATCCCCAGCGAATAGGCGTGGGACACGAAGCGCATCCAGGCATCGTGGTTCGTTGACGCGCCCTGGCCAATGGGCACGATCGGCAGGCCGTACTTATCCAGCAGACTGCGGGAGACATCGAGCAGAAACTCGGGCGTGACGCCCTCGGGGCCCGGCGGGAATCCGCTGGACTGGAAGCGGCTCACGTTCTCCGGCGAATTGAAGGTCTCCCAGTAGATCATGGGCGCGAACCCCTGGCTGAAGGAGGTGAACTCGGCCACAGGAACCCTGGAGATCTGCCAGGGCCGTGGCTCCACACACAGGTAGAGGGTGGCGCCCGGCTGCCGTCGCCGGAGCTCCTGGCCGAAGGTCAGCGCACCCTGCGGCGTGCCCTGCCAGTAACCTGAGTGTGGCTCCAGGTCGATGACGACGCTTCGCGCACCGGCGGCGATGACCTGGGCGCACATCTCGGCTTCCCGTTGCGGGTCCAGACCCTGCACCACGCAATAAGTGTGGAACGGGACCCCGTAGCTTTCGAAGTAGCTGGCCAGGACGGCCACCTGCTCCGGGCCCGAGACAGCGTGAGTGGAGGAATCATAGCGCGACATCCAATCGGTGCCGTTGTGGGTCTTGAGAATGATCCCCAGGTTGTTCTGTGCCAGGACCGAAGCGATCCGCTCCGGCGGGCCATCGACGGAGAAATGCCATACCCAGGCCAGGTGAGGTAGCCCGCGGGCGCGGCCACGCTGCGGGACGGATGGCCAGGGCGCAGGGGGCTGGCAGGTCAAACCGAGGCTCGCGGCGGCCCCCACCATCGCCGCGATAGCCAGGAACTGGCGTCTGTTGATGCGCTGTCTAGATATCATCCGCTGACCTGCCACAGCGAAAGCCGCTTGAAGGCCGGCGGCCTCCCTTCACTCCGCAAGTCCCCTCAACCGCGTGGGCCTACAGCCTAGCCGCCGTCGTGGCAGTTGTCAAGGGCAGTGTTCAGAGGACCGCGCCTACAGCCCTGGTCGTCGCAGCCGCCCGGCCGATAGTAGCCGACGATGTAGCTGGTCGTCGGTGCCAGCTCGTCATTCTCCAGGGCGCCCGAGTTGGTGTTCTCCAGGAGAACGAACCGGTCGGCCCCCAGCGTGGTCATCGCCGCCATCAAGACGGCGATCGACGCCGGCGAGTCCAGATAGCCGTTGTCGAGGGTGAAGAGGGTGCTGGCGTCGAAGGCGCGCAGGGTCTCCAGGGTGAAGGCGTCGTGGCGCTCAGCTCCGGCCCGCGCCAGGTAGTGAGAGAAATCCACCGCCGCGACGAACACGGTGCCCTCCCGCCACTGCATCGCCAGGGCTTCACCCAGCCGACGCGCCTCGGCCGGGCCCATCTCGCTGCTCAGAATGATGGGCACCACCTGCGCCTCCGGCAGATAGTACCTGACGGCCGGCATGATGCCCGCCACCGAGTGCTCGGTGGTCAGCACCGGGCTCTCAACCTTCACCAGCCCGCCCTCGGTCAGCCTGCTGATCACCTCCCGGTCCGGCTCGACGACGCCGAAGGGCGTGGCCCATGCGAGGTCGCTGGTGAGGGCGCGGGCGCTCCCCGCGTTGGCGTGGTTCGGCCCGATGAGGACGACCGTCCGCACCGGATCGCCGGCGGCCAGGCCCCGGAAGAACCCCGTGATCAGGTGTCCCGGCAGCCAATGGTGAGGGATGATGCCGCCGTATACCGGCCCCTCCGGCTGGGGAGCCGACTCCGCCGCCCGAACCGCCTCGAAGAACGTCGCCTCGTTGAAAAACAGGGCCGGATGGCTGGCCATCGTGGCGGGCCGCCCGGGCGCACCCTGGGACTGCCCGTCGCCGGCGATGGAGGCGGCCAGCGCCGCCAGCAGGAGGGCCAGCGTGGCCCATCTTCGGACCGACCATCGACTCATCAGCGGACCTCCACCTGGTCCGGATTCGAGAGGTTCACGCTCTCAGCGCTCTTCATGGACTGTATGATCGCCGGCTCAGCCGTATACTCGCCGGTGCTCACCACCCGCGCGTAGTAGACGATGGGCTGGTACGTAGCATCCTTCCACACGCAGAAGCTGACCCGCTGGCCCTCGATGCGGTAGGGGTATGAGACCCCTGTGACGAGGTCCCACGCACCCGTCCGCGTCACCGCCTTGAGCCCGGACGGCAGCAGGTCCGATATCTGGTAGCAGCCGGCCAGGGACTGCGGTCCCAGCACGTAGTCGAGGGTGATCCGCACGAGCTCTCCCTCCTCCACCACCACGCCCTCCGGTTCGGCGCCCGCATAGAGGCGGCTGACACCGATATCCGGGTCGAGCACGATGTCGGCGGGCTCCAGGGGAGCGGTGAAGGAGGCGGCGACGCCCACCTGCCCTTCGAGAGGCTCCACTTCGAGGTCTGCCAGTTGCTCAGGGGTCACCTGGAGCGCGAATGTGCCGCCCCGCTCCAGCGTAACCTCCCGTCGCTCCCCTTCCAGCGTGTAGGCGAAGCGCACCGGCTCCGGCGAGAGACGGGGAAGGGCCTGCGCCAGGTAGCTGATCTGCTCGAGCTCGATGAGGATGTCCTCGGTGTAATTGTTGGTCGTGTAGTCGAAGAGGGCGGGAGCGAACTCGTCGCCGAGGCCAGCCCCCAGGATGGCCGCCAGTGACGTCGCCTCCAGGATGTCATCCTGGTCGGCGCCCACGCGCAGGCGTGCGAAGGGCGCCCTGCTCTCACCGTACTCCTCCAGCAGACCACGGTAGACGGCGCGGGCGCTGATGTCGTCGCCCAGCTCCAGGGCGGCCAGACCCAGGTAGAGGCGCTCCCGCCAGGTCAGGTCGTCCTCCTCCAGCAGCCTGTCGATGGATACCAGGACGGGCTCCCCCAGGGCCGCGAGGCCGTAGAGGGCGATGATCGCCCGCTCGCGTGTCTCGTTGCGGTCCTCCGTGATGCCGAGGAAATAGGCGGTGAGGGCGTTGCGGCCGACGCGCTCCGGGGCCAGGGCCGCCACGCGGGCGCTGAGAATGAGCTCGTCGTCGGCATAGGGGAAGAGGGCGATGCCCCCGTCCGAGGTCTGGTAGAGAGAGGCGTCGAACTCCTCGCCACGCGCCTCCACCTCCTCGAAGTAGCCTTCCAGCAGCTCCGCCGCCAGGTCGCGGGCCAGCATCTGGTCGACGCGGTCGCCGTGGCCCCAGGTGAGCCGACGCAGGGTCGAGAAGTAGCGGCCGCGCTCGTGGTCGGAGAAGACCAGCCGCGTAGGCCGCTCCGTGCTCCCCTCGATCTCGAGCCCCTCCTCCAGCTCATAGAAGCGGGCCTCTCCCCCCTCCAACCGTGACGGCACTACGCGGACGGTGCGCACCAGGCTGTCGCGCATCTCGCCGGCGGAGGCGGCGATAAGGATCTCGTGCTCCCCCTCGCTCAGCTCCGGCAGGGACACCCGCGCCGCCTGGAAGGCTGGTGCCGTCGCCCGGACCGGCTCCGTCAGGCCCAGCGTGGGTGCCGTCACCTCGAAGGTCACATCCTGGCCTGGCTCAAGGGCGCGGCCGAAGGAGCGCAGCTTGATAGCCGGCCGGTCGACGGTCAGGTACTCGTCGTTCATCGCCACGTCGACGAAGAAGGGAAGGCCGACAGGGATCCGGCCGAGGGTTGTGCCCGCCTTGAGGTCGGCGGTGACCCCCTGGGCGGTGATGCGCCACGACGTGAGGTTGTCGGGGAGGTCGAAGCTGACGGAGGCGCGGCCGTCCGGCCCCGTCGTCACCTCGCCGAAGAAGACGACGTCGGCGAATTCGCGGCGGGCGCCGTCACCGCCTCCCCGCTCGGCCTGTGGCTCCTCCACGGGATACTGGTGGGAGGCGTAGGTCTGCAGGACGCCTGCCTCCACCGACTCGTACAACGCCTCGAGAACGTCCTGGTTGTAGCTGTAGGCCTCTTCTATGTAGAAGATCGCCTCGTCGACCACGGCCAGGTTCACCTCGGCGTCCGCCTGAGGCCGACCGGCCGGGTCGCTGACCAGCACGTCGACGGTGGCGCTGTCGCCGGGCTCGTAGAGCTCCTGGTCCGGAGTCAGCTGGATCTCCAGCTCACGCTCCGCCGGGTCGAACCGGAGCATATAGCCGTAGCGCACCTCCTGATAGGTGTAGCCGCTGAACCAGACCCCCAGAACCGTGATGCTGGGCACGTCGCCCTCGTCGAAGGTGAAGCGAAGCGTGGAGTCGGCCTGGACGGCGTACTCCCGCAGGCCGTTCTGGGCCTGATAGAAGAGGTAGCGATCGTCGCCGCCGACGGGGAGAAGGTCGGCGCCGCGTCGCATCTCCAGCACCACCTCGTCGCCGAGGGCGTATTCGCCGCGGCCGCCTCCGTAGCCGGAGGACCCTCCCGGCGGGGTTAGCTGGACCATGTCGGAGCCGGCATTGAACAGGCTGCGGCTGCCCGAGATGGAGACCTCCTGCGTGGCCACCTGCCCGGCGTCGTCCGTGACGCTGAGGTCGATCTCATAGTACTTCTCCTCATCGAGGGGGAAGGCATATCTGAAGCCGCCCGCGGCGTCCGTCATCGCCGTGAACGTGCCGAGAGGGGTCTCGATGCGGTCGTACTCGTAGCTCTTGCGGACGATCTTGGCGACAAAGTCGTAGTACTGCCCGACCTCTCGTCGCTCCCACGAGACCTCCGTGATCCGGCCGGAGACCGCGACGCCGCCCGCCGGGTCGCCGAGGTAGTCGTCGTACCCCTTGGCCGTCCCCTCGTTGATCGGGGAGAGGTCGACGTGGTGCACCGTCCCCTCGATGACGCCCTGGTCGCCCTCCAGGTTTGAGGAGGCGGAGATCGTGAGGCTGGCCGGGTGGACGGAGACCCAGGACTCGGCCGCGATCTCGCCCTCCTCAGCGAGAACGGGCACGACGTTGAGATGGCTCGAGCTGGGGTAGCTGGTACTGTCGGCCCGCGCGGTGATGCTGACTGCGGCATTGCCCTCCTCGTCGGTCGTCAGTTCGCCCGAGATGGGCATCCCTGTGGCCCTGTCGTACGTCTCGTAGCGGAGGCGGAGCTGGGGCACCGGGCTCCCCTCGAAGAAGCTGGCGCTGATGGCGAAGTCGACCTGCTCGCCGTCGAAGACGGCCTGTCGGCTGGGGACAACGTCGATCTTGTAGGCGGGCTTGGTGTACGTCTCCACCGGAACGGAGGTGGAATCGATGCGCTGACCGTCCGTCTTCACGGTCAGCTGGTAGTAGCCGGGCGAGAGGCCTTCGAAGGTGAGCTCGCCGCTGAAGGTGCCCAGGGACGACGTCCTCACCTCCGTCTCGGCGATGGTCACCGGCTGGTGGTAGTAGTCGAGATAGGATGATCCCGTTAGCTCGACCGTCAGCGTCTCCGAGGCCGGGGGGTTCTCGCGGCGGCGGGCTACCCCCCAGAAATGGACCGTGTCCGTGGGCAGATAGAGCGGACGGTCGGTGGAGATGTGGTGCCAGTACTCGTCGCCGGCATAGTGATAGCCGTAGGTGCGGTAGCCGTAGTATCGGTAGCTCCTGGTGAGCACAGGGCCCAGGGGCACGACCGCGCTGCGCCCGTCAGGCGCCGTCACCAGGAGGTTGCCGGACGTCTCCGTGTGGACGTAGCCCCACTCATCAGCGGACTCGCTGACCAGCTCGGCCGGCGTGTCGAAGGAAGCGATGCCTTCGTCGTCGCTGACGGCGTCAACGCCCGTCCCCAGCAGCTCCAGTTGCGCGCCCGCGAGGGGGCCCTTCGTCGCCAGGTCATTCACCCAGACCAGCGTCTTGTTGCTGCTCAGGGAGACGTAGCTTGCCACGTCGGTCACCTGAAGCCAGGACTGGACGGCGCGGCCCTCGAACTGGGCCTCCACCAGATAGAAGCCTTCCGGCAGCGGCTCCGGGAAGCTGACGAAGGCATCGCCGTAATCGCTCAGCCGCTGGACCGCCGCCTCAAACGCCGCCACGGGTTCGAGGTCGGCCGTCTCCGCCAGGAAGGACTCGCGGCTGATACTGGCCCAGGAGGGGATGTCCTGGAACTCCTCGAGCGCGGCCAGGAGGGCCTCCACATCGGGGTATCGGTACACCTGGATGGGGATCGTCGTCTCCCCACGCTCACTGGTGTAGATGGCCAGCGTCGGCGCCTCCTGCGTCGATGCCTCGGCCACCTTGCGCGTGAAGTCAAAGACCGCCGGCTGGGGCACATCGCCGGTGCGCTCCGTCTCGCCGGTCTCGAACTGGAAGACGAAGTCGTCGGCCATGACGTCGTCGCTGCCGCTCACGCCGAGGCCTGCCCGGACGGTGACCGTGTACAGCGTGCCCGCGGTCAGTCCCTCCGGCAGGAAGACGACCACCCGCTTGTGTACCTCGAACCTCCCCTCTACCGGCGGGTCGATCTCGAAGTGCCCTTCGACATCCTGCACGCCGTCGTGGCTGAACGTGAGCTCGATGCCGGTATTCAGGGGCACCTGCGTGGTCTGGTCGCCGGGGAGTGTCTGGACGACGCGGATGGGGCTCTTGGTCTCGAAGGCCCAGGAGGCAAGGATGCGGGGCGCGCTGCTCGTCTCCACCAGCGAGAAGTGGTACATCCGCCCCGGCTGCAGCGGCTCCGAGGGGACGATGCGGAAGCGATGGCCGTCCGTCTCCTCCACCGTGAGGCGCACGGCGGGCTCCACTTCGAGGCGGGATTCGACGAAGTCGGCGTCAACCTCATCCTCACTGGTGAGCACGAACTCCGTGTCGGGCTCGATGCCGATGTCGTCGGCCTCCGCCGCCGTCATCTCGAACGGCGGCTCGGGGGGCTCCGACGGCAACTCCAGCCGCTGCCAGTCCGTCGGCGGCACCGTCGCGGCCTCCTCGGCGGGGCCCTCGCCGTCGCCGAGGATGACGAGCAGGGCGATAACGCCGGCGGCGGCGAGCACGACGATCGCGGCCAGAGCGCCTAGCGCCACGCGCCGACGCCTTAGCCTCAGGAAACCCTGATGGATGAGAGTGGAGAGCCTCGATAGCATGACTACCCTCCCCTTCGTGGCAAGCCGTCAGGGATCGCTGACAGCGTCGCCGTAATCCTCGGTGGGGCCGGCCTCTCGCATCTTGGAGCCGATCATATCATAGCCGAAGGCTTTGCAGCAGGAGACGGGGCTTAGACCTTTTGCCGGACAAGCAGGTCCGCGGCCATCTGCCCGGCAGGCAGAGGGTTGGGCAGCCGCGCTGGCTGGGGGCAGATCCTTGCCGGGGCAACCTGCTTGCGCATCTGTCCTTGCTTGTGATGCTACAGAGGCCAGCGTCGGGGGAAGGTGACCTCAAGGTCGCCGCTGACGTCCAGCACCTCTACCTGTGTTCGACGCTGCTTGCGCTGAAACAGCAGGTCAGCGTGCCCTTGGCCCACGCGGAGCCCCTTCACCTGCACGCTTTCCAGCCAGTAGGGGAGGTGAGGCCGCACGATCTTCAGCTCATTGTTGGGCGCGTTGGGCAATAGCCCCAGCATGGCCTCAAGCAACATGGGGAAGGCGCCGGCCGCCCAGGCCTGCGGTCGGCAGGCCACAGGGTAAGGGACCGGCGAGTGATGAGCCGTACGGCCCTCTCCCCCGAAGAGCTCCGGCATTCGATAGTAGGGGAACGTGCAGGCGGCGTCGAATAGGGCTGTGGCCACCTCATCCAGCTCCTCAACGAACCCATACTTCTTGAATCCCGTGGCAGCGATGGCGTTGTCGTGGGGCCAGATGGCGCCCAGGTGATAGCCGATGGGGTTGTAGCGGGGGCAGGTGCTGCACAGCGTCCGGATGCCCCAGCCGGTAAACATGTCGTCTGACATCAGCCGCTCCACCACGAACGGCGCCCGCTCGCGGGGCACGATGCCTGTCCAGAGGGCGTGGCCCGGGTTGGAAGCGACGGCGGAGGAGGGGTGGTCCTCGCCGTCGAGGGCGAGGGCGTAGTATTGCTCTTCAGGGAGCCAGAAATCCTCGTTGAATCGCCTGTACAGGGTCTTGGTCTGCTTCTGCAGGGCGGCTGCCTGTTGGCTATCGCCCAGGGCGTCAAGGATGACTGCCAATCCCCTCTTGGCGGCATATACGTAGCCCTGCACCTCTACCAGGGCTGTGGGCGGTTGCACCAGTGTCCCGTCGGCATGCATGATGCTATCTGGCGAATCCTTCCATCCCTGATTCACCAGCCCCTTCTCCGACCGCTTCTCGTATTCCACGTAGCCATCGCCGTCTATATCGCCGTAGGTGGAGAGCCAGCTCAGGGCGGCCAGGAGCGATGGCTTCAGCTCCTTCATCAGCGCGATGTCGGCTGTCCAGGCGAAGTACTCCCCTGCCAGCATCAGGAACAGGGGCGTGGAATCGACGCTGCCGTAGTAGCTGGCGAAGGGGATCTCGCCTGAGGTCGACAGCTCGCCCCGCCGTACCTCATGGACGATCTTGCCTGGCTCTTCGTCCCGCCACGGATCGAGCTTCTTGCCCTGCCAGAGGGCCAGCATCTTCAGGCACTGCTTGGCTATCTGGGGGCGGAAGGCAAGCGTCTGCAAGGAAGCGATGGCGCTGTCGCGCCCGAACAGAGTGTCGTACCAGGGGGTGCCGGCAGCCAGGAACCGCTGGGAATGAGCGTCCTCGCTCCAGAGCATGCGCAGATCGGCCAGGGAGCGGTCGAGGACCTTGTTGAAGAACTCGTTGTCGGTGAAGACGCGGGTGGTGCTCTGCGCCCAGCGACGGTGCTGAGTGGCCACCTCCTCAAAGCGGCTGTGCTCTCGCTCTTTGAGGGTGAGACCGTCTACCGTGAACAGCAACCGTATGGACTTGCTTTCGCGATGCAGCAGCGTCAGCCGAAACACTACGCGGCGGGCGGAGATTGTGGTGGGGGTGGGGGAAAGGTCGATGCGCGTCTCCCGATAGATGCTGTCCAAGCCTTCATAGCCGTAGACGAGGGTGTTGGGATGGACCTGGGGTGGCAGGAGCCTCCCCCTTCGCGGCCTTGGTAGACCCCTGACCTCGAAGATATCAGCGAAGTCGGCGTCGAGATGGTAGCAGAGGTCGAGGGTGACGGGGTACACGTTGTAGTTGGTGATGTGAAGGGTCTCCTCCAGGACATCGTCTACCACCCGCTGCCGCCGTACCTCGATGCTGCCGCGGGGCAAGGTGCGCCCCTCGATGCTCTGCATCTGCGGGTTTGTAAGGACCTGTTCCTCGCTGAACCCCAACTCCGCCGTGGAGAGAAGGGGCACCGGCGGTATGTGAGCGAAGCTGAAGTCGTAGGTGGACAGGTGGCGCGTATCGGCGTGGTATAGGCCGAGACCGCGACGGTTGCCGGGAGGGACGTTGCCGTTGGCGTCGCTGAAAAGGAAGAGGTCTCTCTCGCGGATGATTAACGCGTCCCGGATATCCTCAATGGCAATGGGGACGTTTTCCGGGAGTTTGGTGCGTGTCCCCCTTCGCACGCCCTTGCGGGTGGGGGAGGTGCTCATCTTCACGAAGAATGATCGCCCATCATCGCTCAGATTTTAGAATTGGAGGGCTCCCTAGGCCGACGACGTGGTGGGTTCCTGTCCTCGTATTGTCTCGGCATCTTCGGAAAGGGGCAAGGGCTTCTTGATAGATAGGCCGTTTGCCACATCCTGAACCGAGGAGAACCAGCGCACCAGGTCCTCAGCGGCGAGGCGGTGGTAGGGGGAGGGCACCGTGCCTAACAGCTTGACCGTGCCGCCCTCGAACCGCACCTCAATGGCAGCCGTCTCCAGGGACAGGCACTCCCGCAGGGCCTTCTTGATCTCGCCCTCCAGCTGCCTGACAGGCATGTCGACCCCCTTTAGCCGCAGGCGATTGCGAATGCTCACCACGCCGCGGATAGAGCGGATCGCCTTCTCAGCGGACCGTCTCGCCGCCCAGGATTCCACATCCCCTGTCAGTTCCACCACCCCGTCGCGGCAACTGACCTCGGCCCTTGCCAGCCCTAGGTTGGGCAGGGTTCGGAAGCAGTTCCGTGCCGCGCTTGCTACCGCTTCGTCGCGTCGCGTGGCGTGAGGCACCACGCGCAGGCGGTTGACTATGTGCGTTGTCCTCGCCAGTGAGGAAACGATCTCTGTAGCTCGCCGCTTGTCCCGCCATCCAGAGACGCTGCCCTCGATATGGGGTACGCCTTTGATCAGGTATACCTTCAGGTGATCGATGTCCAGGTCTCTGACAAGGGCATCCTCGATGGCCTTCTCGCTTGTTGGCTCGAGACTCTTCCGGCGTGTCATCGTCCCCGCCTTTCTTCTTGTGGGGGGACTCCCCCTAGGCCACGGCCGTCCCCTGGGCAGCCGCCTCCGCGGTCAACGGTCGGACAGCGGGAGCCAGCGGCGTGAGGGCTGGTTTCACCGCCACCTGGTCGAGGAGCCGCTGATATACGTTCAGATAGCCGGCAGCCATGCGTTGCGGCCCGAAGTTCTCCTCCACATGGCGTCGGCAACGTGCGGGGTCGATCTGGTCCACTTTGCGCACGGCCTCGACCATCCTGTCCAAGTCCTCCACCAGGTATCCCGTCTCACCGTGGACGACGACCTCGCTGGCGGCGCCGCGTCGGAAGGCGACCACGGGCGTACCGCAGGCCATCGCCTCCGCCAACACCAGGCCGAAGGGCTCCTCCCAGCGAAGGGGGATGAGCAGGCAGCGGGCCTTGGCATAGAGCTTTCGCTTCTGCCGGCTGTTCGCCTCGCCGAAGAACTGGACCTGGTCCCCGTCTACCAGTGGTGCCAGGGTAGTGCGGAAATACCCCTGGTCTATAGGGTTCGGGTCCACCTTACCGGCAACAATGATCCTCTTGCCCAGCCGCTTCGCTACCTCGACCGCCAGGTGGGGTGCCTTGTCAGGCGATACGCGGCTCAGGAACAGGAGGTAGTCCTCCTTATCCTCGTCATAGGGGAAGCTGGCCACATCGATGGCGTTATACACCACGCCGCAGTAGTTGTTGTTCGCTATGGCGGGCATCAGCCCCTTCTGGGAGCGACTGATCGTGTTGTACGAGCCCAGATAGCTATCCCAGATGAACTTGGTGTCCGGCGTGATGAGGCAGTGCATGGTAGTGAGCATCGGCACGTCCACCAGATGGCTCATGGCCATGACTATCTCGCCGGCGTGGTTGTGAACAATGTCGAACGACGATGCCTGCTTGAGGGATAAGGCAGCGTGCATAAGGTCGTAGACAAGGGGAGTCTGGATATCGCTGGCAGTGCGCAGGCTGCGATGATAGATGGAGAAGAGCTCGGCAGCGGTTGTGGAGTCGCCGGCCGCGCAGAGCGTTACATCGTGGCCGCGCCGCACCAGTTCCTCGCACAGCACACTGACCACAGCCTCCGTGCCACCGTAGGCGGGTGGGGGCACCGTCTCCCAGAGAGGCGCCACTTGGAGAATTCTCATATCCGTGTCTCCTTCCTCGGATAGAGTGTAAAGCTGGTCTGCTGACGCAAACCTCCTTAGGCCATCTCAATACCCGCCAGGTTCTGCTCGAGGGATGTTGGTTCGGTGTTCTGAAGCTGAGACCGGTGTTGCTCGATCCCATTGGGGGGATTGGCTAGTTGCGTGTAACTTACCACACCCCAACTGCCCCTCGCAAGGGGGGATAGAGGGCGCCCGCGCCCCATCGGTCGAGATTCGCGCCGGTCTGGCATCTCAAGACCATAATCCTGCTTCTCAAAGGGAAAGATCGTCTCTAGGCTCATAGCTGTGTGAATACCGTTCCCTGCCACAGAATGACGGTCAGCGTGGCGGCGGAGATGAAGGGTGCGTAGGGTATCGGGTCTTTGCGTCCCTTGAGGCCGGAGAGCAGGAGCACCACCGCTGCCGCGCCTCCGGCCACGGCCGTGAGCACAAGGGCCGAGCCGATGAGGGGCCAGCCCAACACCAGACCGGCGAAGGTCGCCAGCTTGACGTCGCCCAGGCCCATGCCGCCGCGGGAGATGATCAGGGCCGCCAGCATGAGGCCGCCTGCCGCTGCCCCTCCGATGACGGCCCCCTCGAAGTCGGCGTCGGGCAGGAAGGCGCCTACCAGAAAGGCGAGGAGAATGGCCGGGTAGGTGATGGCATTAGGGACGCGGAACGATGCTATGTCCGTGGCGGCGCAGGAGACGAGCACCGCGATGTAGATCGCGATGAGCGTCAGGTGGGAGAGATCATCATAGCGGACGGCGGCTCCGATAAACAGGCCGCCTGCGATCGCTGCAAACGCGGCCCGTCGCCAGGGCGCTTCGCCGAGCAGCAGACCAGCCAGGGGTGCCCGACGCTGCTCGGGCTCCGCCGGCTGCACAGCCTCTCGCCTCGCTTGAGAGGCGGTGGCCGACAAGCGCCGCCTTAGACCCACGAACATCTCTTATTTCCATACCGCCACCTGCTATCTATAATGTCGGCAGCGCTCGGTAGGGGCCATTAGTGGAATCCCCTATTGACCTGGCAGAAAAACCCTAATTCCGAAACGATTGATCAGGATGGAATATAGGGGTGGACCAGCCTTGTGGAGCCTGCTCTCAGGGATGCCCTCTATGCTGACCAGGTGGTGGCGGGCCCTCGGAGCGGCACCCTGCCTTTGGGAGAATCGGGGAGATGGGCCGGAGGGAGCAGTAACCTCAAGGATAGCCCGTGATTCAAAGCCCAATTCATACGCAATCTGCCCCTGATTCGGAGCGGCGGTCCTGGCGGCTGTAATGGCGCCTGGGCCTTTCGCGTTACTAGTGTAGGGCCTGCGCACCTCCAACAGACTAGCGATTGCGTGGACGACAGGGGGGCAGCGCGGCCCTTCCTATCTTCCCACGCTGCGGGGTGATTCGAGGCTCTCCTTGGCCTACCTCTACGATGCGAACACCTCCGCGGAATACCGACACTCGACCAGGTCCGTTAGCAGAGCCCCCAGTCGCCTGAGTGGAGGATGTGCCCGGAAGCCGGACACAGCGGAGCTGCTTCAGAGGAGACGCCGGCCCTTGAGGTGATCCAGTATCCGGTCAGCGAGCTCTTCCGGCGGCCCCTCAACCAGACTCCCCCCACGGCCACCGACGCCGCCACTCACAGTGATCGCCAGCCGCTGGAAGGCCGGCAGATCGGATGGCGGCACCACCAGCTCGCGCATATCGGGCGCGGGCGGCAGAAGGGCGGTCATCTGCAGCACGGAGCCCGCCGTTCCCGCCTCCTCTGGGCGCAGGTCGAGAGCCTCCAAGCCCCAGCACTCCACGGGCGCCGAGCGCCAATGAAGCCTCGACTTCAACGTTGGGTAGCGGGGGCTGTTGGCGTCCTGCTCGACCGTGCAGAGCGCGGGAAGAGGGGCGCTCTCCGAGGCCCGAATGCCGCCACCGGCGCGCCGTTCGCAGAGAACCGATCCGTCGTCCTGCCTCCGCGCGCCGAGGACGTTGGGCATGGCTGGGATGCCGAGCAGCTCCGCAAGCTGGGGGCCTACGCTTCCGCTCATTCCGTCGACGGATTGGGCCCCGCAGAGCACGAGGTCACACTCGAGCCGGCGGATGGCCGCAGCCAGCGCTCGCGCCGTCGCCAGGCAGTCCGACCCGGCCAGAGAGTCATCCCAGAGGCGGAGGGCGCGGTCGACGCCCAGGGCGGCGGCCTCTCTGAGCGCCTCCTCGGCGGCCGGCGGCCCCAGCGTGAGAGCGGTCACCGCCGTATCCGGGAGAGCGTCCTTCACCTGAAGAGCGGCCTCCAGGGCATTGGCATCAGCGGGATTGAGGGTTTGCGGGAAATCACCCTCAAGCGGAGATCGTTCTCCTATGCCGCCAGCGGCCAGTTGCTCTGGTTTGGCGACGCTTGCCACACAGACGGCGATACGGAGGCTCATCTCTTCATACCCTCAAAGACCGCCGAGACGTTTCAGGATATCGGCCGGGCCCTCCGAGCTGATACCCTCTGCTGGCAGCCGCTCCAGGAGGGCCGGCACTACCTCCG
>CAZSRY010000024.1:0-14997 GCA_964609475.1 uncultured Dehalococcoidia bacterium
CGGAGGAGTCCAAGACCTCCGAGCAGCGCTACGAGAAGATGAAGGACAAGGTGCTCAACGAGCTCAGGAACACATTCAGGCCCGAGTTCCTCAACCGCGTCGACAGCACCGTCGTCTTCCACGCCCTGTCCAAGGACCACATCCGCGACATAGTCGACCTCATGCTGCGGGAGGTCGACATCCAGCTATCCTTCAAGGGAATCACCCTGGAGGTCACCGATGCCGCCAAGGAGTGGCTGGGCGAAAAGGGCTACGACGAGACGTTCGGTGCCCGCCCCCTGCGGCGTCTCATCCAGAACGAAATCGAAGACCGGCTCTCCGAGGCCCTCCTCGAAGGCCAGTTCGGGCCCGGCGACAAGGTGGTCATAGACCGCAAGGACGACGGGCTCACCCTCGAGAGCATCTCCCAGCCCGCCCTCACCTGACCCCGCCTCTGGTGGGCTGCAAACGCAAGGGCAGAGCCATTCGCTCGGCCCTTTTCGCATTCTCCCCTGCCGGACGGGCCCGCGCGGTTCCTCAGTACCGACCGCTCCTGTATAATGCCCGCTGGTTGTTGCCATTTGTATTCTGCGCCGCCTTCGCCGTGACGACCCCTGAAAGACCATCGAGCGCGACCTGGCAGGGCCGTTCCGCGTATCTCACCTGATTGGGGGCATCGCTCCATCGTGCCGCTGAACCAGCCATCGACCGAGGAGAAGACACTCGCCGGGAGCGCGCTCGCCCTGCTTCGAAGGGCGTGGGCGAATCCTCAGTCCCGCTGGTCGCTCATCCTCTTCGTCCTGGCCCTCGTGGCGAGAGCCGCCTGGGTGGCCTACGCTGACCGGCCCCCTCTCGGCCTCAACGACCCCGTAAGGTACGACGCCCTTGCCCAGGGCATCGCCGCAGGCGACGGCTACAGATCGATACTGGGATACCCCACCGCCTACTATCCGATAGGCTACCCCGCCGTCCTGGCTGCCGTATATGCCGTCCTCGGCCACAGCATCCTCTGGGCGAAGATGCTCAACGCCCTGCTGGGGGCTGCCACCGTCGTCATCACCTACGAGCTGGCACGGCGTCTCCTCGGTCATCCCGTCGCCAGGATTGCCGGCCTGCTCCTCGCCCTGTTCCCCAACCAGGTCTTCTACGCCGGCACCATCCTATCTGAGGTGCTCTTCACCTTCCTCCTCATGAGCGGCCTCCTCATCCTCATGGCCGAACCCTGGCCCCGCGAGGGGATCGGCCTGCCCAGGCTGACCTTTGCCGGCCTCTTCCTGGCGGCCGCCACCATGGTTCGTCCCATCCTCCTGCCCCTGCCGATCATACTGTTGGTCTTCTGGCTGTTCGTTCATCCCCATCGGGTCCGCATCCTCGCTCAGGTGGGAGTGGTCGTACTCCTGATGGCCTTATTCGTCGTGCCCTGGTCGATACGCAACGCCGTGCGCATGGACGCATTCATCCTCATCTCCACCAATGCCGGAGACGACTTCTGCATCGGCAACCATGAGGGTGCTACCGGCGGCTTCGTGATGACCGGCCCCTGCTTCGAGGGCTACGAGGACGTCGACCAGTCGGAGGCCGAGGTCGTCGGCTATCGGGAGGGGATCAAACGGGGCCTGCGGTTCATAGTCAACCACCCGCTGGAAGAGCTCCGCCTCCTTCCCAACAAGGCCCGCTACCTGCTGGAAAGAGACGACGACGGCCTCCGCGCCACCGAGTCCTATGACAACGACCCCTTCATAGAGAAAGGGCTGCGTCGCTATCTCGCCGCCGTGGCCAACGGCTACTACTTCCTCGTCATCGCGGGGGCAGCCCTTGGCCTGTTCTCCTGGTTCCGCCATCGCGATGCCCGGAAGACGCTCTGCCTCGTCATGCTGGCCTACCTCTTGGCCGTACCCCTCGTCTTCTTCGGCGACCCGCGATTCCACTTCCCCGTCATCCCGCTGCTGTGTATGCTGGCGGCGGCGGGAATGATGGCGACCTGGCGCCGACTGAGACCCCACCAACAGCAAGGAGGAGAGGTATCTTCCCCAGTCGCGACATGAGACACATTCTCTCCCTCGACCTGGAGGAGTGGTATCACGGGGAGCTGATCGCCCGCCGCACCCCTCCCGAGGCCCGCGTCTCGCAGGTCGAGGGGGCCCTTCAGCCCATACTGGCCCTCCTGGAGCGGTACGACACGCGGGTCACCTTCTTTGTGGTGGGCGCGCTGCTCCACGAGCATCCAGACCTTATCGCCCGCATCGCCGCCGCCGGCCACGAGATCGGCTGCCACGGAATGAGCCACACCAACCTCTGGCACCTGGACTCGAAGAGCTTCGCCCGGGAGCTCGCCTCCTTCCGGGACGCCCTCGACGCCGTCTTGCCGGGCTACCTGCCCGTGGGGTTTCGGGCGCCCATGTTCTCCCTCGACCGGCGGACGTCCTGGGCCCTGGCTGTCCTCAAGGACGCCGGCTACCGCTACGATAGCAGCGTGTTCCCCGCTCGCACCGGCTACTACGGCGTGGGCTACGCGCCGGTGGGGATATACCGCGCCTCGCTGACCGACCCGGGCCTCGTGGATGAAGAGGCTGGGCTCATCGAGGCTCCATTGACCGTCCTGCCCCTCTGGAAGCTGCGGCTGCCCCTGGCCGGCGGGGCCTACATGAGACTGATCCCCTACCCCATCCTGGAGCGCCTGCTTCGCTGGGTCGGGCGCCGACGGCCCCTCGTCCTCTACGCGCATCCCTGGGAGTTCAACCCCTCCACCCCCAGGCGTCCGCTGCCCCTCCTGGAGCGCATAGCCGTCTACTACAACATCCCCCGCAACGTCACCAAGCTGGAGCGGCTGCTCAAGCGGTTCGACTTCGCGCCGGCGCGCGAAGTCCTGGGCGTTTGAGGGTCTTAGACCGCGTCGTAGTCGCCCATAGTGATGAACCAGTTCTTGAGGTCGTAGGCCGGGTGGCTGGCCGCGTCGTCGTAGCAGCGGACAACGAGACGGAACGGCTGAGGCTCCAGCCGTCTTGGGCACACCCAGAGCCCCTTAGCGCGAAGAAGCCTGAACTCCTCCGTGTGGGGCAGGGCCAGGCTGCCGAGGATATCCAGATCGTGATCCCTGAAATAGGAGTACGCCTCGTCGATCAACCGTCCGCCGGCGGTGCGCCCCTCCTCGCTCGGCTCCACCACCAGGTCCACGATCAAGCCCGAGCTGAGCTGCCCCACCGGCGCCACGCGCAGCACGATGAAGCCCCGCACCTCGCCGTCTGACCTGGCGGCGAAGCTGACGTACTCCCGAAGGGGCACCTCCACGAACCGCCAGTTCAGATAGGCGGCGTCCCTCACCACCATCACCGGAAACCGCCCCTTCACCCGCTCCCAGAAGGCCGTGAAAGAGTCATCAAACGTCTCCACCCTCGCTATCTCCAGACGTGTCGGGCCCTCCTCTCGCGGCGCCGCTGCCGGCGGCCGCCAGACGAGCCTGCCGAGAGAGGCGATCTTCGCCAGCACGCGGCTCCCCGTCCGCTTATAGGCCAGACGCTCCGGGTTCAACGGCCTGACCAGGAGCGGCACCGAGCCGATGCCCCTGTAGCCGGCCCTCTTCACGAAGGACGGATACGAGGCCTCATTGGGGAAGGCGAAGGTGAAGGCGATGCCCTCCTCTCCCGATAGGGCGCTGACGTCCCTCAGCAGGGCGCTGAAGACGCCGCGCCCCCGCCATTCGAGGAGCGTCGCCACGTTCAGACAGATGTTGACCACACGTGACTCGCCGGCGATCCCTACCCTGGCGGGGATCGTCACCGCCTGCCCGATCAGCCGTCCCGTCCCCTCCTCCCGTGCCAGCGAAACGATGGCCGGCCCGGCGGGGCTTCGCCGGTACTGCCACTCGTGGTAGGCGCGGTCTGCCGGCTCTATCTCCCCCCAGGTCTGGCGCACAAGCTCCAGAGTATCCTCGGCGTCCTGCGGCGAGTACCTGAGCGATACCCATCCTTCGCTGTCCGTCATCCTCGATGCCCTCCTGGAAGGGTGCTGGTCCGCCCGCTGCCCGCCAATTATAGCATTCCGGCCTGCGGGCTCGTGGTCGTTCGATTCATCCCTAGCTGCTATAATGCCTTCTCAGTGGCCGGCCTCCCGTTGTATCCCTCGGAGCATGTCTAGAACTTCTAGCGATCCCAACGCCGCCCTATCGCCGCCGAGCGCATCCCGCTGGGCAAGGCTCGCGAGCCGCCTGGTGGGGCACCTGAGATCGAGGCCGCATCTTCTCTGGCTGGCGGCAATATTCGTCCTGGCGCTTGCCCTCCGACTCGCCTGGATCGCCTACGCCGGCCCTGATCCCAACGACGGCCGCTTCGACGACACCCTTTTCTACGACCACGCGGCCCAGACGCTGGCGGCGGGCGAGGGCTACACCGGTTTCGCCGACCAGCAGACCGCCAATTGGCCCCCGGGCTACCCGCTGCTGCTGGCGGCCATCTACAAGGTCTTCGGCCACAGCGTCCTGGCGGCGAAGCTGCTCAACGCCTTCGCCGGCGCGGCCACCTGCCTTCTCGTCTACGCCATCGCCGCCGTGGTGTTCAACCGGCGGGCGGGGCTGCTTGCCGCCCTCATCCTGGCCCTGTTCCCCGGCCAGATATACTACACGACCCTGGTAATGACCGAGTCGGTCTCTGCCGCCGTGCTCGCGCTCCTGCTTCTGCTCGTCCTCACCTGGACCCTAAAGCAGGCGAATCCGTCGCCGCTGCGGCTATTCCTGCTGGGCCTGCTGTTTGGCGCCACCGCCCTCCTGCGGGCCGAGGCGGGCGTCCTGCTGCTCGTGGTTCTCCTTATCTGGAAGCTGGCGATCCCCTCCTGGCGCGAATTCGCCCGCCAGGGCGCCCTGCTGCTGATCGGAGCGGCGCTGGCCGTCATGCCCTGGACGGTTCGCAATGCGATCGCCATGGACGCCTTCATACCCATAGCGAGCGGCGTCGGCCACACCTTCCTGGCGGGCCACCAGCAAGACCCCTATGATCCCTACAGCGTCTTCCCTGAGACGCACCTGCGGCTGAAGTACTCCTACCTCCCCTTTCCCGAGCGTGAGGTCAAGGTAGAGCGGGAGTCCTTGCGCGAGGGGCTCGAGTTCATGGTCTCCCACCCGGCATACGAGGTCCAGCTTTTGTTCGAGAAGCTCTACAACCTCTACAGGGACGACTCCGACGCCCTCAAGTGGATACGCGGGGCCTGGGTGCACGCGAGCGAGGTCGAGTGGCTCAAGGATAGCTGGGTCGAGTCGCTGGACAGAGTCGGCGAGCCCGTCGTCGCCATACCCCCTTCCGCCGAGGACAACTGGTCCCGCCTCGCCGACGGCTACTACTACGCAGTGATGCTATGCGCCCTCATTGCCGCTCCTCTCTGGCTCTCCTTCCGCGACAGGAAGCGGCTCCTTGTGATCCTGTTCGTCGCCGGCTGGACGCTGGCGCACCTGATGTTCGTCCCCGGCCCGCGCTATCACGCGCCCTTGATCCCGATATTCTGCCTCTGGGCGGCCCTCATCCTTGCGGCAGCCTGGGAGCGGGCAGTCGCGTATACTAAGCGAGAGGGAACGGAGCCCTGATACAATCAGACCGGTCGCCGCAGCCCGCCCCGGGTTGCGTTCCAGAGGAGGGAACCGAAGTCGTGCAGAGGATAGACCGGCGCCTGATGGAGAGCCTCATCGCCGAGCGCGGCACGTCCGGCACCCCCGGCGTCTACACCGACCGCCGTTGGCTGGTGCGCGAGCTGTTCTGGCGGAGCCTCGATAGAATGCTCGCCCTCTCCCGCCCCACCCGGCGGCGACGGGTGCTGGACTTCGGCGGCGGCAACGGCGTCCTGCTCCCCACCCTCTCCAAGATGTTCGACGAAGTGACCTGCGTCGACCTGAACGCCGACATCGCCGCAGAGGTCGTTAAGGTCTACGGCCTGACCAACGTCCAGATCATAAGCGGCGACATCTTCGGCTTGCGCCTCCCCGACGACCACTTCGACACCATCACCGCCGCCTCCGTCCTGGAGCATATCCAGCATCTGGATGCGCTGGCCTTGGAGATGGAGCGAATACTCGACGTGGGCGGGGAACTGCTGGCGATCGCCCCCTCCGAGAACCGCTTCTATCAGCTCGGGCGGCGCGTCTTCCGCTATACTAAGCCCTGGGACCACTATCATGACGGGGACTTCGTCATCGAGGCCGTTGGGCGCCGTCTTTCCCTGCGGAGGAAGCGGTACTTCCCCGTCAACTGGTCGCCCCTCGCCGTCTTCTATCTGCTCCGCTTTGTCAAAGAGGCCCCCGCTGGCCAGGAGACATAGTCGATGAGCGCCGACGCCAAGGGACTGATCATCGTACCCGCCTACAACGAGGAGGACTCCCTGCGCCGTGTCCTGCAGGAGCTGCGCGACACGGCCCCCCAGTTCGACGTCGTCGTAGTCAACGACGGCTCCACCGATAGCACCCCCAGTATCGCCCATGAGATGGGCTATCCAGTGCTCGACCTCTGCTTCAACGTCGGCATCGGTGCGGCCGTGCAGACGGGCTTCAAATACGCCCTGGAGAAGGGCTATCAGACCGCCGTCCAGGTCGACAGCGACGGCCAATTCCCTCCCGACCAGATAGAGACCCTGGCCGGGCTCGTCCTGGAGGGAGGCTGGGACATGGTGATCGGCTCCCGCTACCTCTCACGGACGCCCTACCAGGGGAGCCTATCGCGCCGGCTCGGCAACATGATCCTGTCCCGCCTCTGCGCGCTCCTCAGCGGCCGGAGAATAACCGACAGCACCTCCGGCTTTCGTGCCTACAGTCGGCGGGCGCTGGAGTACCTGACAGACTACTACCCCCCTGACTACCCCGAGCCGGAGGCGATCGTCATCCTCGCGCGGCAGGGCCTGCGCATCCGCGAGGAGCTCGTAACCATGCGTCAGCGACAGGCTGGCGCCTCATCCATCGCCGGCCTACAGCCTCTCTACTACATGATCAAAGTCAGCCTCGCCCTGGCCCTGAACATACTGAAAGAGAACCCCCAGCGGACAAGCGAAAGGAGACGAAGGTCATGAGGCCTATCACCGTCTTTGTGATCCTTGTTGCCGTTGCCATCGCCGTCGTAGTGCTCTCCTACATCCGCAAACGGCGGCTCCGTGAGGAGTACTCCCTCCTCTGGATCATGCTCGTGGTGGCGATGCTGCTGCTGGCCTCCTTCGAGGAGATCACGGTCTGGGTCGCCGACCGCCTGGACGTCGCCGATCCCCCCAACATCATATTCTTCGTCGCCCTTGCCATCGTCGTGGCGATGCTCTTTCACTACTCCCTGGAGATATCGCGCCTCTCCGACCAGAGCCGGCGGCTGGCCCAGGAGATAAGCCTTCTCCACGCCCGCCTGGAGGACGAGAGCCCCCCTGCTCCTTCTGGGAGCGAGCCTGCTGCTGAGCGACCGCCGTCGTAGAGCCCTGCCCTCCGGCAGCCGCGTCCCCCGGCGGGCTGGGGGCCCAATTCCATGCCCCGGGCTTCAGCCTGGGGTGCCCTGTATGCTCCTCTGCCCCAGTCTGATGGTCATTGACGAAGTAGCTCGATGCGGCCTCGGGGGAGTCCAGAGGGGCGCAGCCCCTTTGGCGGGGGTTTCAGGGGGTGTCCCCCTGATTCCCAAAATACCCCTAGGGCGGGTGGGTGGGAAGAACCACCCATCTCAAAGTATGTCGAACTGAATAGTTCATGACCTCGGGCTGGGGCAACTCGGCTGAGGGACAGCCCAGCCTGACTACCTGTGGGCAGGCAGCGCCCGAGGACTGCATGGGAAGAAACGGGGACGGACGCACGAGGCCCTCACCAGCGGGACGGCCTCTGATGCATACGGATGCTCTGCAGAATGCCCAGCGCTATGAACAGCGTGAGCAGCGAGCTGCCGCCCTGGCTGATAAACGGCAGCGGTATGCCCGTCACCGGCAGAAGACGGATATTCACGCCGATATTGATGAACACCTGAAACAGGATGAACGTCACAATGCCCGTCGCCAGGAGCCGTCCGAAGGGGTCGGGGCAGCCCGCCGCCGTCCGCAGCCCCCGCATCAACAGCACCACGAACAGAGCAAAGAGCACCATCGCCCCCACAAAGCCCAGCTCCTCCCCCAGCACACTGAAGACGTAGTCCGTGGTCTGCGTCCGCAGATAGTCCAGTTGCGTCTGCGTCCCCGCGGTCAGCCCCTTACCGAAGAGCCCCCCCGAGCCGATGCTGATCTCCGCCTGAAGCGTGTTGAAGCCGGAGCCCAGGGGGTCGCTGCCCGGGTCGAGGAACGTCGCGATCCGCTCCCGCTGATAGTCGCTGATCATCCCTATCAAGATGAACGGCGCCGCAGCCGCAGACGAGGCGACCAGCCCCAGCACGTGCGCCGAGCGCGCCCCAGCGACGATAACCATCGCCAGCCAGATAGCCACGAAGACCATGGCCGACCCCAGGTCCGGCTCCGCGAACACCAGCAGCGTCGGCACCAGCGCTATCCCCAGCGAGGCCAGGAACACCTTCAACTGCCCGATCTGCTCCTGGCGGTCGGCCAGATACTTGGCCAGGGCGATGATCAGTACCAGCTTCGCCACCTCCGAGGGCTGGATCTGCGTGCCGCCGACCTCTATCCAGCGCTGCGAGCCGTATATGGCGTCTCCCAGCGCCAGCACAAACAGAAGCGCCGCCGTCGCCGCGATATACAGGCCCGCCGCCGTGTAGCCCAGGAGCCGGTAGTCGGTCCGGCTCAGCACAAGCATTATCGCCAGGCCGGAGATGGCGAAGGCCGACTGCCGTGCCACAGGATGAGAGAGCACAGCCTCCGTCGTCTCATAGCTGGGGAGGCTGCCGCTGTATATGAGAATGATCCCGTAGGCCACCAGGGCCAGGCTGCTCAGCAGCAGGATGAAGTCAAAGTTGCGGACGTAGCGGATGTTCATCGAGTTCCGGCTTCCCTAGCGAACATCTAGCGATGGAAGTAATAGTCCAGAATGCGGGCCGCCACCGGCGCGGCATTCTTCGCCCCGTTCCCCTTCTCCAGGAAGACTACCACCGCCACCTCCGGGTCCTCGGCCGGCGCGAAGCCGCTGAACCAGGCGTGGCTCTCATACTGGCCCCCGCCCAGGTCCGGCCCGAACTCCGCCGTCCCCGTCTTCCCCGCCACGCTCACCCCGGACACGGCGGCGGTCTTCGCCGTACCCCAGGACACCGCCTGGCGCATCCCCTCACGCATGATCGCCAGAACGTCTTCGCCTACGGGCAGATGACGGGCCACCTTTGGCGTGAACGGCACCACCACCTGTCCCTCGGCGTCCACGATCTCCCTCACCACCGTCGGCACCATCACATCGCCCCCGTTGGCGATAGCCACCGTAACCCCCAGCAATTGCAGCGGCGTCGTCGCCACGTAGCCCTGTCCGATGCCGAAGTTATACGTATCGCCGATGACCCAGGGCTCTTCTAGCTCCGCCTCCTTCCACTCCGGGTCCGGCACCAGCCCCGCCGCCTCGCCGGGCAGGTCGATGCCCGTGGGTGCGCCCAGCCCGAACAACCGCGCATAGTGGGCCAGCGTCGTAGCCCCCAGGCCGCGGAACAGCTCCACCCCATCCTCATAGTAGCCGCCGGCCAGATAGTAGAAATACACGTCGGAGGACATGGCGACCCCGCCGTAGAAGTCCAGCGTGCCCAGGGCGGACCAGTCGCGAAAGACGTAGACGATGCTGGGGTCGTACTGGTTCTTGACGGTGATAGAGCCGCGGCTGGTGATAGTAGTGCTGGTGCTCGCCACCCCCTCCTGCAGGGCGGCCGATCCCGTCACCTGCTTGAAGGTACTGCCGGGCGGGTAGATCTCGGAGACGCAATGGTTCACCAGGGGCTTTCTGGGGTCATCGAGCAGAGCCTGGAACTGCTCCTCGCTCATGTCTGTGAACAGGTTATTGTCGAAGCTGGGCAGCGACACCATAGCCAGGACCTCGCCCGTGTGGACGTTCATCACCACGGCGGCGGCGTTGAGAGAGTTGCCCATCCCCTGTTGGAGGAGCTCGCTCGTCTTCTGCTGCAGGTCCAGGTCCAGGGCAAGGACGAGGCTCTGGCCGGCTATCGGTGGCGTTGTGCTCAACGTCTGGATCTCCCGTCCGCTGGCGTCCACCTCCACCTCGCTCCTGCCCGGAACGCCGCGGAAGACCTCCTCGTACGTCAGCTCAACCCCCGATTTCCCCACGCGGTCGTTCAACTCGTAACCCTTGGATTTCAGGTCGTCGTATTCATAGTCCGCCACCTGTCCCACGTAGCCCAGGATATGAGAGACGTCCGGTCCCGCCGTATAGCGCCGGATCGGCTCCACCAGCACCCTCACGCCCGGCAGAGACCCCGCCATCTCCCGCAGCGCGAACGCCGTCTCCGGCTCCAGCCCCGACTTGACCACCACCGGCGTGAACGGGTCCTTGCTATCCCGCTTCTCCCCGACCTTCTGCGACATCTCGGCGGCGGGCACGCCCAGGAGAGTCTCCAGTTGAGGCAGCACAGTGGGCTCCTGGTCTCGAGGGAGGTCGGCGGGGACGATCCCCGCCGAGAACTGGGGGACGTTCTCCACCAGCGGGATACCCTGCCGGTCGAAGATAAGCCCCCGCGACGGCATCACCGGCACCACCCGCAGGCGGTTATGCTCCGCCCGTCTCTGGTACGCCTCGCCCTCAAAGACCTGCAGCCGCAGGAGCTGCAGCGTCAGGATGGCGAACACCACCAGCACCAGGAGGCGGAGATAGAAGAACTTATCCCGGAGCCTCTGCGCCTCGCTGGTAGTCTCCCGCTTAGGCGAGCGCCAGCGTCTCTCTTTCTGATTATCGAAGAGCCGCATACGTACGTCCTGCCTGGTGAGGAAACAAGCCCTCCTACAGACTCCGCGCCCTTCTGATGTCCCTGCTGCTCCACCACACCAACCAATACAGCGGCGGCATGACCAGGGCATTGACGATCGCCGTGGGCAAGACGATCCGGAAAACGCTACCCCACCACTGAACGCCTTCGCCCATCAGGCGTAAGGTTACCAAAAAGACCACGCCGTACACCAGGCTGGAGATCAAGATCAACACCACAGCGATGAAAAAATCGTTCTGGGTGAGGCGGGCCTCCCGCAGCTCCGCCAGCAGCACCACCGGTGCTGCCGCCAGGAGGGCCACCCCTACAGGCTGGCTGTCCACCAGCCCCAGGCACAGGCCCCCAATGGGCACGACCACCATCGCCTCCCCCTGTCCCCTCACCACCGCCCAGCACACGAGCAGCACCAGCACCAGGTTCGGGTACACCCCCAGCAGGGGGAAATAGGGCAGCACCGCCGACTGCAGCAGGGTGGCCAGCAGCAATAGCGGCACTGCCAGATAGTACCTCACGGCGTCCCCAGGTCCTTGGGAACGAAGCTGGTCAACACCAACACCGTCTCCAGATGAGCCAGGCTGGCCAGAGGCTCCAGAGCCACCCGCTTGAACAGCTCCTGGGGGGTGCTCTGGACCGCCGTCACCTTGCCTATCACCAGCCCCTCCGGGTAGTGCCCGCCTATGGCCGAGGTGATGACCATGTCGCCCTCCTTCACCGTTGCCCCCTGGGCGACGAACTCGATCGTCAGTTGGCGGCTGTAGCTGCCGGTCACCACCCCCTGGGCGCGCGATTCCTGCACCATCGCCGACACCGCGCTGTTGGGGTCGGTGATGAGGGTGACCCAGGCGTAGTCGTCGAGGGTGCGGGTCACCGTCCCCACCAGGCTGTGGCCCTCCGTAACCAGAACCATGCCCTCCTGCACCCCGTCCCGCTTCCCGCGGTCGATCGCCACCACCTCCTTCAGGTTAGAGGGGTCCTTTGCCAGCACGTTCGCCGCCAGAAAATCCTCCTCAGGCCAGGCCGCCTTGACCTGGAGCAGCTTCTCCAGTTGCTGCGACAGGATCTCGCTCCCTCGAAGCCGGGCCACCTCCTCCTTGAGCCTCTCGTTCTCCGCCCGCAGCTCCTTGTTCTCATCCGATAGCTCATCCAGCTCCGTCAGCTTCGACAGCCAATCGGCCACCGGGTCGGCGGCGTTGCGCAGCCCATGCTGCACCGGCGAGACCACCGTAAGGGCTGCGTTCTCCACCGGGCCGAGGAGCCCTGACCTGGACAGGGAGATCAGCACCACGCTGACGACGATCACCACCGCTGTCCAGATGACGGTTCGGGAGTTCAAGCCAGCACTTCCTTCGCGCCGATAGTGTTGCGGTCGGCGGGCGCCGCCTGGGGAATCTCGCAGCGCTTAGCTGGACGGGATCGTCTCGGCCGTCCCTGGCCTCGAGGGCCTAGCGCGGGGGCTTGCGTGCTGCCAGATTCGCCTGCACCTTGGCCAGCAGCGCCGCCTCCTCCAGCACCTCCCCGGTGCCGCGAACCACACAGCTTAGGGGCTCCTCGGCTACGTAGACAGGGAACTTCGTGTCCTGCGCGAGCCGCTTATCGAGACCTCTCAGCAGTGCGCCGCCTCCGGCCAGAGCGATCCCCCGGTACATCAAGTCGGACACCAGCTCCGGCGGCGTGATCTCGATAGTGGAGCGAACCGCATCGATGATGGCGCCGATCGAGCCCGACAGGGCGTCCCGGACCTCCACCGTGCTCACCTCCACCGACTTGGGCAACCCCGTCGCCAGGTCACGGCCGCGGATCACCACCGTGCTCTCCTCATCCATAGGGAAAGCGGAGCCGGCCTCCATCTTGATGTCCTCCGCGGTGCGCTCCCCGATCAGCAGATTATGCACCTGACGGGCGTAGGCTATGATCTCCTGGTCCATCTCATCGCCGGCCGTGCGGATCGAGGTGCTGACCACGATGCCTCCCAGCGCTATCACCGCCACCTCAGTGGTTCCGCCGCCGATGTCCACGATCATGCACCCGCTCGGCTCCATGATCGGCAGTCCCGACCCGATGGCGGCCGCCATCGGCTCCTCCACCAGATAGGCGGCACGGGCGCCGGCATTGAGGGCGGCGTCGCGCACCGCCCGCTTCTCCACCTCCGTCACGCCGCTGGGGATGCCTATCACCACCCGTGGCCGTGGGATGCCGAACCCGGAGCGGTCGTGGACGGCGCGGATGAAGTACTGGAGCATACGCTCAGTGACCTGGAAATCGGAGATAACGCCGTCCCGCATCGGCCGCACGGCCACGATATTCGAGGGCGTCCGGCCCACCATACGCTTCGCCTCCGCGCCGATCGCCAGGATCTTCTTGCTCACGCGGTCGATCGCCACCACCGACGGCTCGTCGATAACGACGCCGCGGCCCTTGACCATCACCATAGTGTTGGCCGTGCCCAGGTCGATGCTTATATCATGGGAGAACAGCCCCAGCAGGGCCGACAGGGGATTCAGCACCCAGTCTCTTCTTGGCACGCAAGCCACCCCAAGAGCTACAGGTCAGACACGCGGACGGCATTATAACGCAAACAACGCCGTGTGAAAAGGGGGGGTAGGAGGTACAAAGTGTTTGCGGCTTCGGAATGGGTTATAACCCAAATCGAAACCCTAAACGCCCCTTCGCACCTGGGAGCGCTCGCTATCGGGCGGCAGGTGCGCGGCCGGGAATACGCCTCTCGCCCGCTGCCGGGGCAACCCCATCACGCCGCCCCGTGCCGACGCAGCAGCGCCAGGAACTCCTCCTCCGACAGCGTCTTCGTGCCGTACTGCTGCCCCTTCTGCAGCTTCGATCCCGGGTTCTCGCCCACCACCAGGTAGTCCGTCTTCTTAGTGACGCTGGAGCTGGCGCTCCCGCCCAGGCGCTTCACTCGCGCCTCCGCCTCGCCGCGGCTGAACGCCGCCAGCGTCCCCGTGACGACGAACTGCAGCCCCTTCAGAGGGCCCTCCGTCGGCCTCGCCTCCTCCGCCTCCAGCCGCACGCCTGCCCGCCTGAGCTTCTCGATCATCCGGCGGCTCGCCTCATCCTGGAAGTAGCCGTCCACGCTCTCCGCGATCTTGGGCCCGACGGTCGGTATCGACAGCAGCTCCTCGACGCCCGCCCGCGCCAGGGCGTCCAGGCTGCCGAAGTTGCCCGCCAGGACCTCTGCCACCTCGCTCCCCACGTGCCGGATCCCCAGGGCGAAGATCAGCCGACCGAGGGGCCTCTCCTTGCTGACGGCGATGGCGTCCAGGACGTTCTGGGCACTCTTCTCCGCCAGCCGCTCCAGCCCCAACAGTTGCTCCTTGCTGAGGAAGTAGAGGTCGGCCGGGTCCTCCACCAGGCCCGCTTTGAGCAGAACCTCCGCCAGCGACTCGCCGATGCCGTCGATGTCCATCGCCCCGCGGGAGACGAAGTGGGTGAGCTGGCGATAGGCCTGGGCGGGACAGGCGCGGTTGGAGCAATAGCTCATCGCCTCCCCCTCCGGCCGATAGACCGGCGCCCCGCACACGGGGCACTTCTTAGGCGTCTTGTAGCGGCGCTCCCTGCCCGTCCGCAGGCTCACCACCGGCCCCACCACCTGCGGTATCACGTCGCCGGCCCGCTGCACGATCACCGTATCCCCGACGCGGATATCCTTGCGCCGGATGTCGTCCTCGTTGTGCAGCGTGGCGAGCTTCACCGTCGCCCCTCCGACCCGCACCGGCTCCAGCTCGGCGTAGGGGTTCAGGCTGCCCGTGCGCCCCACGTTGACCTTGATCTCCTTGAGCCTCGTCGTCGCCTGGATGGGCGGGAACTTATAGGCGACTGCCCAGCGGGGCTCGCGGCCCGCCACGCCCAGCCGCTCGTGCAGCTCCACGTCGTCGACCTTCACCACCATGCCGTCGATCTCATAGTCCAGGCCCTCCCGTCTCTCCACCCACCCCTCGCACAGGCGGACCGCGGCGTCGATATCCTCCACAAGGACGTTGTTCGGGTTGACGCGAAAGCCCAGCGACCCCAGCCACTGCAGGGTCTCCCAGTGCCTGCGCGGCGCCTCGCCGTCGGCCCAGCCCAGGGCATAGATGAAGATGTCCAGCGGCCTCCGCGCCGTCACCCGCGGGTCGAGCTGCCGCACCGAGCCGGCGGCGGCGTTGCGCGGGTT
>CAZSRY010000025.1:0-14969 GCA_964609475.1 uncultured Dehalococcoidia bacterium
GCATCGCCCCGGACGAGCTGGTGGTGGCGTTCATCACCGGCGCCGGCCCCAAGACTCAGGAGGCGGTTGCTGGTAAGCTAGCAGAGGCGATTCACGTCTCGCCCACCGTTGCCTCCTTCGAGCAGGCGATCGGTGAGCGAAAGGGGGTCGTTTCTAGCGGAGGTTGATCCGCCTACCGGCAGGCGGGCGGGCAGCCAGTGTCTGCATGAGGTGAAGCGAAATGGCAAAACAGCGCGTGAAGTTCACCTTCCCCCAGGAGCTGATAACCCTTCCTATCATCTATGAGCTGGGGAAGAGCTTCAATCTGGTGACTAACATCCGCCGCGCCGACGTGACCGAGGACCGCGGCTGGGTCATCCTCGAGCTGGAAGGGGAGCTGGAGGAGATCGAGCGGAGCATGCAGTGGGTCGCCTCCAAGGGCGTGCGGGTGGATCCCGTTCAGGGCGACGTCATCGAGGGATAGCTCCTCGACCTGCCGCCCGCCGGACCGAGGAGTAACCGTCAATCAGAGACTACTGTCGCTTCCCAATGCTGGATGCGGCATGTGACCAGGATGGAGGATGAGACTGTGAGTATCACCGTACGAGTTCCCGCTCCCTTGCGCAGCCTGACTAAGGGGCAGGACTCGGTGAGCGGGAGCGGAAGCGATCTTTCGGAGTGTATCGATTACCTGGAGAGCCAGTATGCGGGTCTCAAGGAGCGCCTGTGCGATGAGGGCGGTGAGCTTCGTCGCTTCATAAACATCTACGTCAACGGCGAGGACGTGCGCTTTGTCTCCGGACTAGGCACGCCTCTCAAGGCCGGAGACGAGGTGAGCATCGTGCCGGCGGTGGCGGGAGGCTGAGACAGCGGGCCTGTCGCCGGCCTGCCCATTCTGTCGGCTCCTTCCTACTGGAGAGCACGAGCAACAAACTGCCCGGCCGGAGGCAGCAACACGGGGAGACTACCCTGCGTTATTAGATTTGAGGAGGAGAGGTATGGCAGTGGAGGTACAGATCTCTGCCCCGTTTCGAAGGCTCGCCGGCAACCGAGCCAGCATCGAGGGCCACGGCAATGACGTGGCAGCGCTGCTGGAGGATCTTGATGTCCAGTTCCCGGGCTTCCGCAGCCTGATCTTCGATGAACAGGGCCGGATACCGCCTCACATCAACATCTACGTGAACAGCCAGGAGATCGCCGCCCTGAAAGGGCTGACGACGCCGCTGAGAGACGGCGACAAGGTGGCCATCATACCCGCCATCGCCGGCGGCAGCCAGGCGGCACCTGCCCCACCCCTCACGCCGGAGCAGCGGCAGCGCTACTCCCGTCACCTGGTCCTCCCCCACTGGGGCGAGGAGGGGCAGCGGAAGCTCATGGAGGCCAGGGTGCTCGTCGTAGGGACGGGCGGCCTGGGGTCGCCGGCGCTGTTGTACCTGGCCGGGGCCGGCGTGGGCACCCTGGGCATCGTGGAGTTCGACGTGGTGGACATCTCCAACCTGCCCCGTCAGGTGCTCCACCACATGCACGACCTGGACCGCCCCAAGGTCCTCTCGGCGCGGCAGAGCATCGCCGACAATAACCCGGAGGTCAAGGTAATCAGCCACGAGACGCGCCTCACCGCCGAGAACGCCCTGGAGATCATCGCCGACTATGACATGGTGGTGGCCGCCGTCGATAATCTGCCGACGCGCTACCTCATCAACGACGCCTGCGTCTTCCTGGAGAAGCCGATGATAGAGGCCAGCGTCCTTGCCTACGAGGGGCAGTGCACTGTATTCCTGCCCGGCAAGGGGTGCTATCGCTGCCTGTACCCGACGCCGCCGCCTCCCGGGCTGATGCCCAGCCCCGCCGAGGCCGGCGTGCTGAGCATAGTGCCGGCGGTCATGGGCCCTATCCAGGCTATGGAGGCGATCAAGCTTATCCTGGGGGCAGGCGAATCGCTCAGCGGGCGCCTCCTGCTGTTCGACGCTCTGGCGATGGAGTTTCGGCAGGTGCGGATCAGGCGCGACCCCAATTGTGCAGTCTGCGGCGACAGGCCGACGGTCAGGGAGCTCATTGATTACGATGAGTTCTGCGCCGCCGCTAGCGGTAGGTGATGCCCTTGCTCTACAAGCGCCTTATCGACACCATCGGCAAGACGCCACTCGTGGAGATGCCCCATCTGAGCCTGAAGCCGGGCGTCCGCTTCTTCGCCAAACTGGAGGGTCAGAACCCCAGCGGCAGCCTCAAGGACCGCATAGCCCTGTACATGATCGAGCAGGCGGAGAAGCGGGGAGAGTTGAGGCCGGGCCAGGTCGTTCTGGAGGCCACCAGCGGTAACACGGGCGTCTCCCTGGCCATGATCGCTCGCGTCAAGGGCCATCCGATCAAGGTGGTGATGCCGGACAACGTGAGCAGGGAGCGGACGCTGGTGATGCGGGCCTTTGGGGCTGAGGTCATCCACACCGATGGGGCCAGGTACACGGACGGGGCGATAGAGGTGGCGGAGCGAATGGCGGCAGAGGACCCTTCCTACTTTCCGGCCAACCAGTTCAGCAACACGGACAATCCCCTCGCCCACTATGAGACCACAGGCCCGGAGATCCTGAACGACCTTCCGGATGTCGACTTCTTCCTGGCCGGCGTGGGCACCGGCGGCACCCTCACCGGTGTGGGGCGCTACCTGAAGGAGCGCCGGCCGGGTGTAAAGGTGTTCTGCGTGGAGCCGCCGCCGGGCGACCTCGTGGAGGGGCTACATACGCTGGAGGGCTTCGTGCCGGCCGTCCTCGACCTGTCCCTGGTGGACGAGCGGATCATCGTGGACTCGCAGGCCGCGTTTGCCGCCACGCGGGAACTCGCCGGGAGGGAAGGCATCTTCGCCGGCGTCTCCTCGGGGGCCGTGCTCCAGGCCGCCCGCATCGTCGCCGAGAGGTACGAGAGGGGCAACTTCGTTCTCCTGATGGGCGACGGCGGCTGGAAGTACCTATCGACGGGGGTCTGGACGCCCGACTCCAAGCAGCCAGAATAGGGCCGGCCGGTGTTCAACCTTCAGCGACGATACGTCGAGGAGATCATTGCCCACGCCCGCGAGGAGACGCCCAACGAGTGCTGCGGCATCCTGGCGGGCAAGGAGGGGCAGGTGCTCAGGCTCTACCGCGCCGTCAACGCTGAACAGAGCCCCTACCGCTACAACATCGACCCGCAGGAGCTCTATCGCATCTACAGCGAAACGCAGAGGCTCGGCTGGGAGTTCCTGGCCGTCTACCACTCCCACCCCAAGAGCGAGGCCTACCCCTCGCCAACGGATGTGAGCCGATCTCAGTTGCCCGGTGCCGAGAAGGCGGTCGACGCCTGGCCCAACGCCTGCCACCTGATCGTGTCCCTCGCCGACCCGGAGTCGCCGGTAATGCGAGCGTTCCGCATCCAGGAGGGCCGCATCACTGAGGAGCCCCTTCAGGTCACAGACTAGTCCCCTACACCACCACCGCAGGCCTGTCCTCCCATCAGTCTCCGAAACCCGTTGCCGATAATAGTGATAGGTATGCCCAGAAAAGAGCGAAAGACAAGCCGAGAACGGCCCGTGAGCCCTGACCAGCCACCTGCTACCTGTACGGTGGAACTGCTCAGCCATATCAACCTGGACGAGGTCCTACCTTCCGCCGTCAGACTTGCCCGCGACATCCTCAACAGCGATCTGGCGGCCATAGCGCTGTTGGGTACGGACGGTTACCTGACCCTGCGCAGCCAACACGGCTTTTCGCAGAAGTGCGTCAGCAACTGGCGACAAGAGCCCAGCAAGAATGTGTCCGGCATCGTCTTCCAGTCCGGACGCCCCTATGTCACCTCCGACTTCCTGGCCGAAGAGAAGTACGGCGATAGCGCTCTCAGGCAGCACGCGGTACGGGCCCTGCTGGTAGCACCGCTGAAGATCGGGCGTGAGGTGGTAGGGTGTCTTTACGTCGGGTGGAAGAGCGTGCGCTCTCCCTCGGCGGACGAACTGCGGCTGGCGAGCCTGTTTGCCGACCAGGTGTCGATCTCCATTGAGGGCGCAGCCCTTCTCGAGAGGGAGCGGCAGCAGCGAAAGCGCTCGGATGCGCTGCTGGAGGTGGTGAGAGCACCCTCCCTCGGCCTCAGCCTGAAGAGGGTTCTTGTGAAGCTATGCCAGTCGGTGCTCAAGGTCACCGCCGGTGAGCGCTGCAGCATCTTTCTATTCAGTGAAGAGACTCACACCCTGGAACCCATCATGTCGCTCATGTCGAAGGGGGCTGAGGACCCAGTCATGTGGGGGGAGTTCCGCGCCTCAGCCGGGCTGAAGATACCGGAGATCCGGGATGTCGGCGAAGCGATCAAGGCCCAGGAGCCGATCATCGAGGAGCAGGCAGCGGATTCAGACGTCCTACCCAGGTACTGGATAGAGACGTTCGGCATAAAGTCGCTGGCTCTCTACCCTCTCGTTCACAAAGAAAAGACGCTGGGGATACTGGAGGTAGACTCGTTCAGCAAGTCGGTGCACTTTCCGCCGGAAGAGATAGAGACCCTGAACGCTGTCTCCAAGCAGGCGGGCATCATCATCGAGAACGTCCGCCTCTACGAGAAGGAGCAAGGGCAGCGCCAGCGCGCTGAGGCGCTGGTAGACGTGCTGACAGCCGCCGCCTCCACCCTCAGTATGAGGAAGGTGATGATCAAGCTCTGCCAGGCGGTGGTCAACATCAGCGTGGGCGACCGCTGCAGCATCTTCATGATGGACAAGGAGGGTCGCAGGTTGGAGCCCGTCATGTCCATCAGCAACGAGCCCGACGAGAACCTCTTTCAGAAGTTCCGTAATCCGGCTCGCGATAGCGCCGCCAGCGCGGAGTCGCGCCGCAGTGTAGAGGCCGTGTCCAAATGGGAAGAGCCCATCGTTTGCGAAGACGCAGCTACGTCGCCAATGATAGATAATTTCTGGGTGGAGACCTTCGGCGTGAAGTCGATTGTCCAGTACCCGCTCAGGGTGAAGGACAGGACAATAGGGATGATGGCGGTGGACTCATTCCACGACCAAGTGCACTTTCCTCAAGAGGAGATCGACACCATGGCCGCCGTCGCCAAGCAGGCTGCGATCGTCATCGAAAACACCCGCCTTCACGAGCAGGTAAGCGAGCAAGCCATCACCGACCCTCTCACCGACCTCTACAACCACCGCCATCTCTTCGAGCGCCTGGAGGAGGAGTTCGCGCGGGCGTCCCGCAATAACCAACCCTTCGCCGTCATGATGATGGACCTGGACAACTTCAAGTTCTTCAATGATACCTACGGCCACCTCACGGGTGATGAGGCGCTCAGGTTCGTGGGCGAGCGGCTTCGGGAGGCGCTGCGAACCTCTGACATCATCGGCCGCTACGGCGGCGACGAGTTCATGGCCGTCTTGCCGGAAACGAGCCGCGAGGAGGCCGAGCGGACAGGGGAGCGAATAATGCTCTCACTGGCTCAGCACTCCTTCCCCCTGGACGACTCCGGCGAGCATATCCCCATGGGGCTCAGCATCGGCATTGCCTGCTACCCCTACGACAGCGGCACTGAGCAGGAACTCATCGCCCTCGCCGACGCCGCCCTGTACGAGGCCAAGCGGCTGGGCGGCGGTCAGGTCTTGCCGGCGGGGCACGTTGCCGCCAGCGAAACTTCCCCCGCGCAGAGCCTGGGCTTCGGCCTTCTTCAGGGCCTGCTCAATGCCCTGGCCCACAAGGACCCTTATACGAGAAGGCACTGCGATGACAACGTCCGCTATGTGGATATGCTGGCGGAACGGTTGCGACTTTCGCCAACAGCCACGGAATCGCTGCGAAAGGCCGCCCTGCTGCACGACGTGGGCAAGATCGCCGTCCCCGACAGTACCCTGATGAAGCCAGGACCCCTCGACGCCGAGGAGTGGGACATCATGCAGCAGCACGTCCGATTCGGTGAGATGATCGTGGAAGGTATCGCCCAGATCTCCGACGCCATCGAGCCCGTCGCCTGCCATCATGAGCGCTACGATGGTAAGGGCTACCCCCGCGGCCTGAAGGGCAAGGAGATACCCCTGCTGGGACGCATCCTGGCGGTGGTGGACGCCTATTCCGCGATGACCCTCGATCGGCCCTATCGCAGGGCCCTCAGCCGCGAACAGGCGATCCAGGAACTGCGGGAGGGGGCCGGCACCCAGTTCGACCCGGAGCTAGTGCGGGCGTTCCTGGCAGCAATTAAGGCGGATGAGCGGGCCAAGAAGAAGGCCGCCTAGCTCCCTCCATTCTCCCTCTCAGGAGCACCGTCATGGCCGCATCGCGGCACAGAAAGGCCGGCCAGCCGAGCTGCCGCTTCTCAGCTCTTGCTAGCCAAGGAGAGCCTCGATCTGAGGCAGGGCTGCCCTGGCCGCCTCCTCGCCCCGCCTCATGCAGACGGCCATGTGGAAGGGCGAGTTGGCGCTGATATCCACTACGTCGGGACGGATGCTCACATCTGCCCTCCGCCCGGATCGGGGCAGGTAGATAAGGGTGAACAGCAGGAAGACTGCCGATGCCAGCATACCGGGGCCACAGCGACGGGCGGGGCCGTCCAGGGCGCGGACCATCCGCCGCACCAGGGGCCAGGCCTGACGGGGCAGGACTATGGGGTCGCCGAGCACGACGTCGATGATCTTGTGCGCTCCCATGGCGGCCGCCACATCGACGGGGGTCTGTTCCCAGAAGCCTCCATCCAGGAGATAACGGTCGCCCCACTTCACCGGCGCCGCCATCAGGGGGACGGCGAGGCTCGCCTCCACGGCCTTCAGCACGCTACCCTCCCGCAGGACGACGGGCCCCCGCTGGAACAGATCGGAGGCCACGGCGGCGAAGGGGATTGACAGATCGGCGAAGGTGAGACCCCGCAGCAGGTCGTAGAAGGCCTCGCCGATAGGGTTGGTGGGCGCGAGCTTGAGACGGTGGATGAAGAAGGAGATCACATCGCGGGCAGGCGTGGCCAGGGCGTCCTTCTTCATCTGAGCGGGCGCGCGGCCGGCGGCATAGGAGGCGCCGTAGGCCGCTCCGATGCTGGCCCCGGCGATGAGATCGATCGGTATTCCGGCCTCATGCAGCACCTCGAGCACGCCGACATGAGCGGTGCCCTTGGTGCCGCCCGCGCCCAACGCCAGGCCGATGCGCGGCCTATTCGCCGTCATCCCTCAACGCTCTCCAGACAGGGTCTATCACCTTCCATTCTCGCCTGCGGTCGGGGATCGATGAATCATGCCCCTTTCTGCGACCCGTCGAACTAGACGACCAAGCAGATGCCCAGGATACAGAGCGCGGTGGCCAGCAGTACTCTAACGGTGACCCTCTCGGCGAGGAAGAGCACGACGAGGGGGAGGCTGAACAGGGGCATGGTGGATGTGAGGATGGCCGTTTTGCCAGCCCCGGCGTCCTGCACGGCGAAGACGTAGAGGAGCATGCCAAGCCCCATCCCCAGCACCCCGGCAATCGCTATCGCCGCCAGGTTTCGGCCCCTGAGACGGCCAACCGTACCGTTGCCCCGCCAGCGATAGGCGGCCGGCAACAGAACCAAGGCCGTGGCCACGGTGCGGAGAGCACCCGCCGCCACCGGTCCCAGGTTGCCCGACCCGGCTTTCAGCCAGGCGGTGGAGAGGGCCCAGACGGCCGACGCCAGGAGCATCATGAGGATGCCCCTCTGCCAGCTCCGGCCAGCCACTGCGGCCGAGCCAGCGCCTGAGCGGACCAGAGCGTCCTCCGCCAGCGGGTCGCTCTCCCTCACGAGCAGACTGATGCCGACTATGATCAGGAGCGTGCCGAGGAGAACGATCCATGTCACCTCCTCGCCCAGCCAGAATGCGGCTATGAGGAAGGTCAGCAGAGGGTAGAGGCTGATGGAGATGGGGACGGCGCGGGCGGCGCCGATAATCGCCAGGCTCGCGAAATAGAGGCTATCGCCGACACCTGTGGCGAGGACGCCTGACCCCACCATCGACACGGCCGTGGCGGCGGACATCTCCCGCACCTCGCCCACGGCACCGGAGAAGGGGACGACCAGGAGCACAAAAAGGGCGGCGAACACGCTGCGCAGGGCGTTGAGGGGGATGACGCCGATTCTCCGCGTCTGGGCCGTATAGATGATCGTACTCACGGCCCATAGGGCTGCCGCTAGCAGGGCGCTGGCTTCTCCCGGCACTACAGGCCCCCTCTAGCGGTTGCCGGGCACGCTGCTCTCATCGATGCTGCTCATCTGGCAGGGCTAGCCCGGGCCCTGAGGGTCATCCGCTGCTGAAGACGCGGGTTCCGGGATCGGAGCGCGGCGGCGGAAGATGAAGCAGGCAAAGGCTACTATGCACACGGCGATGACCCCCAGGGCCAGCAACTGGGCCATGAGGAGGCCATCGACGACCTCCTTGTCCAGCCGCAGGAAGCTGATCCCGAACCGCATCAGCGAGTAGAGGAAGGCATAGGTGAAGAAGAGGAGGCCATCGCGCTTGAAGACCTTGAACTTCCATAGGCCCAGAAGGAAAAGCAGGATGAGGAGGTCTCCCACCACCTCGTAGGCGGTGACGAAGTGCATGGGCTCGCGGGCGAAGCTGAGGCTGTTGACGTTGGTGTACTGCACGGCGAAGGGTAGGCTGCTGGACTCGCCATAGATGTCGCCGGCGACGACACAGCCCATGCGGCCTATCGCCTGCCCCAGGATTATGCCGAAGGCGGCGGCATCGAGACCCCGCAGCACGGGCATCTTCTTCCAGAGGCCGTATATCAGGGGGGGGGCCACGCCGAAGATCAGGGCCCCGTATAGAGATATGCCCCCCTCGTTGATGCGGAAGATGTCCAGGAGATCATCGCTGAACAGCTCGCGGTTTTCGATGACGAACAGGGCGCGGGCACCGATGATACCGGCGGGAATCCCGATAAGGGCCACTGTGTAGGCGTCATCCTCCGTAAAGCCGGCGCGGCGACCAAACCATACCCCTACCCAGACACCCAGGGCGATGGCCAGGGCGATGAACACCCCGTGCCAGGTGAGGAGCAATCCTCCCAGATGCCCGATCTCGTTGTCGATGCCTATCTTGATCGTCAAGAGCAGTGGGTTCATCGTCTGTAGCCTCTCCTGTCAGATGATGCGTTCTTAGGGGGCGAAGGCCTCCTCATAGAGGGCGCGCACCTCGTCGGCGGGAAGCCCCCGGCCCAGGTAGTCATCGCCCACCCGGATCTCGAAGTGCAGGTGCATCTCCGCCGCCGGATTGGTCAGCGACTCGGGCGTGCCCGAATTGCCCACGTATCCTATCACCTGCCCCTGCCGGACAGTCGTTCCGACTTTGACGCCCTCCGCCACCCCGCTCAGATGGGCGTAGCGGGTGACGACACCTCCCTCATGGTCGATCCATACCTGACGGCCGCGGAAGCGGTCCAGGGTCTCCTCATCGCAGCCTCCCTGCGCGGCGATGCGTTGGTTCATCTCGTCCAGTTCCGCAGCAGTGAGATCTTCGTAGTCCCAGTCCGCCCTGATCACCTTCCCTGCCTTGGCCGCCACCACCTCCGTCCCCTCGCCGATGGCGGTGCAGTTGTCCGAGTCGTAGAAATCGACGCCTTCGTGAATCCCCTGGCGGTAGGGACGCGGGGCGTTGGGCATAAGCTGGTCGCCGACGGGAAGACAGCCTCCCTCTATGGGGTAGGCGAACCTCACGAGCTCCGGCGTCGGCGTGGGACGGGGAGTGGCAGCCGCCACAATCAGCACGTCGGACGCCGACGTGCTTTCGTCGCCGTCGCCGCCACAGGCCGTCAGCCCCAGACAGACGAGGAATATCCCCCCCAGAGCGAGAAGCGATAGACGCAGCAGGTCAGCCTTCCTCCTCCCTACCACCGCCAGAGACGGTAGAGACTGGCTCTAAGGATACCCGCAGACGATCGATGGGGCAAGCCCAGGGTGTCTGCGCGGCGACGGCGGTGGGCAGCTTGCAGCTAGCGGGCGCCGGCGACGCGGAGGGCGGCGGCATGGGCCTCCTCCTCCAGGCGGTCGTCGAGGGGCGTCAGCTCGACGTCGCCGTGGGAGCGCCGCAGGGCCAGCCGCAGGAGGTGGTCGGCGAAGCGGGGGTTCTTGGGCAGAAGCGATCCGTGGAGGTAGGTGCCGTGGGCGTTCTTGTAGACGGCCCCTTCGGTGCCGTCCCGGCCGTTGTTGCCGTAGCCGATGCGCACGCGGGCCAGGGGCTGCGCATCGGGGCCCAGATAGGTGCGGCCGCCGTGGTTCTCGAAGCCGACGAGGGTGCCGCCCTGCCACTCGGCGACGACGTTGCCGATGCAGCGGGGGGCGTCCTCGCCCGGATGCTCCGTCCAGGCGTCGAAGACGCCCAGGCCCGGCAGCTCATCGCCGGAGGCGTCGCGATAGCGGCTGGCGAAGAGCTGATAGCCGCCGCAGACGGCCAGAACGGCCACTCCCTCCTCGGCGGCCTGCCGTATCGCCTCGCCCTTGACCTCGATGAGGTCCTTGACGATCCGCCGCTGCTCCCGATCCTGGCCTCCTCCCATGAAGATGAGGTCATACTTCTTGGGGTCGAGGCGGTCGGCGAGGTCGAGCTCGTCGATGGCCAGCTCGATCCCCCTCTCTTGACAGCGACGGCGCAGGCAGAGGATGTTGCCGCGGTCGCCGTAGAGGTTCATGAGCTTGGGGTACAGGTGGGCCAGTCGGAGGGTGAGCTTCACGGCCTCTCCTCCCAGTAGTGGGCGACGCGACCGCGCCGCGCTAGGATCTCCCGCACCTCCAGCATGGCGGTGTAGGTGGGCACGACGTAGAGGCTGCCCCCGGCGGGCGTGCGCTCCAGGGCCAGGGATAGGGCCTCTTCCGTGTCCCGGACGATGGGCAGGTCCGGGGGGAAGCCGGCGTATTTCAGTCTGAGCGCCATGTCCTCGGCGCGCCTGCCCGAGACCACCGTTGAGCCCGCCTGGTCGGCGATGAGCTCGAAGTCAGCGTCCCATATCCAGGAGACGTCCCGCCCATCAGCGATGTCATCGTTGAGCAGCAGGAGGAGGCGCTTGTCGCCGGGGACGGCGGCGATGGTTCGCAGCACCTGGTTGAGGCCGGCGGGGTTCTTGCCCAGGAACACCTGCACGTGCCTGCCGTCGGTCTCGAAGCGCTCCTGACGCCCGAAGGCGGCGGCAACGGCGGAGATCCCGGCTCGCGCCGTCTCCAGGGGCAGACCCAGGGCGAGGCCGGCGGCGGCGGCGGCGAGGGCGTTGTAGACGTTGTAGAGGCCGCCTAGCTTGAGGGCCAGCGAGGCCTCCCCCTGGGGCGCGACCAGCGTCAGGGCGGTCTCGCCGGCGGGGTCGAGCTTGATGCTCTGGGCCCGCACGTCGGGCTGGGGGCGGGATTGACCGCAGCCGGGGCAGCGCCAGTGCCCTATGTGTCCGTAGAACAGCATCCGGTAGCGATACTCGCTGCCGCAGGCCGCGCACCAGCGGGAGTCGGCGGCGTGCTCAGGGCCGGACAGCGCCGCTTTGGGGTCGTCGACGCCGTAGTAGAGCACGGGGCCACGCGCCACCTCCTTGAGGGCAGCCACCGACGGGTCGTCGGCGTTGAGGACGACTACTGTCGAGTCGGGCGCCGCGCGGAGGGTGCTCCGCCAGCGGGCGGCTATGGAGTCCACCTCGCCGTAGCGGTCGAGCTGGTCGCGGAAGAGGTTGGTGAACAGGAGGACGCGGGGCGAGAGGGCACGGACGGCGTCGGGCAGGGTGGCCTCGTCCACCTCGAACACGCCCAGGCGCCGCTCGCCCCGGGGGAGTCGGCCCCTGAGGTCCGCATCATCGATGAGGGCGGTGGCGATGCCGCGCATGAGGTTGGAGCCGCTGCGATTGTGAAGGGGCAGGTAACCGGCAGTCCGAGCCACGCTGCTCAGCATGTGGGCGGTGGTCGTCTTGCCGTTGGTGCCGGTGACCAGGACGGAGCCCCGGCCTAGCTGCACCGCCAGTCGCTCGATAAGGTGCGGCTCCACTCTCTCAGCGACGACGCCGGGGATGGCGGTCCCGCCGCCTCGCTTGAGGGCGCGGCTGGTCGCGCCGGCGACCTTGCCCGCCCATATCGCTGCCAGCGTTCGCCAGGAGCCAATCATAGCCGCTGCCTCGTTGACTCTTCTTAGAGAGAGTTGGTTTTGCCCACCCACCCGCCCAGGGATGTTTATTGGGAATCAGGGGGGCACCCCCTGTAACCCCCGGCAGAGGGGGCAGGCCCCCTCTGCACTCCCCCTAGGGCCGCGTCAAGTTATCTACTTACCAACCTAAGCGCTCAGAACAACCCCGTGTACTCAGAAGCTGCGTCTTCCTGTATGTTAACTTCAGGATAGTCGCCCTGTGTGCATCTTTCTTCTGCCCACCCACCCCACCGCTAGCGGAGAACGCGGTGGGCGACCAGCAGACGCATGAGGGCGTCCCTGCTAACCAGTCCCACCAGGCGCCCACCCTCCACCACCGGCATGTGCCGCAGAGTCTCCCCCTCCATGTTCTGGAGGATAGCAGCAACGTCGACTTCGGGGCCAACCACAGTGGCCTGGGAGCTGGGCGTCATGGCCTCTCCTACGGTGACGGTCTCCCAGCGAGCGCGCGGCACAGCCCGAAGCTGCTCATAGGACAGCAGCCCGACGACGCGCTCGTTCTCGGTCACGAACAGGAACACGTTCTGGATATCGCTGAGGTGCTCCCGGGCCACCTGCCCCAGGGTGACCTGGCTGGAGACGGCGACGTACTCCCTGGACATGACATCGGCGGCCTTGTAGCCGCGCAGGAACTCGAGGACCTTTATCTGTTGCCAGCTCTGACGCGCTACTCCCTCCAAGTAGAAGCCAACGAACACGAACCAGAGGCCGCCGAAGGGCGACAGCCACGGCAGCACGCCGATGACCGCCGCAATGCCCGCCCCGATGAGAAGGTAGGCCACGCCGCGCCCGCACCAGGAGGCGATGAAGGTGGCGCGCCGATAGTCGCCGGTAATGCCCCACAGGATCGAGCGCAGCACGCGCCCGCCGTCCATGGGGAAACCGGGGAGGCTGTTGAACAACGCGACTACCAGGTTCATGAGGCATAGCCAACCCAACATCGCCGTGATAGGCTCATCGCTGCTGAAGCCGACCAGCCACCATATCAGGAGAAAGAGGGCTGCCAGCGATACGCTGGTGGCCGGCCCGGCCACCGCCATAGCGAACTCTGCCAGGGGGCGCTTCGCCTCCTTGGTGATGTGGGCGACGCCGCCCAAGATGAATAGGGTTATCCCCTTGACCTGGATGCCATAGGCCTTGGCGACAAGGCTGTGCGCCAACTCGTGCAGCAGAATGGAGGCGAAGAACAAGAGTCCGCTGATTATGCCCAGCAGCCAGTGGACAGGTGCGCCGGCATCGGGCAGCCATGCGGGGTACACCTGCAAGGAGAGCAGCAGGGTGACGAAGCCGAAGGTAAGAAACCAGGAGTAATTAAGGCTGATGGGTATCCCCAGAACCTTAACCAGCGGTATCGATGTTCTCATTTCTGTTCGCTCACCAGGGCAATTGGTGAAAGGGCCTGCGGACTAAAGTCCGCAGCATTTCCTTGTGCACTCAGAGACTGCGCGTTCTAACCCGCAGAATCGCTGTAAGTAACATCTCCTCACCAAGATCAAATCGGACAACTTGTTTCCCTTCCCTCTAGTCTATTCCTTATCGGCGGTGGGCTGGAAGCCCCGCAGCCGCAGCGAGTTCGTCATCACCGATAGGGAGCTGAAGGCCATGGCCGCCGCCGCCAGGATGGGGTTCAGGAACCCGTACTCGCCGAAGAAGGGCTCCAGGACCGTCGGCACTCCCGTCTGGGTGAACAGCGGGTAGAGGACGCCGGCAGCGATCGGAATAAGGGCCACGTTGTAGAAGAAGGCCCAGAACAGGTTCTGGCGGATGGTGCGCATGGTGCGCTTGCTCAGGGCCAGCGCCGTCGCCACGCCCTGAAGGTCGCCGCGCATGAGGGTGATGTCCGACGCCTCCATGGCGACGTCGGTGCCGGTGCCGATGGCGATGCCCACGTCGGCCTGAGCGAGGGCGGGGGCATCGTTGATGCCGTCGCCGACCATGGCCACGGTCTTGCCCTCCTCCTGAAGGGTGCGCACCTGCCGGGCCTTGTCCTGGGGCAGGACCTCGGCCAGCACGCGGTCCACCCCCACCTGGCGGGCCACCGCCTCAGCGGTGTGCCGGTTATCGCCGGTGATCATCGCCACCTCGATCCCCATCGCCTTGAGGCGGGCGATGGCGGCTTCGGCGCCGGGCTTGACGGTGTCGGCGACGGCCAGTATCCCGGCCGCCTGACCGTCCACGGCGACGAACATAGGCGTCTTGCCCTCGGCGGAGAGCCTCTCGCCCTCGGAGCGCAGCCCATCGAGCGAGAGGCCGCTCTCCTGCATCAACTGGAGGTTGCCCAAGACCGCCCTTCTTCCCTCTATGGTCGCCTGGACGCCTCGCCCGGGCAGGGCAGCGAAGTCCTCCGCCTCGGCGAGGGACAGCCCCCTCTCCTGGGCAGCGGTCACTATCGCCTCGCCCAGGGGGTGCTCCGAGTTCCGCTCGGCGCTGGCCGCCAGACGCAGCAGCTCCTCCTCGCTCCAGCCGGCGGCGGCGACCGTGTCGGTCAGCGAGGGCTTGCCCACGGTAATGGTGCCCGTCTTATCGAAGATGATTGCGTCGATCCTATGGGCCGTCTCCAGCGACTCGCCGCCGCGGATGAGGACGCCGTTCTCCGCCCCTTTGCCGGTGCCCACCATGATGGCGGTGGGCGTGGCGAGACCGAGGGCGCAGGGGCAGGCGATGATCAGCACCGCCACGGCGTTCAGCAGAGCGAAGGTGAAGGCAGGCTCGGGGCCCCACACCAGCCAGATAGCGAAGGCCAGCACGGCCGCGCCGATGACGGCGGGCACGAAGTAGGCGGCGACGACATCGGCCAGGCGCTGGATGGGCGCCTTCGAGCCCTGCGCCTCCTGCACCAGGCGCACGATCTGGGCGAGGACGCTGTCCTGGCCCACCCTGG
>CAZSRY010000026.1:0-14942 GCA_964609475.1 uncultured Dehalococcoidia bacterium
CCCGTAGATGCTGGGGCTGACGAAGTTTATGTTGTGGCAGCCCCGCTCCTGGAGCCAGAGCATCATCCGCGCCAGCTTCTCAGGGCTCACCTCTTCACCCTGGCGCGCCTGGGAGATCTGCCAGTTCTGACAGTAGACGCAGGCCAGGTTGCAGGAGGCGAAGAAGATAGTCCCCGAGCCGCCCCATCCCACCAGCGGCGGCTCCTCCCCGAAGTGAGGCCCAAACGAGGACACCCTCGCTCGTGCTCCCGCCCGGCAGAAGCCGCGCCGGTCGTCGTCTGCCCTGTCCACCTTGCAGCCGCGGGGGCATACCCGACAGGGGCTGCTCATGAGCCCCCAGGCCTGCTCGATGCGCTCCTGCAGGCGGGGCCGATCCATCTCCAAGTACGCCGGTCTTTTCGCCATATCTTCACCTAGTGCAATCGCTCTCTCCATCTTACCTGCTGTTTCGAAACGTGGGTAGCTATGCGAACAAATGTGCCACAAGTGTCTGCGAACGGACCGACAGGTCTGCTAGAATTCGCCTCATGCTTGAGGGCAAGTGGATGTGGATATGGAACTGGCGAGGCTGCCTGAACGGCGACGCCTCAGCCGTGGCGCGGCGGATCAAGCAGGGGGGCTGTGCCGGCGTCTTCGTCAAGAGCGACGACGGCGGCCATCCCTTCGACCAGGGCCCGCCCGTCTGGGAGATCGTTCACTCCCTTCAGCAGGAAGGGGTGAAGGTTGGATGCTGGGGTTACGTCTACGGCTGCGACCAGCCGACGGTCATCTACGGCGATCTCAAGTACACAGTGGCCGAGGAGGCCGCCATGGCCATCCGCTTCATCAGCGAGAGGCCGCACCCATCCTATCGTGGCCCTGACGTCTACGTCGTCGACGTGGAGGCGGAGTACGAGCGCCAGCCTCAGGACCCCTCCGCCAACGCCGAGCGCTACCTGCAGGCCGTCCGCACCGCCGTGGGCCCGCAGTTCCCCATCCTCTACGCGCCGCTGCCCCAGCCCGACTACCACCGTCGCCTGCCCTATCGGGTCTTCAATCGCTACTGCCAGGCGGTGCTGCCCCAGGCCTATCACAACGCCATGCAGGTGGGGCCGGAGGAGGCGCTCGCGCTCTGCTACGGCGCCTTCGCCTCCGAGGGCCTGATGACGGTCCCCCTGGCGCCGGTGGGCGGGGCCTACGGATCGGTGACGCCCGACGAGCTGAGGCGCTGGGCGCAGGCGGCCCTCCAGCGGGGAGCGACGATGCTCTCCTGGTGGAGCTTCGAGCACATCGAGAACGAATCTCCCCAGCTTTGGGACGCCATAGAGCAGGTGGACCTGCCTGAACAGGAGGAGGAGATGGACGAGGAGGCACGGAGACAGGCGGCAGCCAACGCCTTCCGCCAGCGCATCGCTGGTCTGATCATGAGTGGTGACCCAGCCCTCGCCGAGCAGGCCTATCGAGAGCTGCAGTACGTGCGGCTGCTCAGCGGCCTGCCCATCACCGCGGGCGAGCAGCAAACCAAGAACGCCGCGTCCTAGTCCGTACGCTTCCCAAGCCCGCTGCGGGGCGGTAGACTCACGGGGCGCCCTCTTGTAAGATGCGGAGAGACTCCCGATGCGTCCCCAACCTACCGTCCATTGCACAACAGGCGGCGGAGCCGAGGAGCAGGTGGCATGAAGATCGCCTTCATCATGTATCAGGGCGGCATGTACTCCGGTGGGCAGGGCATCTACACCTACTACCTGACCCGTGAGCTCGCCCGCCTTGGCCATGAGGTGCACGTCATCGCCGGGCCGCCCTTCCCCCGTACCGACGACGGTGTCATCTGCCACAACGTAAGGACGCACAGCTACTGGAGCTACTTCCACTACAAGCGCGACTTCATCTTCCATCGCCATCCGCTCTCCCACTTCGATCCCGTCAACTTCTACGAGCTGCTGTCCACTCGCATCGCCCTCTCCTCCCTATTGCTCTCCTTCAGCATGCGCGCCTACCTGGAGATCAAGAGGCTGTCTCAGGAGCACCGCTTCGACATCGTTCACGACAACCAGACCCTGAGCTATGGCAACCTGCTTATCAAGACCTTGGGCTATCCGGTGGTGGCGACGATTCACCACCCCCTGTCCGTCGATCTACGAAACAGCATCCTCCAGTCGCGCAGCCTCTACGAGAAGGCGCGGCGGCTCCTCTGGTTCCCCTGGATAATGCAGGAGGTGACCGCCCGCCACATGGATCACATCATCACGGTCTCGGACAACACCACCAACGCCGTGGAGCGCATGTTCAAGGTACCCAGGAGCCTCATGACCCGCGTCCACAACGGCATAGACAGCGAGGCCTTCCGTCCTCTTGAAGACGTTCCCGAGGCCCCCAACACGATCCTCTTCAACACCAACTCAGAGGACCGCAACAAGGGGGCGCGGTACCTGTTCGAGGCCCTGTACCTGCTGCGCGATGAGATACCCTTTCACCTCATAGTCGTGGATAACCACAAGAAGAGCCTCAAGCTGGCGCCGGAGCTGGTGCGCCAGTACGGCCTGAGCACGCAGGTCACCTTCACCGGCCGCGTGTCGACGGAAGAGCTGCTGCGCCTCTACAACCGCGCGACGCTGCTCGTGTCGCCCTCCCTCTATGAAGGCTTCGGCCTGCCGGCCGCCGAGGCGATGTCCTGCGAGCGGCCGGTCATAGCTACCACCGCCCCCGCCTTTCCGGAGGTGATCGACCACGGCAAGACCGGCTGGCTGGTGCCGCCCGCCGACGCGCGGGCCCTCGCCGATGCCATCCGCATGCTCATGGCCGCCCCGGACCTGCGCCGCCGTCTCGGCAAGGCCGCCCGCCAGAGCATCATCGAGCGCTTCAACTGGCGCAAGAACGCCCTCCAGGTCCTCGAAGTCTACGAGCGGGTAATCTCTCAGCGGAGGTGATGAGCCACGCCCGACAACGTCGTCAGCGTCGACTTCCGTCGCCATCTCCCCATCCGGCCGGGCGACCTGGTGCTGGACGTCGGTTGCGGCCAGGGGCGGCACACCGCCGAGCTCTGTCGCTGGGACTGCCGCGCCGTGGGCGTCGATCTCGATGTAGGCGAGCTCAAGATTGCCAAGTACGTGCTCTCCTACAAGCACTGGGCCCACGAGGCGACCGGCTACGGCGACTTCCTGGCCGTCGACGCCACGCGGCTGCCTTTCAGGGACGCCACCTTCGACAGAATAGTCTGCACGGAGGTGCTGGAGCACATCCCCGATGACAGGGCCGCCGTGCGGGAGCTTGTCCGTGTCCTCAAGCCGGGCGGCCTCATAGCTGTCAGCGTGCCCAACTACCTGCCGGAGCTGCTATTCTGGACCATATCCTGGGGCTACTGGCATTCCCCGGGAGGGCACATTCGCATCTACCGGCCCGGTGAGATGGCGGACCTCCTGAGGGAGAAGGGCCTGGAGCTCTATGCCCAGCGACTGCGACACACCATCCAGACCGTCTACTGGTTCCTTCGCTGTGCCTTCAACATCTACAATGAGGACTTCTTCGTCACCAGGCACTTCCAGAAGTTCGTTCAGTGGCACTACGGAAGACGCGTGAGGCTCCTGGAATACCTGGAGGCCTTGGTCAACCCTGTCCTTGGCAAGGACCGGATTCTCTATGCAAGAAAACCGCCTTCCTCATCCGACGAGGCTGTCTGAGAGAGGCCGACATCGCCCGCAGCCCCCGACCTACCGATATCGTGTCGGCGGCCGCGACGGGCGTCAGGTGCCCTTCCGGCTCAGCACCGTGGACCTCGATCTGCTGGGGCTCAAGACCGGAGACCGCATCCTCGATGTGGGCTGTGGTAGCGGCCGTCACGTTGTAGAGGCCTGCCGCCGCGACTGCTATGCGGTAGCAGCCGACCTCGACATCCAGGAACTCACGATCGCCAAGGGCTACCTGTATTGCCTGGCCTGCGAGGGCGGACTGCGCGCGCGCGTCAATCTGCTCTCGGCGGCCGCTGAGCGGCTTCCCTTTGCCGACATGTCTTTCGATCGGGTCATATGTACCGAGACGCTGGAGCACGTGCCCGACGACGGGCTGGTAGTGAGCGAGCTCGCCCGCGTACTGAGGCCCGGCGGCACCATCTCCGTCAGCGTCCCCGACCGCCTGGCCGAGGCTGTCTTGTGGCGGCTGGCGTCGCTCCGTCGCCGGCCTCCCGGAGGGCACCTGCGTATCTACGGCCGCCGACAGCTTGCCGGCCTCCTGGAAGCCGGCGGCCTGGCGGTATACGCCCGTCGCTATCGTCACTCCCTGGAGAGCCTGTACTGGTTCTTCCGAATCGGCGCGAAGGGAGGAAACGGCGGAAGGCCCCTGTCCGCTATCTGGGAGGACTTCTTGGAGGATAGGACGGCCGCGGGCTCCCACGTTCTGAAAACCATAGAGGATATCGGCGACCACCTTCTACCCAAGAGCATCGTCCTCTACGCCAGGAAGCCCAGTCTGGGGAGGGACGGGTGAGGATCGCCTTCATCGTCTACCAGGGCAGCATGTTCTCGGGCGGGCAGGGAGTCTTCGTCCAGTGCCTGACCCGCGAGCTCGTGCGCCTGGGACACGAGGTGCACGTGATCGCCGGCAGGCCCTATCCCGAGGTCGACGAGGGCGTCCATATACACAAGCTCAAGACCTACAGGATGTGGGACTTCATGGACGACATCGAGGAGTACCGCTACCGGACCAATCCCCTGCTTTTCTTTCACCCTGTCAACTACCATGAGCTTTGGTCCACGCGCCTCTCCCTCGGCTCCCTCCTCCTCATGTTCAGCCTGCGGGCCTACAACAAGCTCCATGAGCTCTCGCGCCAGCTCCCCTTCGACCTGGTCCATGACAACCAGACCCTCAGCTACGGCATCTACCTGATGAAGGAGAAGGGCCTGCCCGTCGTGGCCAGCATCCATCACCCCCTCACCATAGACCGCCGCAACAGACTCGCTCAGGCCAAGGGGCTGCACCGGAAGATAGAGGCCCATCTCTGGTTCCCCTGGGTTATGCAGGAGATAGTCGCGCGACGCATCGACCGCATCCTCACCTGCTCCGAAAACTCCGCCCGCTCCATCCAGAGAGACCTGCGGCTGCCCAGAAGCCAGATCGAGGTCATTCACTACGGCGTCGATGTCGACACGTTCCGGCCCCTTGATGACGTGGAGAAGGAGCCCAACAGCGTCCTCTTCGTCGGCAACTCCGAGGAGCCCAGCAAGGGAGCGCGCTACCTGCTGGAGGCCGTTCATCCCCTCCGACACCGCCTGCGCTTCCATCTCACCTTCATCGATCATCGCCCCGCAGACCAACTGAAGCTGGTGCAGCAACTGAAGGACAAGTACCGGCTGGACAAGAACATAACCATCCTTGGCCGTGCCACCACAGAGGAGCTGGTGCGGCTATACTGTCGTTCCCAGATAGTGGCCTGTCCGTCGCTGTACGAGGGCTTTGGCCTTCCCGCCGTTGAGGCCATGGCCTGCGGTGTGCCGGTCGTCGCCACCAGCGCCGGCGCCCTGTCGGAGATCGTTGAGGACGGCGTGACCGGCATACTGGTGCCCCCCGCCGATCCCAACGCCCTCAGGGATGCGCTCAGCCGTTTGCTGTCGGACCGCGACCTCTGCCGCCGCATGGGGGAGGCCGGCCGGCGGCGGGTCGTGGAGCGGTTCACCTGGCGTCGAACCGCCCTCCGCACTGTTGAGGTGTACCAGGAGGTCTGCCGGAAATGAAGGTCTGCTTCCTGTTGCACCAGGGGAAGATGCACTCCGGCGGTCAGGGCGTCTACCTGCACCACATCACGCGCGAGATGGCCGCCCTGGGGCACGACGTGCACGTCATCGTCGGCCCGCCCTATCCCGATATCGCCCCCGCCGTCACCGTCGACCGGCTTGAGAGCTTCAGCCTGTTCGAGGTCTTCGGCACGCTCAACTTCGAGTTCTTTCAGCACCGCCATCCCCTGGAATTCTTCCGTCCTCTCAACCTCTACCAGGTGGCCACCACCCGATTCGGCATGTTCTCGGACATGGCCGCCTTCAGCATGCGTGCCTATGACAGGTTGCGGGAGCTCCTGCGCCACCGCCGCTTCGACATCGTTCATGACGTCCAGGTCCTGGGCTATGGAGACCTTCTCATCAAGGCCGGCGGCCTCCCCGTCGTAGCCAACATCCACCATCCTCTGGCCGTCGACCGCCGCAACGCCGTGATGCAGGCCAGGAGCCTGCGGGAGAAGGTCCGCTGGATCCTCTTCTATCCCTTCTTCATGCAGAACCTGGTGATGCGGCGCGTGGACAGGATCATCACCGGCTCCGACAACTCAGCCCTATCGATCCAGAAGGTCTTCGGCGTGTCCCCGTCCCACATCCAGGTCATCCACGACGGCGTCGACACCGAGACCTTCCGCCCCCTGGACGACGCGGAGAGAGAGCCCAATAGCATACTGTTCGTTGGGAACTCTGAGGACAGGAACAAGGGGGCGCGCTATCTGCTGGAGGCCCTCCACCTGCTGCGCCATGAGATGGACTTTCATCTCACCTTCGTCGACAAGCCCAGGGATGACCTGAAGCTGGCACCCTTACTCGTGAAGCGCTGGGGCCTGCAGAGCAGAGTCACCTTCACCGGCCGCGTATCGACGGAGGAGCTGGTGCGCCTCTACAACCGGACGGAGCTACTGGTATCGCCGTCGCTCTACGAGGGGTTCGGTCTGCCGGCAGCGGAGGCCATGGCCTGCGGCACGCCGGTAGTCGCGACCACGGCCGGTGCCTTCCCGGAGGTGGTGGCTGATGGGGAGACGGGCTGGCTGGTGCCTGCGGGTGATGCCGCCGCCCTCGCCGCCGCTATACGGCGCCTCATGGCTGACGGCGACCTCAGGCGGCGCATGGGCGCAGCGGGAAGGCGACGGATGCAGGAGCGCTTCACCTGGCGCGAGACTGCCCGCAAGACCATCGCCTTATACGAGGAGATATGCTCGCGGTGTCCTAGTCCTCGGCCGGAGGCTCCAGGGGCGTCGTGATGAGGGCCCGTCCTATCCAGAAGGCCACATACAGGGCCCCCAGGAAGCCCACTATCACCGGCATCGCCAGAGCCCAGTAGCTCTTCCGCAGCACTCCCAGCAGGAATACCAGCCCGGCGATGGCGCTGGCGGCGCAGATCACTACCCCGTATATCTGAGAGCGCTCCCTATAGTTGCTCCATTCCACGCTGAGCCTCCGCTTCAACACTAGTGGGGACGTCGGGCAGGTCGGCCCTTCCTTGCATGATGCAGCCGTATTTATATCAGCAATGGCGGTGGCTGTCAAACCCGCGCGCAGTCTCCGCCCTTGCTCCCACTTCACCCAAGCCTCGACACCCCGTGCCAGGAAAGCTAGAATAGGACGAGGCATTCGTTCATGGGCCCCGGCAGGATGGCCCGGGTCGCCGTCGCGGCGGGTGCTCTGTGCCGCCGGACGAACGATGTCGCTGCAAGGAGGGATTGCCAGTGCCAATAGCACTAATCACCGGCATAACGGGTCAGGACGGACAGTATCTCGCCGAACACCTGCTATCCAAGGGATACCAGGTCTATGGGCTCATCAGGGGACAGAACAACCCCAAGCGTCAGGTGGTGGAGGCCAATCTGCCCGACGTGGAGATCGAGCTCGGCGACCTGCTCGACCAGGCATCCCTCATCACCGTTCTCCAGAAAGTGCAGCCTGACGAGATATACAACCTGGCGGCGGTGAGCTTTGTGCCCCTCTCCTGGAACCAGCCCGAGCTCACCGGCGAGATCACCGGCCTCGGCGTCCTGAGGATGCTGGAAGCGATCCGTATCGTCACCGGCGCCTCCTCCTCCCGCACGACCAGCGGTCGCGGCATCAAGTTCTACCAGGCGTCCAGCAGCGAGATGTTCGGCCGCGTGACGGAGACCCCCCAGAACGAGCAGACGCCCTTCCGTCCCCGTAGCCCCTACGGCGTATCCAAGGTCTACGGCCACTACATCACCGTCAACTACCGCGAGAGCTACGGCATCTTCGCCTGCAGCGGCATCCTCTTCAACCACGAATCGCCCCGTCGCGGCCCCGAGTTCGTCACCCGCAAGATAACCCAGGGCGCCGTCCGCATAAAGCTGGGGAAACAGAAGGACCTGTTGATGGGCAACATGGAGGCTGAGCGCGACTGGGGCTACTCCGGCGACTACGTCCGCGCCATGCACCTCATACTGCAGCACCCCGAGGCGGATGACTACGTCATCGGCAGCGGCGAATCGCACAAGATCAGCGAGTTCGCCGAGCTGGCCTTCAAGCACCTGGGCCTCGACTGGCGGGACTACGTCCATAGCGACCCCAGGTTCATGCGCCCCGCTGAGGTCGAGCATCTCTGCGCCGACGCCACCAAGGCCCGCCAGAAGCTGGGCTGGGAGCCCACCGTCTCCTTCCAGGGGCTGGTGGAGATGATGGTCGAGTCCGACCTGAAGGCGGAGTCGGGCTCCTAGAAGCGCTTCCCCATTTAGAGTACGCCGTCCTCGACGGTTATCCCCATAAGGGCCTGAACGGCGGTGGCCACCGCTATCGCCTCTCCTGATTCGGCCCGCCGCGCTGCTACTCTCCGTCCTCCCCGCCCAGCAACTGGGCCGCCAGCCGCAGGTCTTCCTCAGTGTTCACGTTGAAGAACGATAGCCCCTCGCGGTCGTGGCGAGACCACTCGTCCTCAGCCACGTAGCGCACCCGCACCGCGTCCAGGAAGCTGATCACCCTCAGCTGTCCCGCCTCGAGCCTGTCCCCTATCGCCTCGACGCAGCTCCGCCGGTAGACGGCGTGCAGCGGCTGTGGCTGGCCCTCCCGCGTCGGCATCACCACGTCGTGGCCCTTGGCGAGATGGCACAGCTCCCGCAGCAGGGGGACGCACAAGAGCGGCATGTCGCAGCCCACCGCTATCGACAGATCGTTCGAGGCCGTCTGCAGGCCCGTGTAGATGCCACCCAGAGGCCCGCGCTTGGGCAGGATGTCCTCGGCCACCCTCAGCGGCCTGCTCGCCTCGGTTGCTGGAAGCTCCTGCCCCCTCGCCTTCACCACAACGATCTCCGCGGCCACCAGCGCCAGCCTGTCCGTCACCCACTGGAGGAGCGGCCTGCCGTTTACCTGCTGCGACGCCTTATCGCGGCCCAGGCGGGTGCTGCTGCCGCCCGCCAGGATCATGCCGGTCACCTTCAGCGTCCCTTGTTCGTCGCCCCTGACTGAAATCATCTCTGCCCTGTCTGGCGCCTGACGACATGCAAACGTAGCCTTCACCGGAGAGCGCTGGTCAACTTACACTTCGGGGAAGCGGGTGTCAAGACAGGGGGAGCTTCGGCAGATGGGCTAAGGAGCGTGCCACGTTCAAGAAACAGTCAATGGGGGCCCCGGGCATGGAGCACCCCATCGTTCTAGCTGGTGTGGGCGGCGCATCTTACGCTGAGCTGGCCGCCGCCGTATCGAACGCTGGCGTCGGGCCAGCAGCTAAGCAACACTCGTATCCAGCTCTGGACTCTCTGCCACCTGCTGCTCTTCGGGTGTTGGTAGTCTCACCAGAAGCACTGGGCTTAGGGACATGCTGACCACGCGGTCGGCAACGCTACCCAACACCAATTTCTCCATGCGGTGCCTTCCATGCGTGACCATAGTTATCAGCTCAGGCTGGATCTCCTCAGCCACCTCTAGAATCATGTTTGCTGGGTCACCTTTCCCACAGAAGGCCTCCGCAGTAAGGCCTTGTTCACGCAGGCTTTGGGCCACGCCCTCCGCGTAGCCCTGGGCGTTGCTAAGTGCTCCGGGGAGAGCACCTCGGATTGGAGGGACGACGTGGACAACAGCAACAGAGGCCTTGAGGCGCTTCGCAAGCTTGGCCGTGTAGGAGACGGCCACCGCATCCCTGGCGGATCTGTCGAGGGACATAAGTATCTTCAATCCGGTCTCCTCTCCAGAGTACGTAACTAGACCTAGGGATTACCCATATCGATAGTCGGCCCCCCTGTCCAAGGGAGCATAAGGGATTCCCCTGAAATCGCAGGTCTGTCATCTTGCCCCCCGTCGGCGGAGCTCAAGCGGTGAGCCTCAGCCACTTCCCTGCCGGCCGCGTCGAGGCACGTGCGGCTGACGCTGGTCATAGAAAAGGGGCGGCGAACCTTCACTTGCTCGCCGCCCCACGCTATCTGCTGTGCTTTGTTATCAGCCGCTGCTGCGTCGCCGGCCCCTGGCGAACCGCAGGTAGAACCCTCCGGCCGTTGCTGCCGCGCCGGCCGTTCCGGCCAGCAGCCAGGCCGTCAGTACCCAGGGGAAGCCGCCGCCCGAGGCGCCGCTGCCCGTCGGCGGTGGTTCTATCCCAACGCCGGCAGGACCGCCGTACGGTGTCGCCGTGGGTGGTGGCGACGTCGGTGGCGGTGGCGATGTGGCTGTTGGCGGTACCTCCGTGGCTGTAGGCTCCTCCGTGGGGGTAGACGTCTTCCTGTGCGGGGGAGTCGGCTCTTTCTTGATGTCCGTGGCACCCAGGCAGGGCATCTCCTCGACGAAATTGGCCGCCTCCGGGCGTGCGCTCGCAAAGACGAGGCCGCCGCAGTAGCCGATGGGGGAACCCGCACTGTCCCATACAGATAGACCCTCGATCTCCACCTCGTCTGTGCCGGCGGCGAGTACACCGAGGTCGAGGACGGCCAGCGCGCCCCAGTCCTCGTCGTCGCCTAGGGTGAAGGTAGCTCCCAGCATCCCCACCGCGTCACAGTAGATGAACGCCGTCGCTACTGCGCTGTCGCCGTTAGTCGCAGATTGTAGATCGTCCCCGCTGTAGTCGCATTGCGGTTCCCCTGGCTCCAAGTAGCAGTCCCAATTGTCGCCCAGGCCGTCGCCCCAGTGAGTTAGGCCGGCGTTGGCGTCGGGGTTGTCGTCCAGGCAGGTGCCCGGCTCAACGGGGCACTCCTCGTCCAGGCACTCGTCAAGCTCGGGGTCGTAGCTAACGACGAGGCTGAAGCCGCCGACGGGCGTGGGCGGGTTGCCGATGCAGACGGCGAGCTTGTGGGAATCGCCCACGACCTCTGTCGTCACGTCGTCGATGTGCTCGGGGTCGCAGGGGCCGTCGCCGTTATCGATGTTCTTGTCGATGTAGGCCCACGGCGTGGCTGTCATCAGGGTCTGGGGTTCCTTGGCATCTGAGCTGCTGGGCCAGGCAATGGCCAGGACGACAGCAGCAACTGCCGCTGATAGAGCCACCAGGCTCCAGTACCATCGTGTCATTCCCCACCTCCTTGTTGAACGTCCTGCGCGCAGGGCGCGCGCAAGAGCTGACTCAACCGGCAAGCTGCGCGCTACGATACTCCACTTCCCTGCAACACGCAAGCCATGAGGAAATCCAAGGGCGGCAGGTCTTTGGGGCCGAAACAGATGACTTCGGCAGCCACGCTCACTGCAGGCGATCGCCCATCTTGTCGATAACTAGATAGAACCGAGTCATGTGGGTTGCTTTCGTCCACGATGCGCGGGACCGATCCGGTGGGGCCGGACTCGCCATCACCGATGTGGAGGATGAGATGACCGGCAAATGCCTGCTTCTTCTCCCGACGGTCGCCGTCCTCGCCCTCGCCGCGGCCTGCGGAGGGAGCGAGGAGCTGACCCTACCGAATCCTACCCCTTTCGAGCCTGAGCTGCTGGCTAAGGTGCACGAGATCCGCGATCGGGCCGCCGAGGCGCGGGGGCTGGAGCCGAATGAGAAGGTCAGCGAGGGCACGCTGACCCGTGATGAACTCGCCGCGTTCTACGAGGAGGCTGAGGCGCAGACCCGCGAGGAGGATGAGCAGGAAGCCGAGGCCATGACTATAGCCTTTCGCCTTCTCCACCTCATAGGACCGGAGGACGACCTTCTGGACTTGTATGCCGGCATGCTGTCTTCGCAGGTCATCGGGCTCTATTCCACGGACGAGGATGAGCTGGTCCTCATAGGGGACGGCGAGCTTGAGATCGACCTGGAGGACGAATTCGTCCTCGCCCACGAATACGTGCACAGCTTTCAGGACGCCGCCTTCGACCTCGACCGTCTGGAGGAGCTACAGAAAAAAGAGGCGGAGGAGAGACATAACACGGAGTACAGCACCACCATCGAAGCCCTGATGGAGGGCGACGCCACGATGAGCGCCATCGAGTACGTGGGGCTATCGCTCGGCGAGGCGGGCTCCATCGATTGGCTCTTGGAGGCGGCCGGCGGCGCTTCCGGATTCGAAGACGGGGAGAGTTTCCCGCTCGCCCTGCAACGCTATCTCAACTTCCCCTACCTCGAGGGATCACGGTTCGTCCTCTACCTGTGGGCGAAGGGTGGCTGGGAGGAGGTGAACGGGGCCTACGAAAACCCGCCTCGCACCACCGAGCAGATCCTGCACCCCGAGAAATACCTGGCGGGTGAGGAGGCCGACGATCTGAAACTCCCCGACCTCTCCGGTGACCTGGGCGAGGGCTGGCAACAGATCGACGACAGCACATTCGGCGAGTTCGACGTCTACAACTACCTGATGACCGCTCTAGAAATGGATGAGCTGGCCGGGCAGGCCGCCGAGGGCTGGGGAGGGGGCCGCATCGCCGTCTACGCCAACGAGGAAGAGGAAGGACGGGTGCTGATACACCTCGTCGTTACCTGGGATACCGCCGATGAAGCCGTCGATTTCATGGGAATCTACTCCCCTGCGGTCGGTTCCTTCATTAACCCCACGGAGCCTCATTTGGAGGACTGGTATGAGGAAGACGAGGACCAGGTGCGGATCTGGTGGTTCAGCGAGAGGGAGTACGTGTACTCGTGGCTGGAGGGAAACGCGTTCACCATGGTGGTTGCCAGCGACCAAGGCGATCTATATCGGGCCATAGCAGCGATACAGCCATAGGCCGCTGGGCTCGTGTCTGAGGTGAGAGCGTCAATGTTCGGGGCGACCGGCACTGCGCTGGGGTTAACGCCCTTGCCGGGCCCAAACCAACATCAAGGGGTCCTGCCCGATGACAGAACCCCTCGAAGAGGAAACACCTACCGGCTCATTCTTGCGGGACGATCTCCGAATACCCGGACTTGACCTCCAACGGCCACGCTATGTCAAGGTATTGGTCGTTGGCAGAGTCCCAGGCCGGCCAGTCGATCAGGCCTTCCACGCTCGGGTCTCCGGTCTTGGCGAACTGGGCCCACATGGTCATCATTGCCTCAGAGACCTGCTCGTCGTCTTCGGTAAGGCCCGGGTCTTGCTGTTGCGCGCCTGAGGGCTGGGCGAATGTCCCGTAGAATATGGGGTGCCCCACTATGCCCAACAGGCCGAAAACATACGGTAGCTCAAGCCCGTGGAAGGCCAGGACGCCGTCTTCTCTCCATGCGCTTGGAACCTGACTGAATAGGGCAGCGTAGGCTTTGTTGCCGCTTTCGCCAACGGCGGTCAACCTGGTGACGTACGCGTCAATCAGAAATGGCAGCCGTATGACAGTCTCTTCGGCCGTCAGTTCCCCCAGGTTTGCGCACGTTATCAGGGAGACGTCGTTGTGGTTGCCCGCTTCGAACACGTTTGTTGGCGTGTCCGTCATGAACCAGCCGTCTACCACCAAATTATCCAAGACGCCAACTCCCTCTGCCTCTGGAATCGCCTCCGTGATTTCTTTGCTCATCTCCGCACTCGCTTCCAGGATTCTTTCATAGGGAGTGGCACGAAGAGCCGCGAGCACATCTTCGTCCTCTGAAATGCCAAGCTTGGCCACCAGTTGCTCACCCAGCGCCTCTGCTTCCTCCAGGGAGAGCACCTGCCGGATTCCGCCGTCGTCACTGTTTGCCCCGCTTTCGAGGATCGCGCGGTGGAGAAGTCCCTTGGCCAGGGGCGAAGCCACCAGGGCGTCGCTCTTGCCGCCGCCGCCTGACTCGCCGAAGACCGTGACGTTGTTCGGGTCGCCGCCAAAGGCCGCGATGTTGGTCCGCACCCACTGCAGGGCAGCAATCAGGTCCAGGAACAAGTAGTTCCCTGAAACGCCGTTCGGTGATTCCGCGGTGAGCGCGGGGTGGGCCAGCAGGCCTATAGGCCCAAGTCGATGGTTGACACCCACCATGACCACACCGTGCTGGGGAAGAGCAGGCGAGATGTACGGTACCTGGTTGGCTGAGCCGACGGCAAAGCCACCACCGTGGAACCAGACCATCACGGGCAACCGCTCGCTGCTCTTCTTGGCCGGAGTGAATACGTTCAAGTAGAGACAGTCTTCACTTACGCTCCCCGATATGCTTCCCGAGACCCAGCCGGCCTGCTGCTGGGCGCAGCTGGCGCTGAAGACGGTGGCCTCGCGTATTCCCGACCAGGCTTCAACCGGTTGCGGCGGCTTCCACCGCAGATCGCCCACAGGTGGGGCGGCATATGGGATCCCTCGATAGACACGCACTTCATTCCCGGGTTCGCCAATCACTGTTCCGGAAACGTATCCAGCGTCTAGCTTGATTGGATCGACGAGGAGGTCTGATTCCGTTGCCGCTGGCGTCCCCTCGGAGGATTCCTCCTCTTCGCAGGACACGAGTATCGGCACCGTCAACACCGCCAGGAGAAATACGGCTAGGAAAAGCTTGAGCCTGTTCGACTTGCCTTTTCGATACATACTTCAGTCACCCCCATGAGAGTTCTGTGAAAGCACAAGATTTCTCCGCCTCGTACTAGCAGCCCGTCTTCGGATAACCGTGATTCCGGTTCTGCCTAAGGGCCAGTGGTTTACCTATGAAGAACCCCTCCTTCTTCCCTTGGTTCCGCAACTTCCAGATTGACAGTCGAACTCTAGGACAGCCTAGACGTGACTGTCAAGGCTGGTTCCTGAAAAGGACGCCGGTGTGACTTGAGGGGGAGCTTGGGAAGAGATCACCTAACCCGTAGGTCTATGAGGGTTGGGCAAGGGGAAGAATGAATCTGCTGGTCGGGGCGGTGGGATTCGAACCCGCCGTCGGCGGGCAGGCCCACGACCTCCTGAACCCCATTC
>CAZSRY010000027.1:0-9418 GCA_964609475.1 uncultured Dehalococcoidia bacterium
GCAGAACTGGGTTCTCGGCCTGTGGCAGGCCATCTAGGTAAACCAATGGCCCGACATGGACGGCGGACCCCTCCTGCGCGACTATGTTTATGCCGCCAGTGGAGGCGGTCTGGGGGGCAGCTTGGTCAGTGGCGAGCACGCTGCTGCCTGTGGCAACGGGGGCGCTGATATCATGTCCGGCAGCAGTCGCTCCGCGGTCGGCCTGCACAGTGGGCCTACCGCGGAGCTTGTTCCAGAGGGCTCGTGCCGCAGAGCCTATGACGGGTAGTAGGGGGATATGCATGTCGCGTGCATTCTATCAGGTCAGGTACGCTCCTGTCACGTGTTTGTGAGCGGTGCGGCGGTGAGCTACGACTCGGGGTCGAGGTCGCTGAGGCGGAGGGAGAGGACGGCGGAGGTGCTGTCCTGACCCATCGATATGCCGTAGATGTGGTCGGCCATCTCGGTGGTGCGCCGGTTGTGGGTGACGATGATGAACTGGCTGGCGTCGGCAAGCTGACGGAGCGAGTCGGCGAAGCGGCCGACGTTCGATTCGTCGAGCATGGCGTCGACTTCGTCCAGCACGCAGAAGGGGGAGGGCCGCGTCTGGAGGAGGGCGAAGAGGAGGGAGACGGCGGTCAGGGCCCTCTCGCCGCCGGAGAGCATGGCCAGGTTGGTCACGCGCTTGCCGGGAGGCTGGGCCGCGATGTCGATGCCGGGGTCCTGGTAGTCGTCCGCCTCGGTGAGGGTGAGCTCGGCGGTGCCGCCGCCGAAGAAGGTGGTGAAGTAGCCCTGGAAGCGCTCGTTGACCTGGTGGAAGGCGGTGGTGAAGCGCTCCTTGATGTTCCCCTCCAGCTCGACGATCGCCTCCTGTAAGGACTCCTCAGCCTGGCGAAGGTCCTCCATCTGGCCGGTGAGGAAGTCGTAGCGCTCCTTGCTCTCGGCGTAGTCGGCGGGGGCCTGGGAGTCGACGGAGCCCAGGGAGCGGATGCGGGCACGGAGGTGGCTGATCTGCTCCTTGAGGGCGACGGGGTCGATGGCGGCGCCGCCCTGTATGGGGGGCAGACGGCCCTGGGACTCGTCCGCCGTCTCCGGCTCGGTGGCCAGCCAGAGGGGGACCTCCTCCGGCGGCTGGGGAGCGATGGGGACGACGTCGCCGGTCTCGGTGGGGGTCAGGCCTTCGACCTCCATGGCCTCTCGGAGGGAGTTCAGCTCGTCGGTCTTGAGCCTGACCTCGGTCTGGGCCTCGAGGAGGCCCCGCTCGGCCTGGAGGCGCCGCGACTGGGCGGCCTCCATCTCGCCCCTGAGGCCCTTCTCGCGCGATTCGAGCTGGGCCATCTCCTCCTGCTCCGGAGCCTCCACCTGACCTATGGCCTTCCAGTCCTCCCGCTTCTCGGCCAGGGCCGGCTGGGCCTGCCGGAGCCTCTCGGCGAGGGCTTCGACTTCTTTTTCCAGCTCGGTCAGTTGGGAGCGTTTGCGGGTGATCTGGGATTCGCTGCGGGCGAGGACGGCCTCCTGCTCCTCACGGCGGAGGTCGAGGGCGCGGCGCTCACCCTCGGCGGCGGCGAGGGCGGCGCTGGCCTGGGTTACAGCTTCGGTTAGGGCCGGCAGGCGCTCGCTCAGGGCGGCGATGGTCTCGGAGTGGCGCTGAGCGGTCTCCGCGGCGACCTTCGCCTCTGCCAGGAGGGTGTCGCGCACCTTCTGCAGGCCCTTGCGTTCGCCGAGGATCTGCTTCTCGATCGCGGCGCTGCGTCGCTCCTCGCTGCGCAGCTCTCGCATCTGGCCGCTGAGGAGCGCCAGGCGGCCGCGGTGCTCGACGAGGGACTGCTCCATGTCGGCCCTCTCCTGCCACAACCGCTGTTGCCGTTGGGCATGGGAGGCCAGAGACGCCTCGCATTCCTTGACCGTCTCCCGCTGGCCAGCGATCTCGGCCTGCAGGCCCTCCAGGGTGGACTGGAACTGCGAGGTCTGTTCGGGCAGACGCTGCAGCTCGCTCTCCCGCGATACGAGGTCGCCGGCAGTGCGCGAGGTGCCGCTGGTGATCGAGCCGACCGGTCGCAGGAGCTCGCCATCGAGGGTGACGACGCTGCCGAGACCCCGCTTGATGACCCTCTGGGCCATGGGCATGTTCTCGACGACGATGGTGCGGCCGAGGAGGGTCTCGATGAGGGGACGGTAACGGCCGTCGCAGGATACCAGCTCCGACGCCACGCCGAGGACGCCCTTCTCCTTCAGCAGGACGAGCGGGCGCGTCGGCCTGAGGCTGTCCAGCGGGTACATGGTGACGCGGCCGTTCTGATACTCGGTCAGGAGCTCGATGACGGCCAGGGCGTCGCTGTGGCTCTCGAGGACGATGGCCTGGAGGCTCTCGGCGAGGGCGGCCTCGATGGCCTTCTCCAGGCCGGACGGCACGCGCACCAGCCTGGCCATAATACCGAGAACGCCCTGCAGGCTGCCCGGCTCTGGATGGTCTTCCCCCTCTGCCGGCGGGATGCGACCGGCGGCTACGAGGAGGGTGCGTATGGCGGTGTCGAAGCCCTGGTGCTGAGCCTGGACGCGGCCGAGGATGTCCTGGCGGGCCTCGGCTCGCTGGAGCTGGGCCTGCAGCTGGGGCACGGTCTCCTCTGCCTTGGTGATGGCGGCCCTGGATTGGGCGAGCCGCTGGTTGAGGGCCGTCTGGCCGTCGGCGAGGGACGCCAGCTCCCGCTCAAGGCGCTGCTTCTCGTCGTGATGGACGCGGAATTCCTCGGCCAGGGAGGCGAGCCGCCTCAGGAGCTCCTTTCTGCGAGTCTTGAGCTCGCGGGTGTCCTGGGAGATGGTGTCCTCGGTCTTCTGCATGCGCTCGAGGCGCCCGTCCATCTCCTCGACGGCGTTCCGCGCCCGGAGGGCCTGCTCTTCGGCCTCTATGGCCTGGCGGCGCAGCTCGGCGCGCTCCTTCTCCGCCTGGGCGAGCTCCTGGCGGTGGGCCAAGAGCCGCGAGAGGCCCTTCTCCAGCTCTTGCTCGATGTCCGACTGCCGGTCGTCGGCCCCCGTTGCTCCCTGGGACTGACGCTCTCTCTCCATCTCCAGGCTCTCGAGGTCCGAGCGCAGCTCCTGGCAGCGCTCGCTGAGCAATCGGTGGCGCTCTTCATCGAGGGCGCACTGGTGCTCGAGGCGGCGCACCTGTTCGCCGAGCTCGCGTTCGGCGGCAGTGCGCTCGGTGATGTCGCGGCGGCGCTCTTCGATCGCCTTCTGCAGGGCCTGCGCGCCCTCCTGACAGGCCTGAATCTGGGCTTCGGCCTGGCGGTACTCCTCCTGGCGCTGGTCATAGGCGGCGAGGGCGGCTGTGAGGGCGTCCTGGGCCTCCCGCCAGAGGTGGCCGTACCAGGCCTGGAGCGCCTGGGCCAGCTCGCGGCTGAGGCGGGCGTGGGTAGCAGCCCTTCCCGCCTGGCGCTCGAGCCGCGCCAACGTGGGGGCGATCTCGGATACCAGCAGGTTTGCCCGCTCCAGGTTATCGCGGGTGGCGGTCAGGCGGTTTCGGGCTTCATCGAGTTTGACGCGATAGCGACGCACGTCGGCGGCCTCCTCGACCAGGCCACGGCGCTCCTCGGGGCGAAGGCTGAGCACCTCCTCGACGAGGCCCTGACCCATGAAGGCGTAGCCGCTCTGGCCCATCTGGGCATGCAGAAACAGCTCCTGGATGTCCTTGAGACGCACGCGATTGCGGTTGATCAGGTATTCGCTCTGGCCGTCGCGGTAGACGCGGCGGCCGATGACCACCTCGTCGAACTCGATCGGCAGCCAGCCGTCGCCGTTGTCGAGGACAAGGCTCACTTCGGCCATGCCGACGGGTGCCTTCTGGCTGCTGCCGGAGAATATGATGTCCTCCAGGCGGCGGGCCCTGATGGTACGGCCGCTCTGCTCACCCAGCACCCAGCGGATGGCGTCGGCGACGTTGCTCTTGCCGACACCGTTGGGCCCGACGATGGCGGTTATGCCCGGCCCGAACTCGAAGATGGTGCGGGCGGCGAAGCTCTTGAACCCCTGCAGCTCCAAGCGCTTAAGATACATCAGCACTCCTCAGGGAGGACTCAGCATGGGCCGCTGATCCCCTCCTGGCTGTCCGCTTGGCCTTTCCTTGCAGCTTCTCGAGGGCGCGGCGGGCCGCTTCCTTCTCGGCGCGCTGCTTGCTCTTTCCCTGCCCCAGACCGAGGACTCTCTTGCCCGCCGACACCTGGACGGTGAAGAGCTTGGAGTGATCCGGCCCCTCATCCCGCAGGACCCTGTAGTCCGGCGGCTTCTGGTAGCGGGCCTGAAGCAGCTCCTGGAGACGGGACTTGGGATCGGCAAGGATGCGGCCCCTGGGAAGGGCCTCGATCTCTGAAGCCAGCGATCTGATTATGAATCGGCGTGCCTTGTCCATGCCGCCATCCACGAACATGGCCCCAACCACGGCCTCGTAGGCGGCGGACAGGTTGGAGGGCCGTTCTCTGCCGCCCGCCGCTTCCTCTCCTCGACCGAGGAAGAGATAGTCGCCCAAAGACAGGCGCTTGGCAACTCGGGCCAGTGCGTCCCGCCGAACCAGCGCCGCCCTCATCTCCGTGAGTTGCCCTTCGCCGCGATCCGGATAGTCGGCGTATAGCTTGCTGGCCACCACGAGACCGAGGACGGCGTCACCCAGGAACTCCAGGCGCTCGTTGGACTCGAGGCCGGATTCCGGGAATTCATTCAGATAGGAACGGTGAACGAGGGCTTGCTGGAGAATGGAGGGGGCACGAAACTTGACCCTCGACTGCTTCTCCAATAGCTCCCAATCCGGCAATGTGCGATCCCTCAAGAACCCGTTTCAGGCGGCAGGGCCAACCAATAGAAGCGACAAGACCGCCCATAGGCGGTCCCCCTGCTTCACCGCAACGCTTGTACCGTCGCCTCGCAAGCAGCACATATCGACCTTGTGACTTCAGCGATGCAGCCACCGCTCCGTCCCTGCCCACGAGAGCGGGCGCTGCGAGCCAGCCTTTAGGGGCATGATAGGAGCCGCCGTCGGGGTTTGTCAAGGCGGTGTCCTTGGTGTCTATCCTGGGGGATGAATCCCCTGCTTGCCGGCAGGCAGGCGCAGCTTCTAGATACGGCAGGGAGCACCGATATCTCACAGCGAGTACTGGCATGCTATAATCCTGCCATGCCACCTGAGCGTCTTCTGCCGGCCCTGGGAAAGCGACTGTCGAGCGCCAACAGGGAGATCCTCGATGAGGCGGTCCGTTTGGCGGAGGGGCGAGGGGAGACGCTCTACCTCGTTGGGGGGAGCGTGCGTGACCTCCTGCTGGGCCGCGAGCACCTGGACCTCGACATCGCGGTGGAGGGCGACGCGACGGGGCTGGCCCACGAGCTGGCTGGGGCGTACGGCAGTCGCGTGGTCGTGCATCCCAGCTTCGGGACGGCCTCGGTAACGGGCGCTCCCTTCAGTCTGGACCTGGCCCATACGCGCTCGGAGAGCTATTCCCATCCCGGCGCCCTTCCCACGGTGCAGCCGGCATCGCTGGATGAGGACCTGGCGCGACGGGATTTCACGGTGAATGCGATGGCGCTGCGGCTGACGCATCCCGGCGCAGGAAAGCTGGTCGACCCGCACGGCGGACGCCGGGACTTGGAGCGAGGGGTGATCCGCGTCCTGCACGAGGGCAGCTTTCAGGACGACGCTACCCGCATGCTGCGGGCGGTCCGCTACGAGATCAGGCTGTCGTTCAGGCTGGAGGACGGCACGGCCCGGCTGCTGAGAAGAGACCTGGGCTACCTGGAGACGATAAGCGGCGCGCGGCTGCGGAGTGAGCTGGTGGCGATGTTCTATGAGGAGAGGCCCCATGTGCTGCTGGCGCGCTGTCAGGAGCTGGGGATCCTGAGTGCCCTGTCCCTGGAGCTGGACGGGCAAGGGGCTGAGGCGCTGATGCGCGCTCAGAACGAGCGGCCGGCCCCCTGGGACGAGGTCTGTCTCTGCGTGCTCTGCTGGCAAAGCGGGGCTCCGGAGGTGGAGTCGCTGGTGGGCCGGCTCTCGCTGCCCAGGCGCTATGAGCGGGCCCTGCAGGATGCGGTGAGGCTGCGGGCACTACTGCCCGGTCTGGAGAAACGGAGGCTGGCGGCAAGCATGGTGGTGGAGATGCTGGAGCCTCTGAGCATCGCCGCGGTGTGGGCGCTCGGACTGAGGGCCGGAGAGAGCGCCGTGGGGGAGCGCGTCGGGCGCTTTCTCAGGGAGTGGCGACACGTCCGGCCCTTCCTCGGCGGACGCGCTCTCCAGCGGCTGGGCGTATCTGCGGGGCCGGAGTTGGGCGCTCTGCTGCGTCAACTGCGGGCCGCCCGCCTGGACGGCCTGACCCACAGCCGCGAGGAGGAGGTGGCACTGGTAGAGAGGCGGCACCTTTCCTAGCCGCCGTAGGGTGTCTGCCTGCCGGCAAGGGCGGTTTTCGGGCCATGCGGCGCGACCACCCCCCTTCTCCCACGTAACATAGGCGCTGTTCCCTCCTTCGGCGGGCAGGCTTTCCCACCCACCCACCCAGATAAGATTGTATTTGGGGGACAGCAAAGTGTGCGGAGAATGATTCATGACTGCCCCACACTCAAGTCTGCGAGACTGCCAACCCACTAGCCTTGGGAGTTGCTCTCCCCCAGCCAGCGGGCTACGGCCGACGGCAGGTCGCGCAGGGGGGCGTCCTCCACGGTGCAGGGCGGCAGCGACTGGAGGAAGGCGGCGCCGTACGGTTTGCCTCGGATACGGCTATCCAAAACGACAACAACGCCCCTGTCGGTCTTGCGGCGGATGAGCCGCCCAAAGCCCTGCTTGAATCGAAGGACGGCCTGGGGCAGGGCATACTGCGTGAAGGACTCCTCATAGAGCGCTGAGCGGGCGACAAAGACGGGGTCGGTGGGCACGGAGAAGGGCAGCCGCGCTATGACGAGCAGGGATAGGGCCTCGCCGACGATGTCCACACCCTCCCAGAAGCTGGCCGTCCCCAGGATGACTGTGCGCTGGTTCTCGCGCAGGGAGTTGAGCAGGCGCCTGGGAGGGCCATCGATGCTCTGCCCCAGCACCAGTATCTCCTGTTGCTCCAGGGGCCCCTTGGCGGCGGCATAGGTGGCCCTGAGGGCGCCGTGGGAGGTGAGGAGGATGAGCGCCCGACCCTCGCTGGCGCGGCATAGGTCGATCACCGCCTGCTCCAGCGCGGCCTGGTAGCGGACGTCGTTGGGCTGGGGCATGTCGCGGGGGAGGAGCATGAGGGTGGAGCGGGCGTAGTCGAAGGGCGAGCCGAGCAGAAGCTCCTGCGGCTCCTCCAGGCCCAGGCGCTCGCAGAGGTAGTCGAAGCGCTCCTCCACGCTCAGGGTGGCGCCGGTGAGGACGACGCTGTCCTTCTGGGAGAAGAGCCCCGCCTGCAGGGCGTCGCCCACCTGTAGGGGCGCTGCGGAGAGCGTGACGACGCCGGTTGAGCGCTCGCAGGTGAGCCAGGCGATGGTCTCGGGGTCATCGCGGGCGAGCACGGAGGCGATGCCTTCCCGCAGGCGGTGCGCCTCCTGAAGCAGGTCCGCGACCTCCGCCATCAGCTCCTCGCGGGCGAGAAGCCCTTCGCCCTCAGCGTCGGCGATGGCCTCGGCAAGCCGTCCCAGCAGGCCGCCGACGTTCTGGAGGGCGAGGTCGAGGTTCTCCCAGGCCATCTCTATGGCGGGCCAATCGGGCTGGACGCGCATGGCGCGGCTCAGGAGAAGCCTCTGGTCGTACTCGCCCCCCTCCTCGACATGGTTAAAAAGGAAGGAGGACAGGAGATCGAAGAGGTTGGGCAGGGACCTGTGGGCGCTCTCGACGGCCCCCGCCAGGTCTTCGGCCAGGTCGCGCAGGGGCGCCGCGGCGGGGCGGGAGCGGAACCCGCGCAGGCTCTGCCGGACGCTCGCCACCAGACCTCCCCCGCGCCTCGCTCTCTGGTGGAGGCGGTCGAGGAAGGCGGCTATGTCGGCGTCGCTGGCCTGGAATCCGAACTGCTGGGTGGCCTCGTCCTCCAGGTTGTGGGCCTCATCGATGACCAGGTTACGGTATTCGGGCAGTACGTGGCCTCCGACGGCGATGTCGGACAGGAGGAGGGCGTGGTTGACGACGAGGAGATGAGACGCCTCGGCGCGCCTTCTCGCCCGCTGGAGGAAGCAGGCGCCTCGTCTGACGTAGTGGCAGGGCAGGGTCAGGCAGGCCTCGCTCTGGGCATTGATACGGCTCCAGACGGCCTCCTCCGGCGGCGATAGGTTCAGCTCGGCGCGGTCGCCGGTCTCGGTCCGGGGGAGCCAGAGGAGGATGCGGGCCAGCAGCTTGGCCTCGAGGGCGCTCAGGGAGGTGGAGCGTCTGAGGGCGGCCAGGCGCAAGGGGCAGAGGTAGTTGCGGCGGCCCTTCAGTTGGGCGAAGCGAAGGGAGTCCGGGGCTACCCCCTCTCTGCCCGCCGACTCAGTCTCGAGAAGATGCTGGAGGAGGGGTATGTCCTTGCTTATCAGTTGCTCTTGAAGGTTGATGGTATCGGTGGAGACGACGACGCGGGCGCTGTTGCGGAGGGCATAGCAGGCGGCGGGCACCAGATAGGCCAGCGACTTGCCGGTCCCTGTCCCCGCCTCCACTACCAGGTGCCGACCGGCGCTCAGGGCCTCCGCCACCTCTCGGGCCATGGCGATCTGCTCGGAGCGCCTCTCGAAGCCGGGGAACGTCTCCGGCCTCTCTGCGGGCCTCTCCAGAATAGCTTCCACTTCCGCCGGAGAGACGGGCAGGGGCGCAGCCTTGGCCACGAGCGGAGGAGCGATCTCCGCGCGCGGCAGCTCTTCGACCAGGGGCGCGCCCGGCGCCAGGGCCGGCGCCTCCTCCAGTATCTCGGCGACGAGGTGCTGGAGGGGCCATTCGCCGGCGGAGGCGATGCGGTGAAGCTCGGCCAGGGTCTGAAGGGGCAGGTCGGCCAGGCGGGCACGGAGGGCGATGAAGACCTGCCGCGTCGCCTGGGCGTCGGCGAGGGCGCGATGGCGGATGGGGAAGTGGACGTCGAAATGGCGGGCCAGGGCGCGGAGGCTGTGGTCGCTGAGGTCGGTCAGTAGGATATTCGCCATCTCGCGGGTGTCGAAGACGGGCCCCGCGGGCCCGATGCCCTGGGCGGAGAGGAAGCTCAGGTCGAAGGAGACGTTCTGGCCGATTAGCGGCAGGCCGGCGAGGAAGGAGCGCAGGTTCGAGGCGACCTCGGCGAAGAGGGGCGCCCCTTCTACTTCGCTGGGGCGGATGCCGGTGAGGCGCTGGATGTAGTAGGGCAGGGAGCCGCGAGGTCTCACCATGGTATGGAAGGTCTCCAGCTCCCGATCGGGGGTGAACCTTACGGCGCCTATCTCTATGATCTCACAGGTCTCGGGGTCAAGGCCGGTGGTCTCGAGATCCAGGGCTACGTAGGTAGCGGCCAAG
>CAZSRY010000027.1:9518-14083 GCA_964609475.1 uncultured Dehalococcoidia bacterium
CCGTGGGCGGGATAGAAGCGCCCGGCCTTCAGCTCCCGCAGCAGGTCCTCTTCCGTCTCCAGCGTCCTCTCGAAGACGGTGGTGTAGAGGCCGATGCCCTGGTCGGAATGGGCGTCGCTGCCGCCGATGCCCGGCTTTCCCAGTATCTGGGCCACCTGAAGGGCGAACAGGTTCTCGCGGTTGTTGTTGCCGCCGTTGAGCACCTCCACGGCGTCCACCAGCTCGAATATGGGGAGCTTGGCGGCCTGCTGCGGCGTCATGTCGAACGGCTCCCATCCCTGACGCACCCAGTAGACGCTGTAGAAGTAGTGCCGGAAGGGATGGGCGGCGATCATGTACCCGCCCGCCTCCTGAACCACCCGTCGCAGCTCCTCGGCATGCCGGATGCCGGGTACGTACTTGTCCAGGCCGATTACCAAAATATGGCCCAGTTCGGTGGACACCTCCATGCCATTGGCCACGAACAGGGAATGGGCCTGACGGAAGCGCTCGATCTCCAGGGGGTCCCACAGCCGGTCGTGCTCTGTGATGACGACGCCGCTCAGGCCCACACGCCGGGCCTCCGCCGCCAGCTCGGCGGGCGTGAGGCTGCTGTCGGCGGCGCCGCGGGTGGTGTGCAGGTGCATGTCGATGATGCTGGGAGGCATGGGGAAGCTCTCACTGCTACGGGAACGTTCCACCCTAGCATATCACGGCGAGGTTCAGTCAGTGGAGCCCCACTGCGCCAGATAGGGCGTGAGCCAGCCGAAGAGCACGAGGAAGGTTACGGCGAGGAGGATCAGGGAGCGACGCGCCCGCCGCAGTAGTACGAGGGGCGGCAGGAAGATGATCACGGCTGTCAGGAGGACTATGACGGTGAAGAGGATGTTGGGGCTGCCGAGCCCGCCCTGGGACGTCGCTCTATCGCTGGCTATGAGCGCCATGCCCAGCACGATGCCTAACCCGGTCCAGAGGAGGAAGGCAAAGCTGGACACGGGCACCGAGATGAGCGGCGCCGGTACGCCTTCTGGAAACGCCCGCGAGATGAAGGGCACAACCCCTCGCGACCGCAGCAACCAGAGGGAGGCCAGAGGCGTCGTGATGAGGGCCAGGATGAAGCCGCAGAGGAAGCCGGCGAATACCTCGGCCATGGCGCTCAGCCCTCCTCCTCCCAGGCGGTTGCCCGCTCGCTGGGCAGGGTCTTGGCGCGAAGCAGCTCCAGGCCGGCGCCCAGCAGGCGGTCTTGCAGGGCCTCGGGTATCTCTTGCCCCTCGGGCAGCAGGTAGAAGAAAGCCGGGCCGCTGCCGGCGAGATGAGGCGTGCCCAGGCCGAGCGTTTGGCAGCTTCGGATAGCCTCTTCCACTTCTGGCATCGCCTCTCCAAGCACCCGCTCGAAGACGTTGAAGATGTCGCCGTCGGACAGGGACTCGCTCGCCGCCAGCCTGTCCACCAACCGGCGTGTGTGCTCGCCCTGAGTATAGTGCTCGGGCCTCAGGCGTCCGTACATTTGCGTCGTCTTCCGGGGCAGCGAGGGCGGCGGCAGGGCGATGAGCAGTCGCTGGGATGGAACGTCGGGAAGGGGTGCGACGTCGTCGCCGCGGCCGCTGGCCTGGGCCGTCCCCCCATGCAGGAAGAACGGCACGTCGGCGCCGAGCGTCGCACCTATCCGGGATAGCTCCGCTGGGGGCAGGTCGAGTCCCCAGAGACGGTTCAGACCCCTCAGGGCGGCCGCAGCGTCGCTGCTGGCGCCGCCCAGGCCAGCGGCCGCGGGAACCACCTTCTCCAGCTCGATCAAGGCGCCCAGGCCCGCCTCAGCGACCTCTTGCCGCAGCGCAACCGCCGCTCGAAAGGCCAGGTTCTCCTCAGCGGATACCCCCGACAGGTCGGCGACGCGACCGGTCACCCTCACCTGCACGTCCCGAGCGGGCGAGAGGATGACCCTGTCGCAGAGGTCCAGCGTCTGAAGCACGGTCATGACCTCGTGATAGCCGTCCGGGCGGCGGCCCAGTGCCTCCAGCGTCCAGTTGACCTTGGCCGGCGCGATGAGGTGGAGCTTCATCCTCGCTCCTCGATTTCGGCTTCCTTGCCAGACGCCTCCTGGAAGGCGCCGTACAGGGTCGCCCAGTCCTCCAGACCGAGGGCCTGGGCACGTAGCCGAGAATCGACGCCCGCACCGGCCATAATACCAGCCACGGCGCCGGCATCGAGTCCCAGGGCGTGACTCAGGGCGTTGCGCAACTGCTTTCGCGGCGCGCTGAAGCCCGCCCGCAGAAAGCGAAAGAACCGCTGCACGTCATCGACGGCCACCAGGGGCGTCTCCCGCACGTCTATCCGCAGCAGGGCCGAGTGAACCTTGGGCGGCGGGTAGAAGGCGGAGGGCGGCACGGTGAACAGGAGCCTGGGTGATCCGTAGAACTGGACGCTGAGCCCCAACAGAGTCGCCCGACCGGGCCCGGCCACGATGCTCTCAGCCACCTCTCTATGTACCATGACGACCAGTCGCGAGGGGGGCTGCGAGCTCTCCAGGAAGTGGCGCAGGGTGGGGGCAGCGATGTAGTAGGGAAGGTTGGCTACTACTACGTATGGGGCCCGGCCGCCGCCTTTCCGGAGCAGCCGCGAGGGGGCAAGGGAGAGGACATCGCCGGAGACCACCGAGAGGTTGGGAAAGGTGTCAAGATGACGGCGTAGATAGGCGCAGAGCCCCTCGTCCACCTCCAGGGCGATGACCTTGCCGACGCGTTTGGCAAGCTGCTCAGTCAGGGTTCCCAGGCCGGCACCTACCTCCACTACGGTGTCGTCGGGGGAGAGCTTGGCCGCAGCTACGATCCGGTTCAGGATTCGACGGTCCCTGAGGAAGTGCTGCCCCAGGGCCTTGCGGGCGGTCAGTCCGGCCTCCAGGAGCTCGCGAGGAAGGAGGCGTGTCGGGCGATGACCAGGGGCGCGATGGATTGCGCCGGGCCGCCGCCGCTTCGTAGGGTTCTCTCCGCGGCTAGGGGCCAAGGATGTAGATGTCGACCCAGCGCGAGGACCAGTTCGGGATGACCCCATCGGGATATCCCAAGTCTATGATGTTGCCCTTGACGGCACCGCCACAGTCAGCGGCTACCCCGTAACCGTAGCCCGGGATGTACATCCGCGTACCGTATGGTATCACGGTGGGATCGACGGCCACAATGCCCCTGGTGACCGCCACACCGGTGCTGGTGAAACCGTATCCAGACGAGGAGGGAGAAACGCCGGAGGAGGCCGGGCTGTACCAGGTAGCGTAGACACGCATGACGCTGACTACACTTAGCCCGTCGGGGACTCCCGCCGCTGTGACGTTATCCTGGCCCGAGTAGTAGACCACGGCATCTACGGGCTCCCGCTCCACCCAGTCGCGAACGAATGCCCTTCCCGTCTCCTGGCCGTTCTCGTAGGTGACCTCGTACTCCAGGAGACGGACGCCTTCCTGCCCCTCCGTACGGCGCGTGGCGCCCCACGCGAGGTCAGGGTCAGCGCGGAAGCCGGTCTCATACGCTATCTCCTCTTGCTCCAGCACCTTCCCCACCATTACCCGCACAACCTGAATATCCATGCGGTCCTTCACCGCCGCGGCCTTGGGCGGCTCGACCCGGTCCAGAGGCGCCAGAGGTATGCCGGCCTCGGCGAGAGCGCTGCCCACGGTCGGCTGGTGTGTATGGAGAACGACCTTGTCCTCGGGAAGGAAGACATTGACCGTGTCGGCGTGGTAGAGGTGAACCGATAGACCGGCGACCAGCGGTGTGGTCAGGTCTGGGAAGACGAGGTCGCCCGGCCTCAGCAATATCCCGTTCTCCTCCAGGGCCAGGGACAGGCTGGGCTGACTGGAAAGGAGGCTCAGGCTGTGTCCGTCCTCGCGCACGGCGAAGGGGACGGCCCGACGGACGGTGATAGCGAGAGGTTGCTGAGACAGCAGGGGGTTCGTGGCCGCATTTCCGGCCAGGCCCAGGGCTCTGGTCGCCACGAGGGCAGGATTCGGCGTCAGCGGGTCGCGAGGGGTGGCCAGCACGTCATTGATGAAGAGGCTGTCTTCATCCCCGAGGCTGACTCCGATCTCAGTAAGCGCCCCGCCGATGGTGTCGGCGCGGGTGCGCCAGGACACAAGACGGCCGTCCGCCTCAACCATCACGGGTGTTGCCCGCTGGACGGTCAGGACGAGCTCGCCGTCCTCGTTTCTCTGGTGGACGACGGTGTCGCCGGGCAGCAGAGTCACGCCGGCCTGACGCATTATCGCTGCGTCGGTCCTTTGCTGACTCACCACGACACGGCTGATGCCGTCGGCCACGACGGCGACGCGGTGAGGCGGGAAGACCACGAAGGTCAGGACCGCTATGAGCGCGAGCGCTAGGAGGAGGGCGGGATGAGATGTGTGAATGGGAATCCTGACCGATGATATGGGAGCAACTCTGCGCAGCCACCTTACCAGAGCTTGAGGGAACGTTCGCGCTCCGTTATGCTTATCGGCCAAGTAACCTCCCTACTAAGCAACGGTGCGCTGATCGACAGCAAGGAGCGGTCGTGCACCCGCTGTCGATCCGGTCCGCAGGCTTAACACCGTTCGCTTG
>CAZSRY010000028.1:0-14078 GCA_964609475.1 uncultured Dehalococcoidia bacterium
GTTTTCCTCCTGACCGGCCGGCCCGGCTGCGGCAAGACCACCCTTATCCGCCAGGTGGTCGAATCCCTGCCCCTGAGGGCCGCCGGCTTCTACACCCGCGAGCTGCGCACCCCCGGCGGCCGTCGCCGCGGCTTTGAGATAGTCACCCTGGATGGCCAGCGCGCCACCCTGGCCGACGTCGATATCCGCAGCCCCCATCGGGTCAGCAAGTACGGCGTTGACGTCGCCGGCATCGACGCCGTGGCCGTCCCCGCCATCAAGCGCGCCCTGCAGGACTGCGACCTCGTCGTCATCGACGAGATCGGCAAGATGGAGCTGTTCTCCACTGCCTTCCAGACGACGGTGATGGCGGCGGTCGACAGCGGCAAGCGCGTGCTGGGCACCATCCTCCTCGGCTCCCACCCCTGGGCCGACGCCGTCCGGGCGCGACCCAACGTGCAGGTCCTCCACCTCAGCGAGGCCAACCGTGACCAGATCCGCGTCTCCCTCTTGACCCTGGTGGAGGGGTCTGCCGGCGGATAGCGGGCGGGCGCCCTTCCTGGGGCTGCCATCTGCAAGACATTCACGCACTCATGACCTCATAGCCATTGAGGGGTTGCCCCTCACCCAACTTGGGTGCCAGCACCCTTCATCTGATCACCCTACATTTCGAAACACATTCAGACCAAGAAAACGGTCGGGAGTGGCGGCCATAGGGATGGCTGCCACTAGCCCAGAGAGGGCGACGGGCCGCGTCTGAAAGGCCCCAGATTCTGGTAAGGAGGAACTGAATGAGTAAGCTACTGAAGTTCATCAATCGGGCAAGACGGGAAGAGGAAGGTATCACCGGTCTGGAGACCGCCATCATCTTGATCGCCTTCGTGGTAGTGGCGACGGTCTTTGCCTTCGTCGTGTTGAGCACCGGTCTGTTCAGCTCGGAGCGAGGCAAGGAGGCGGTGTACTCCGGACTCCAGAAGACCAGGGGTTCGCTTGAGCTGCGTGGCAGCGTTATCGCCAACACCGACGGCACAAACGTGTCAAGCCTGGTGTTCGACCTTGCCAACGCGGCCGGCGGCGACCCGGTCAACCTGGACCCCTCGGCGGCCAGCAACAAGGTCGTCATGGCCTACCGCGACAACTTGGTGTCAAACTCCGATCTGACCTGGTCGAGGGTTTGGCTGGTCGGTGACGGCGACAACCTGCTGGAGAACGGGGAGCTGGCGGAGATCACCATCGACCTGACCACCCAGACTCCGGCGGTCGTGCTTGGCGCGAACGCCCCCTTCACCCTCGAGGTGAAGCCGTCGTTGGGTGGGACCATGATCATAGCCCGCACAACGCCCGCTGGCCTGGACGTAGTAGTTGACCTTCACTAGGTCAGACCTGTCCTCCTGCTCAGTGGACTGTTAGGCGGACGCGGCCGTCAGCCAAAATAGAAGAGCCTCTTGAATCTGAGCACCCGCTTGTCGCGTGCATGCCGACGGGCGGGTGCTTGGCTGTCCGCGGACGGGCCGCTAGGTCAGGATGTCTCGGCGCTGGAATATGGCTGCCCCCGCCGCCGCCGCCCCGATGGCCACCGCCGCGCACACCGCTACCCCTGTCCACGACAGCTCCCCCGTGTTGAGGATCTGCTGCGGCTCGTAGTAGTGGAACAGAGACACGTTGCCCAGCCAGCTCACTCTCTCCACCGTACGAGCGACAATATCTATCGCGTAGAAGGCGGTGGTGAGGAGACCCGCCGCGGCCCCTGCCTTGGCCGTCGAGAGGAACAGGCATGAGAAGGCGAGGGAGTAGCCGGCGACGGCCAGCGCCACCAGCCAGGCCTGGAAGACGGCGAGCAGGAGGTGGACGATGTCGGTGGTCACCCCGGCAGTCGCGATGCCTGCCAGCAGCGCGGCGGCGCTCGCCAGCACCAGGACGGCGGACGAGAGGACGAAGACGAGCGCCCTCGACACCACAAGCTGGCTCCGGCGTAGCGGCTGGCTCAGCACCAGGTCCAGGGTGCCGTTCTCGGCCTCCCTGGCGATCGCCCCGCTGCCGTGGATCACGGCGTAGATGGCGAACATTATCGCCCCCCAGCCCAGGAACTCCGTGGTCAGCCAGGTCTCCACGGGAAGCTGCCCCCCCACCGTCAGGGGCATGTCGGGGTCCAGGCCGACCGCCGCCAGCCAGGCATCGGGCATCGACTCGATGACCGACGAATAGTCCGTGTTTCCCATACTGCGATATAGCGCTCCTACCAGGAAGGCCAGGGCGCCCATCCCCACAACCCACGCCAGGGCGGTGTAGCGATGGAACCACAGGTTCACCCGGAATACGGCGACGCTCATCGCGCCCTCTCCTCGTCGTACAACTTCATGAACGTATCCTCCAGGGTGGCCTCGGGGAACTCGAGATCTTCGATCGGGAGCTCCACCAGCCGGCGCAGGATCTCCGGCACGTGCCCCAGTACGGCCAGCTCGGCGCGGTTGCCGTCCAGGCTGCGGATCTCCACCCCCTCCATGTGCAGGGCCTCCCGTGTCACCGGTCGGCTGAAGGTTAGGGTTAGGATGCGCACCTTCTTATGCCGTATCGTGTCCACGTCCTCCACCGCCGCCAGCCTGCCCTGCCGCACGATGCCCACGCGGTTGCACACCCTCTCCACCTCCGGCAGATTGTGTGAGGAGAGGAAGACCGTGCAGCCGCGCTCCCGCTCCTCGTTGAGGATCGCGTACAACTCCTGCTGCACCAGCGGGTCCAGGCCCTTCGTCGGCTCGTCGAGCATGAGAAGCTCCGGCCGCGGCATGAGGGCGGCGACCAGACCCAGCTTCTGCTTCATGCCCGAGGAGTAATCCCCGATGCGACGGCCCAGGTTCAGCTCCAGGCGGTCGCCCAGGCCGCGGCCGTACGCCAGGTGGCCGCCTCCCCGCAGCGCATCCAGCAGACCTAGCAGTCCCTCGCCGGTCATGCTCTCGTAGAGAGAGACGTCACCCGATAGATACCCCACCCGTCGCCGAACCGCCGGCGAGTCCGACTGGGCGTCGTGTCCCAGGATCTCGGCGCGGCCGCTGCTGGGGCGGATGAAATCCAGCAGGAGGCGGATCGTCGTCGTCTTGCCGGCGCCGTTGGGCCCCAGGAAGCCGAAGATGTCTCCCCCCTGCACCGTCAGGTCCAGGTCTTCCAGGGCCAGGACGGGCCCGTAGTACTTCGTCAGGCCGAAGGTCTGTATCGCCGGGGGCGTGGTCACCGAGTCCTCCTTACCCTTCTCCCTATACAAGTGTACGGGCTTCGCCGCTCCTGCGCCAGACAGGGCGCGGGGCTATCGCCCTTGCCTTGGGGTTCGACGTAGTCCGCCGACCGGAGGCTGCGGGAGGGCGTCCGTAGGTTGGCGGTAGACACCAAGTCAGGGATGCGGTATGAAAATGGCTGGAATAACAATCGACTCTAGATACGGAGGTGTTCGCTAGTGGCTGGTGACAACATCGAGGAGAAGCTCGAGAGTCTGAGAAAGGAGGTCGACGAACTAAAGAGTAAGGGAATCGTAGTCAGCGAGAAGCTGGCCAATCCGGCCCCTCTGGGTCTGGCAGGCTTCGGCCTGACGACGCTGCTCCTCAATACAGTCAACGCCGAGATCATATCCACTGAAGGGATCGGCATGGTGCTGCCGGTGGGCCTCTTCTACGGAGGGCTTGCCCAGTTCCTCGCCGGCATGTGGGAGGCCAAGAAGAACAACACCTTCGGCTTCACCGCCTTCAGCTCGTTCGGTGCCTTCTGGATGGCGCTCGGTGCCCTGATCATACTGGAGCGCACGGGCGTGGTAGAGCCGGTTCCCGTCAGCGGGATGACCGTCTTTCTCGTGGCCTGGGGGCTGTTCACCGCCTACATGACGGTAGGCACCTTCAAGATATCGCTGGCCCTCCAGGTCGTGTTCGTGACGTTGACCATCCTCTTCTTCCTGCTCGCGATCGGCGAGCACAACGAGACGGTCAAGCAGATAGCCGGCGTCGAGGGGCTTCTCTGCGCTGGCTCCGCCCTGTACGCCTCTGCCGCCCAGGTGATAAACGAGACCTGGGGCCAGGAGCTACTGCCGTTGGGCGTCGTCAAGAAGTAAGACACAGGGGCAAACCTGAAGTTGATGAATCGCCGGTGCTGGGACGGCCGTTAGGGGCGCCCGCCACCGGCGGTTCTCCTTGGATACTGATTGGATCGGCGTTGGCCCTGTCCAATCGGCGGCGGTGACGATGCGATACGATCACGCGTCCCCTGAAAAGGGTGGCGCGTGAAGACTCTGCGCTTCCTATCGCTATCGTTGTCTCTGAGGATGCGAGGCGTCTGCTAGGCAGCCGTTATCAGCAGCACCGGTATGTGCGACTCCTTCAGCACATGATCGGCCACGCTGCCGAACATCAGCCTGGAGACCCCGCGCCGCGAGCGCGTCGCCATGGCGATGATATCGCTTCCGTGCTCTGCCGCCGCCTTCAATATCTCGTCGCCGGGGGTTCCGAAGCGGACCTCCATCTCAGGACTCAACCCCTGGTCTTCGAAGCGCTCCGCCACCGGCCGCAGGTGACTCTCGGCCTCTTCGATCTGCGATTCCACCCAAGCCAGGCTGGTCACTTCATCGTCGTCATCGTCCGAGACCCTATTCCCATTCCCCTTCGATTTCGATAGGTCCACCACCGTCATCAACCTGACGCTGCAGCCGAGCGCCTTCGCCGTCTCGGCTGCATGGGGTACCACTACCTCCGAGCGGAGAGAGCCATCTACAGGGACGAGCATCTTCTTGTACATGCCTGCCTCCTACCTCCTAGATGCACAGAGAAGCCTTACTCCTTGGCCTCACAGAGATATCGGCAAGAACTACGCCCATCTGCATAGTGGAAATACCCTATCTCGCAGCGGGCCTGGCCCTCTTGCTGGAAGATCGCGAGTCCAAAGGGGCCCGCTACCGGCCTTGCCGAGCCGTGTCCCTCCCCGGGGGCGATAGTGACGCCGCCGCCGCGCTCTCCTACACCTCCGGCGCGAACGGTATCGGCGCGTAGCCGCCCGCCAGGAAGCCGCCGTCGATGGCGAAGCCCTGTCCGGTCATGTAGCTGGAGGCGTCCGAGGCCAGGAAGACGGCCAGCGGGCCCAGCTCCCAGGGCTCGCCCACCCTCTGCGCCGGGAAGAACCGCCCCCGATCGCGCCAGAGCGCCTCCTCCTCCTTACTCTCGCACGGCCTGCGGGCGATCTCGCCGGGGATTATGCAGTTCACCCGGATATTGTGCCGCGCCAGCATCATGGCCAGCGACTGGGTGAGGGAGATGACCCCCGCCTTGGCGGCGGCGTAGGGGAATATGTGGGGACTGCCCCGCAGCGCCGTGCCCGAGCCCAGGTTGATGATCACCCCGCTCTTCTGCTCGATCATGGGCCGCGAGGCCGCGCGGGCGCAGTAGAAGGCGCTCGATAGGTTGACGTCGATCGTGTCGTGCCAGTCGTCGTCCGTCACCTCCCAGAGCGACTTGCCGAGGCCGCGCCGCTCGCCGAGCCCGGCGTTGCTCAGCATCACATCGATGCGCCCGAACTCCTCCAGACAGCGCGAGATCAGCGCCTCGCACTGGCGGGAATCGCGCACGTCGAGGGTGACTGCCACGGCGCGACGCCCCAGGGCGCGCACCTCCTCGACAGTCCCCTCGTTCTGCTCTGCAAGCAGGTCGCCGGCGACGATGTCGGCGCCCGCCCTGGCCAGCGCCAGGGTCATCTCCTTCCCCAGCCCGCGGGCGGCGCCCGTAACCACGATCACCTTCTTGGTGAGGTCAAAGGTCTCCATCGCCATAGTCTATCCTCCCTGGTGGCTCCTTACCCCGAGCAGTATAAGCGATAGGGCGCTCGGCCGGAATGGCGGGCGGCTAATTGACATAAGACCACACCAGCGAGCAGTCGATGGTGCTACGAGAGGTCGAAGAGGAAGTGGGGAGGAAGCAGCCCGTCAGAAAGGAGGCGATGGCGCCGTCTATATGTCCCAGAAGCTCCGCAACTGCCGGAAGTCCATCGTGCCGCTGTTGGCGATGTTCTCAGCCTCGATACGGGCCTCTTCGGCTGCAGCGACGGGGTTCAGGCCTCCGTGCAGGATAACGCCCACCTTGTTCAAGCCGACCGGGATCTGGCAGACGGGCTGGCTGGTATAGCCCATGACGACTACCCCGCCGATGCCGGCATTCTTGAGCTTTCCCACCACGTCTTCGGCCATCGGCTTCGCCGCCGCCGGTATCTCGCGGAAGTTGGCGAGAATCATGCCCTCGCCCTGTGTTGCCGCTTCACGCACCCGCGTCATGTGGGCCCTGATGTATGCCAGCGAGGGGTCCAGCGACGAGCCGGCGTAGTGGATTATGGCCACGAACCTTCGCGGCAGGGAGTCGTGGATCTCCAGTATGCCGCCGAATCGGGAGTCCATCGGTATGCCCGCCTTGAGAAAGACCCCGTTGATAGTGGCGCTACAGACCGTCGCCAACCCCATCTGGCCCTCGGGCACGATCACGTCGCCCAGCTTGTCCCCCTCGTCTCCCACCGCCACCAGATGGCTGACGCACATACCGGCTGAGAAGGCGTCCTTCATCGCCGACAGGGCCTTCTTGAACTTGTCTTTGGGGAAGAGCGAGGTGTTTATGATCACCTCACCGCTGCGTCGCTCGGGGTCCAACGTCGTCTGGAAGGCGAGGGAGGCGATCCTCTCGATGACGAGACCTATCTGCTCCGGCGCCAGAGCGTTCCTCAGCTCCTCCTGCCCCTTGCGGGTGAGCATCCTGCCGTCTCTTCCCAGGGGCTGGGTGAAGCCGCGCTCGTCCGTGATCCGGAGGTGATATCTAACCGCCCGCTCGCTGAGGTGGATACCGTGCTCCTCCAACCCGCGGGCAATGCTGATCGATCCCAGCGGCTCTGGCGATTCGCTCAGCACCTTGAGGATGGCGACGACCTTCCTCTCGGTGTCGCGAGACTCGCTTGGCAGCATGCAGTCTCCTCCGCTGGCCAGCGCTCAGAATGGGCTGGCCGGCGATAGGCTGAGGGCCGAGGCTATTGTAGCGCCTCTTCCCCTTTACTTCCAACCCGGCGTCGGTCGACGGGCTAGGGATAGATCCCTCGCGCCCTCGCCGCCGCCACTACCCGCTGCACGGCCACCACGATCGATGCATCTCGCATGGGAAGCTGTTCCTGGTCGGCGACCTCCACCATCTCGCGGAAGGCCTTGCTTATGATGCGATGGAGGCGCTGGTTCACCTCCTCCTCATCCCAATAGCTGGCGTTGAGGTTCTGGACCCACTCGAAGTAGGAGACTATGACGCCGCCGGCGCTGGCCAGTGTGTCAGGCACGATAAAGACCCCGGCCTCGTTAAGGATCTTCTCTCCCCCGGCTGAGATCGGCCCGTTGGCGGCCTCCAGGATCATCCGTGCCTGGACCTGGCCGGCGTTCTTCTCCGTGATCTGGCCCTCGAAGGCGGCGGGGACAAGGATGTCCACCGGCAGGGTGAGAAGCTCGGCATTGGTAATGCGGTCACCGAAGCCGCTCTCAGCTACCTTCCCGCCCTCTCGCTTGTACCGCCACAGAGCGTCGGGGTCTACTCCCTTGCCGTTGTAGATGCCGCCCGAGGTGTCGCTGGCCGCCACTATGCGGGCGCCCGCGCGGTGCAGCAGGTAGGCAGAGACAGCCCCCGCGTTACCGTAGCCCTGTACTGCCACCTGGGTGTCTTGCAGCGGTACATGCTTGTACCGGCACGCCTCCTGCGTCAGATAGAGAATGCCCCGTCCCGTGGCCTCGAACCGGCCCTGGCTGCCGAAGACGCTCAGCGGCTTACCCGTCACTATCGCCGGCGTGGGCTGGCCCCGGTGCATGCTGATCGTGTCCATTATCCAGGCCATCGTCTGCTCGTTTGTGTTGACGTCCGGGGCAGGGATGTCCTTCCAGGGGCCGATTATGGGGCTGATCTCGGTCGCGTAGCGCCGCGTGAGGTTCTCGAGCTCCGACCTTGAGAGCTCCTTGGGGTTCACCACAACGCCGCCCTTAGCCCCTCCGTAGGGAAGGCCGCAGGCGGCGCACTTCCAGGTCATCCACATCGCCAGGGCTCTGACCTCATCGATGGTGACATCGGCGTGATAGCGCAGGCCGCCCTTGGTGGGCCCCAGGTAGTCGGTGTGCTGTATGCGGTAGCCCGTAAACACCTTCCTGCTGCGGTCGTCCATCTCAACCGGGAAGTTGACCGTCAGCTCCCGCTGGCAGCAGCGGAGCGTGTTGCGGAAGGCGTCTTCGAGATGTATTATGTCGGCGACGGCATCGAACTGAGCCAAGGCATCATGCCAGGGATTGCTGGCCGCGGGCTCGTAGACTCGGACTGCTTCACGTTTGGGCATTATCTCGTTCCTTTCCAGGTAGTAGTCGACCTGCCGAACGATCTAGCGGGGGATTTGCGGCATACGGCAGGTGGTTGCCGGATACCCAATTATGCCTGCCTGATCGCCTCTTGTCAACCCCCTGCCTGAGAAAAAAGAGGGCGGGCCATCCATTGCCCGCTGTTTCGATGATGCGCCGCTAATCGGCGTACAACCTGCCGTAGGGCCGCAGCGAGAGCGGAGTCAGCTTGACGAAGTCCCCTGACAGGACCTCCTCGGCGTCGCAGCCGAAGTGGCGCCCAAACTGGCCCACCAGCCTGGCCAGGAGGATGCGGTCTCTCTCTTCGGGCTGACCGATCTGCACCTCTTTGCCCAACCTGTGCTCGTCCACCCGGCCGCGCACGTAGATGACCCCGCCGTGCATGCCCGTCCCCACGAGGTTGGCCTTGTGGGGCTCGCCCTTTCGCAGCGTCAGGCCCAGCACCACGAGAACGCCGCCGGCCATGTACTCGCCCAGGAAGTCCTGGGCCGTGCCGCCGATGATCAGCAGCGGCTTCTTGCCGTTGTGCTGCTTCATGTGGATACCGGCCCGATAGCCCACGTCGTCGCGGATGAAGATCTTCCCTCCCCGCGCCGACAGCCCGCTGATGTCCCCCGCGCGACCGTGCACCACTATCGTTCCCCCGTTCATCGTGTTGCCGCAGCCGTCCTGGGCGTTGCCGTGCACGACGATCTTCGGGCCGTCCATGAAGGCGCCCAGGTCGTTGCCGGGGGTGCCGTAGATGTCTATTCGCGCCCTGCTGCTGAGGTTCGTCCCGATGTAGCGCTGGCCGAACACATTGTGCAGCTCCAGCCGCCGCTCGCCCCTGGAGACGGCCTCCCTGACCAGGCGGTTGAGCTTCCGGTAGTGCATGTCGGCGGCGTCTATCTTCATCTTCCTGGCCTTCTAGGACCCGGCGACCCTCACCCCCAGGACCTCCGTCTCCGCCTCGCTGAGTCCCACCGCCCGCAGGTGATGGCGATTGCCCCGCAGGCTCTCCAGGGCGTTGATGCCCATCCCACCCAGCATCTCCTTTATCTCCAGGCTCCAGCCGCGGAGGAGGTTGACCAGGCGTTGGGCGCCGATGTCCGGGTTCACCCTCTTGCTCAGGAAGCGGTCCGTGGTGCAGATGCCCCAGGCGCAGCGCCCCGTGTGGCACTGCTGGCAGACCGTGCAGCCCAGGGCGATGAGGGCCGCCGTGCCGATGTAGACGGCGTCGGCTCCCAGGGCTATCGCCTTCACCACGTCGGCGCTGTTCCTGATGCCGCCGGCGGCGATAATCGACACCTGGTTGCGGATGCCCTCCTGCCGCAGGCGCGTATCCACCGCCGCCAGGGCCAGCTCGATCGGTATGCCCACGTTGTCACGGATAATCTTGGGCGCGGCGCCGGTAGCGCCCCTGAGCCCGTCCAGGGCGATGATGTCGGCGCCGGCGCGCGCTATCCCGCTGGCGATCGCCGCCGAGTTGTGCACCGCCGCGATCTTGACCGACACCGGCTTGCTGTAGTTGGTCGCCTCCTTGAGGGCGTAGATGAGCTGCGCCAGGTCCTCGATGGAGTAGATGTCGTGCTGAGGCGCCGGCGACAGGGCATCCGTGCCGGTTGGTATCATCCGCGTCGCCGAGACCTCGCTGCTGACCTTGTGACCGGGGAGGTGCCCGCCGATCCCCGGCTTCGCCCCCTGGCCGATCTTTATCTCCACCACCCGCGCCAGGTCCAGGTATTCGGGGTTCACCCCGAAGCGCCCCGAGGCCACCTGCACGATCGTCGAGTCCCCGTATCGATAGAGCTTGCGATGAAGCCCGCCCTCTCCCGTGTTGAAGAGGGTGCCCACCTCGGCGGCGGCGCGGGCCAGCGACTCGTGCACGTTGAGGCTGACCGCGCCGTAGGACATGGCCGAGAAGAGTATCGGCGTCTCCACCATCACCTGGGGCGCGGGCTGCGTCTTCAGCCGTGTGGAGGTAGGGTCCAGCTCCACCCGCTCCGGCCTTCGCCCCAGATACGTCCGCAGCTCCATCGGCTCCCGCAGAGGGTCGATAGAGGGGTTCGTCACCTGGCTGGCGTTGAGCAGCAGGTGGTCCCAGTAGATGGGCTGGGCCTTGTCGTTGCCCATGCCCGTCAGCAGCACGCCGCCCGTCTCCGCCTGCCTCCGGATGTCATCTATGACCTCCGGACGCCAGTTGAAGTTCTGCCTGTATCGCGGCGGCCTCTCCGTCACCGTCAGGGCGTCCGTGGGGCAGAACGCCACGCAGCGCTGGCAGCCGACGCAGTTCTCGTCGATGCCGTAGACCTCGTCCTCCTCCGCGTCATAGGCCTGAGCGTCGAAGCTGCACTGACGCACGCACACCTGGCAGCCGATGCAGCGCTCCGCGTCCCGGAGTATGACAAAGCCCGGCGCCACGGTGGGGTAAGTGCGCGCCAGGCGTCCCTCGTCGGGGGCTCCGGCCTTGCCCTTCCCCAGCAGGCGGGGCACATCTCTTGTCGTCTTCGCCCTCATGCTGCCGTCACCCTCAGACCCTCTTCGCGTCCAGGGAGAGGCGCGTGCAACCGGCCGACGATCGGCTCCCCGCCCATGGGCGTCCACGCCTCCTCCACGTCCGGGCAGACCAGGCGGATCGCCGACTCCTCCGACGACAGGTAGAGCACGTCGCCCTTCACCGCCGCCGTCAGCGGGCGCAGCCTGATCCTGTCCGTAAGGCCGATCATCTCCCCCTGACGGGCGATGATGACCGTGAACGGCCCGTTGAGCAGGAGGCCCCCGTAGACCTGGCGCAGGGCCGTCAGCAGGGCCCGCTCCTCGCTGGGAGCGCGCTCGATCTGCTCCCAGAGCGGCGGGGCGAACACCTTGGCCATCGCCTCGATGGGGAGCCCGTGCCTGCGCATCAGCAGGTCTACGGCGTAGGCCACGGCCTCAGTGTCGGTCTGCATCGTGCACTGGTAGCCGTGCATCTCCAGATAGCGCTGGTTCGTTCCGTAGGAAGAGATCTCGCCGTTATGGATCACCGTCCAGTCCAGGATGTTGAAGGGGTGGGCGCCGCCCCACCAGCCGGACGTGTTGGTGGGGAATCGGCCGTGGGCCGTCCACAGGTACCCCTCGTAGTCCTCCAGGCGGAAGTAGTGCGCTATCTCCGCGGGGTGGCCGACCCCCTTGAAGACGCCCATGTTCTTGCCGCTGGAGAAGACGTAGGCGGGGAGGCCGCCGTTGATCTTCATCACCTGGTCGATGACGTAGTCCTCCTCCGACCGCCCGTCTGTCCCAGTGCGTTTCACCAGCACGAAGTAGCGCCGGATCAGCGGCGGGTCGTCGATGCCCGCCGTCCGCTGGGTGGGGATCTTCTCGTCCCTGACGATCGTGAAACGCTCCGCCAGGAACCCCTCGACCTGCCCCTGCGCCTCCTCATTCGGGTACATGATGTGGAGGGCGTAGCAGTGGGCGTATTCCGGGTATATGCCGTAGACGGCAAAGCCGCCGCCCAGGCCGTTGCCCCGCTCGCGCATGTTGGCGATGGCCCGGATAACGTCTCTGCCCGAGAACCTGCGCCCCGACGTGTCCATCATCCCGAAAAGGGAGCAGGCGGCGATCACCTTGTCATCGTTATAGGGATTGCTCAGCCTCGTTATCTCGTTCATGCGCGCCCTCCCACCGTCCGGCCCGGCTCTGACAGCGCCAGCTCGGACATCATCGTTCGTCTCACCTCAGCGGGAAGCGCGGCCAGGCTCAGCCCGTCCGAGACCAGGGCCCGCTTGAAGCCGCGCACGTTTACCCTTTCCTTCATCAGCCCGAAGGCTATCCCTGAGCCCTGAATGTCACCCACGAAGACCATTCCCACCACCCGGTTGTCCCTGAGCACCACCTTGCGATAGCCGTTGCCGTTCCGCGATGGTCCCCTCAGAGCCCTGTACGTCGCCCCATCGTCCTCCGGCTCGACTATGCCGGCGGAGACGACGGGCAGGCCGAAGTAGTTGAACGAGTTCATGTTCGTGGTGCCCCCGTAGGCCACTCGCAGGCCCGCCGGTCTGCCGGACAGGCTGGCCATGTTATGGCCGGCGATCCGTCCGCCCATGTAGGCGTTGGGCCATATCGGGATCACCTGGCTCTCGCCGCGCACGAAGTCGTACGCCTCCGCCGCGTCGCCGCAGGCATAGATGTCCGGACAGCTCGTCGCCATGTAGCGATCTATCGCTATCCCGCGGTTCACCTTCACCGCGGTGCCGGCCAGAAGCTCGGTGCGCGGCGCCACGCCGATGGCCACCACGACCGATTGACAGTCGATGCGGCGCCCGTCGTCCAGCACCACGCCGCCGACGTACTCCTCGTCGCCTTCTGCCCCCACGATCTCCTCTACGGTATGGCCTGTGAACAGCCTGATGCCGGCGTCCTCCAGCCTCTTCTCCACCAGCCGCGATGCCTGTCTGTCCAGGGCGGCGCTGAGCACCCTGTCCATGAGCTCGACCATCACCACGGCCACGCCGCGGTCGATCAGGGCCTGGCTGACGCTCATGCCGATGAGCCCTCCGCCGATGACCACCGCTGTCGACCCCGGCCGTACCAGGCGCCGCATCATCTTGGCGTCGTCCAGGCCGGTGAAGGTGAAGACCCCCTGCCTGTCGCCCCCTTTGATCTTGGGCATGATGGGCGAGCCGCCGGTCGCCAGGAGCAGCCGCTCCCAGCCGATTCTGCTGCCGTCCTCCAGCTCCACGAACCTGCCCTCAACATCGAGCCGCGTCGCCCGCTTCCCCAAGATGCTCTCGATGCCGTTCTTGGTGTAGAAGGTGGGCCTCCTGAGAAGCATCTCCCTGAGGGAGCGGTGGCCCGACAGGTACTCCGATATCAGGGGCCGCGAATATGCGGGGTAGGGCTCGTCCGAGACGATGGTGATGGGCCCCACCCTGTCTATCTCACGGATCGCCTCCGCGGCGCCGACACCACCGGCGGAGTTGCCGATTATGAGGTATCGAGTCCTTGGCATCTTCGCCCTTCCCATTCGCCGGCTCTCCTCAGCCGGGTTGCCCCGCCAGGACAGCCGCCAGTTCCTTCGCCTGCTCCGCCTCGTCCACGAAGACCAGCGCCCCGTTGGGACAGCCGGCCACGCACGCCGGCACAGATAGCCCCGGGCAGAGGTCGCATTTCGCTATCGCGCCCTCGGCGATGTCGGGGGTGATGGCGCCGAAGGGGCAGGCCATCACGCAGGTCCAGCAGCCGACGCATCTCTGCCTGTCCACCTCCACCACGCCGCTGATCGGGTCCTTGCTCAGCGCACCGGTAAGGCAGGCATACACGCACCACGGCTCCGCGCAATGCTGGCACTGCACGGCCACAAAGCTGTGGGCGCCCTGGCCGACACGCACGAGCGGCAACGGGCGACGGCGCTCCTTCTTGAAGGCCTTCAAGACATCGCGGGAACGCGAGTGCTCGACCTGGCAGTAGACCTCGCACAGTCCGCAGCCCATACAGACGTCCTCGTTAGGGTAGACCCGTCTCATCTGATGTCGCGCCTCCGGCAGTACCCTTGTGGTGGGCGGCAAGCGGTTGCCGTATGCCATATACTACCATTGTCGGCTCCCGCTTGTCAATACCTTAGCCCGGGGAATCTGGAGAATTCTGCGCCCTGCGGCGGGCCTGGTTAAGCGGCCCTGGGCGGTTTCAGAGATCGTGTGGGTCACGAACTGGGGGTTGTTCAGATGGCTTTCAGGTTCAACAACGGCAATAACCTGTACCT
>CAZSRY010000029.1:0-13810 GCA_964609475.1 uncultured Dehalococcoidia bacterium
AGGGTCATGCCCGTCGTGCTGATCGCCACCGGCACAACGGTGCCGTCCTTTCGCATGACCTCACCGTCGCAGTCGGCAGCACGCCCCTTCTCAACGTGTGTGGCGAATCCCTGTTTGTACTCCTCGGCCTTCTCCGCTGGGTGCAGCTCGCTGTGGTGCATCCCGATGATCTCATCATGGGTGCGCCCCAGCAGCGTCTCAGCCTCTTTGTTGGCGTCCAGGAGAATGCCGGTCTCGGAGTCGGCTAGGAAGGCGGCGTCGTTCAACTCCTCGAAGAGCTGATGATACCTCCGCTCGGACTCCTCAAGTCCTGTCGTTCTCTCAAGCAGGGCTTCCGTCATCTCGTTGAAGGCCCGCGCCAGGGAGGCCACCTCCTCCGGGCCGGACACCTCCGCTCTCGCCTCCAGGTCTCCGGAAGTGACCGCTTTGGCGTTCGCCTGAAGCGAGGCGAGAGGGCGCAGGATCGACATGATGAGCAGGGTGAGCGCCGCGGTTCCCGCCAGGAAGGCAAACACGCTGAACCCGATCAACAGCGCGAGTGTGACGTCTGCGGTGCGACCTGCCGCCGCCCGCTCGTCTGCCAGCTTGCTCTGCTGTCCCCTGGCCAGTTGGTTCAGGTCGGCCATCATTGTCTCGACCCTGGGCCATATTTCCGAGTAGTACTGTTTGCCCAGATCTGCCCGGGCATCGGGGTCCGTGGAGGTCAGGAGGGCAACCACGTCTGCGTCTTGCATCAACCCTTCCAGCTGCGCACTGACGTTGTCAATCGCGGCGACCTCATCCATCTCGCCCATGGCAATCAGCGCGGCCCTTGCCGCTTGCATGTCTTCTCTTATGGTCACATCGGCCCGGGGATACGTGTCTTGGAGAGGGGTCGTGTCTTCTGAGAATAGCGATGCCGCAAACTGGGCGGCGAGAAGGAAGGTATCGGCGCGGGCCTCGTCCAGGGCGGTAACCACGGCAGTCCTGCGCTCCAGTGAGCGGTCTGTCTCCTTATCGTTGTGGGCGCCCGTGGTCGCCACTGCCGCCACGCTGGCTACGAGCAGCAGCAACACCAGGGTTGCCAGTCGGGCCCGCTCTCGGGCTGTTCTCAGTCCAAGCATATCGTCCTGTCCGCCGTGACCTCGCTAGATTCGCTTTTCGCTCATGGTGAACCCCTGGGTTCGCTGCCTTTTCACTACGCAGAGCCAGAGGGTATGCGTCTGACACACCCTCTATCAGGTATCGTCGGAGGAATTGAGGGAATGGCTATCTGTCGCAGGGCGTATTCACAGGTGCTGCGATGGGAGGACAACGGGGATGTGGGGAGGGCTGCCTACGGCTACCAGCCGACAACGAGGCCCATGGCTCTGAGGCCCCGGATAACCGTGGGCAGTGCGGCCGCCGTGTGAGAAGCCGACATGTGGAAGACAACGACGCCGCCGGGGCGCGCTGTGCTGAGCACGTTGTTCACTATCGCCTGCGGCGAGGTGGCCCGCCAGTCCTCGCTGTCTATGTTCCAGCGGTAGATCTCGTAGCCCAGAGAGGCGGCGATCTGTTGGACACGGGCATCGAGGGCGCCATAGGGGGGACGCAGCAGCCCCGACCCCTGAACCCCGTTCACGATCTCCCAGCGCACGCAGTCGTCGGGCAGGGTCGTCAGGTTGGCGTGGTCGTAGGTGTGGTTGCCGACGATATGGCCGCCCGCCCGCATTCGCTCTATCAATGCCGGGTTGTCGTTCGCCCAGGAGCCGATGGGGAAGAAGACCGCCCTCACCTTGAAGGCCGCCAGCGTGTCCAGGATGGAGCCGACGTGGTCAGCGCGTCCAAAATCATCGAACGTGAGGATGATGTTGCTGCCTCCTTGTGGTATCGAGACCGACGAGGAGGGCATAGGGGCAGACGCGGGCGGGCAGGTTGTCTGGAACGGGAGAACCTCTTGCTCCGGCAGCGGCTCCCCGCTTGCCGATGTTCCGCCGATGGTGGCCGAGTAGACGGTATGATAGCTGAGCCCCGCCGAGTGCCAGACTACAGTCCCGGGATCGGGCCATTCGAACCAGCCCCGGCTCGGCGGCTCCGTCCTGAAGGATGCCTCCACGGAGGCGCGATCCATCGGCTGGTCGAAGGCCACCTTCACAACGGTGTCATCGGGGAGGCCCGTCCCCAGTTGCTCTGCGGAGACCACCCGCGGCGCAGCGGCGGTGGTGAAAGTGAAGGATACGGGGTCCTCCAGGAGATGGCCTGCGGCGTCGAACACCTCTGCCGGTACCGTCACCTGGTAGGTGGTGGCAGGCCTCAGGGGAGCGTGGTCCATCACCAGCTCGTTTCCCTCCCAGCGGGGAGCCACCTCTACGGGAGGCTCGATACTCACCAAGCCCGCGCTCGTCTCCGCCATCTGCCGGTCGAAGCCGATCACGATCGGCTCTCCCGTGTTTGCCTCCTCGCCGTTCGGCAGGGCGGCAACCACCTTGGGTGCGGAGACGGTCTCGAATGTGAGGGCGGAACGGGTGCCGTTGAGCCTTATCTGATAGCTGGCGCCCTCCTCGAATACCGGCGCCCTGTCCGGGTTGATGGTGATGACGGTCCTCTGGTCGAACCAGGACCCGTCCCTACGGATCGCCCAGCTCGCGGGCACCCCGGGCTCCAGCACTATGCTTCGGCGGGCCTCCTCCGGCGTTATCGGTTTGTTCAGGCTGATGGTGAGGGGAGAATCGAGCCGGAGCTTCCCTTGGCTGTCAACGCTGCCCCATATGCCCTCGATCTCCAACGGGGCCGTGGAGCGGCTCTCCGACAGCAGGGCAACGGCCAGGATGATGATGATGAGGATCGCGATTCGGGACTGGGCCCTTGGCATTATCGGTCCCCCGCCACACGGAGCGATACCGGTGGGGCCTCGACCGTACGAGGCCGGCCGCACCCATTGCCACTGGAGGGAACGGTACGGCCGCTAGAGTATTGCGCATTCCCGGTGCTATATGCAAGGTCTGTAGCTGGAAGATCGAAGCCGGGTAGAGGAATCTCGAGGTCGTGCCCGCAGCCTTGGCGTCGGCTGATGCCCGCGAGGAGGCCTCGCGCCGGGCGCCCATGCCCGGCGGCGGCCAGTAGCGGCCGAATGGCCATTCTTGTATAGTAGGATTGCCGTCCTGCGGTTTCACGTCTTGCGAGGACAGTATCTGTGTCAGAGACCAACAACGCTTTGCTGGATGTACAGCGTGTGGGCAAGACCTTTGAGGGCCTGAAGGCGGTGAATGAATGCTCCCTTCAGGTGCGCAAGGGCACCATTACCGGCCTCATAGGGCCCAACGGCGCTGGCAAGACTACCCTCTTCAACCTGGCAACAGGCTTCCTGAAGCCCACCAGCGGCAGGATCTTCTTTGCTGATCGCCGCATCGATGGCCTGCCCCCGCACAAGGTATTCGCGAGAGGCATCGTGAGGACGTTCCAGATCCCGAGGGAGCTCAAGCTCATGACTGTCCTCGAGAACCTCATGCTCGTCCCGGCCGGGCAGGCGGGCGAGAGGCTCTGGAACCCGTGGCTGCTGCCATTCCGTGTCGCGCGGCAGGAGCGGCGGATCCGCGACAAGGCGCTGGAGGTGCTCGAATTCGTCAATCTCTGGCACCTTCGCCACGAGTATGCCTCCAACCTCTCCTCCGGCCAGAAGAAGCTTCTGGAGCTGGCCCGCACCTTGATGTGCGACCCGCAGATGATCCTCCTCGATGAGCCCGGCGCCGGCGTCAACCCTACTCTCATGAAGAGCCTGGTCGCGCTCATCGAGCGCCTGCGGGACGATGCCGGTATCACCTTCTTCCTTGTTGAACACGACATGGACCTCGTCGCCAGGCTCTGCAACCCCGTCATCGTGATGAGCAGCGGCGAGAAGATCGCCGAGGGCTCGCCCGATGAGGTGGTCCATGATGAGCGGGTCCTGGAGGCCTACCTGGGAGGACAGTACCGGTGACGGTGCTTGAGGCTGACGGCATAGTGACCGGATACGGCGAAGTGGACATCCTGCATGGTGTCTCCATCAGGGTCGACAAGGACGAGATCGTCGCCGTCATCGGCCCCAATGGCGCCGGCAAGTCCACCCTCATGAAGGCCGTGTTCGGCTTGCTCGAGGTCAGGAAAGGCAAGGTCCTCCTCGACGGAACGGATGTCACCAACCTGGCGCCACAGCTCATAGTCCGGAAAGGCGTCTGCTACGTGCCTCAGAGCGAGAACGTCTTCCCTTCCCTCACCATCGAGGAGAACCTGGAGATGGGGGCCTTCATTCGCAAGGACGACTATAGGAAGAGGCTGGAAGAGGTCTACGGACTCTTCCCCGACCTGGCCGAGAGGCCCCATACCAGGGCGGGCAAGCTCTCCGGCGGCCAGCGCCAGATGCTGGCCTTTGCCCGCGCCCTCATGCTGGACCCTCGCCTCCTCCTCCTGGATGAGCCGACGGCCAGCATCTCGCCGCGGATGGTGGATGACATACTGGCCAAGATCCGCGATATCAATCGCACAGGGGTCTCCATACTCATCGTGGAGCAGAATGCGCGAGAGGCCCTGAGCCTCTGTCACAGGGGCTACGTCCTCGTGATGGGAAGGAACGGCCTGGAGGGCAGCGGCCAGAGCCTGCTTGACAGCGAGGACGTGGGGAGGCTTTACCTGGGAGGATAACGGATTCGGGAATGGCTCAGCTCGTAGTCGTGGGTATCATAGTCGGCAGCGTGATCGCCCTGGGCGCGATCGGCCTTACCCTCATCTACGGCGTCCTCAAGTTCGCCCACTTTGCTCACGGCGACATGATGACCCTCGGCGCCTACATCGCTTTTCTGACCTTGGTCGGCGGCGGGCACGTTGGGCCCTTGTCCTTCGGCTTCGGCATGCTCCTGGCGATCCCGGCGGCGATGATTATCGTCGCCGTCGTCTCAGTGGCCGTCGACAGGCTGGTATACCGGCCGCTGCGTCAGAAGAGGGTCGGCCTGGTCATCCTTGCCATGGCCTCGCTGGGGATGGCGATCATCCTGCGCAGCATCGTCTACATCGTCTGGGGACCCGATCAGCAGTTCTATGTCTACGGTATTCAGAAGGCAATGAAACTCCCCCTGGGCATCACCCTCAAGCCCGACCAGGTATTCATTGGCTGTACTGCGGTCCTGGTGATGGCGCTTGTCTATCTGCTCCTCTACCGCACGAAGCTGGGGAAGGCGATGCGCGCCACCGCCGATAACATGGAGCTGGCGCGCGTCGCGGGCATCGACACGGAACGGGTCGTTGTCTGGACGTGGGCGATCGGCGGCGCTCTGGCAGGCCTGGCGGGAGTGCTGTTTGCCATCCAGACGCACCTGATGCCTGAGATGGGGTTCATCCTCCTCCTGCCCCTGTTCGCGGCGACGATCCTCGGCGGTATCGGCAGCCCGCAGGGGGCCCTGTTGGGGGCCATGATCGTGGCTATCTCCCAGGAGGTTTCGACGGAGTGGATCTCGCCGGCCTATAAGCCGGCGGTGGCGTTTATGCTTCTCTTCGCTATCCTGCTCGTGCGGCCGCGGGGCCTGTTTGGGGTGAAGACCTGATGGAAGGCATACTAAGTCCGTCCTATCTCGCCTCGTTCTTCATAGTGGTGGGGATCTACGCCGTGTTCGCCCTTGGCCTCAACGTGCACTGGGGGTATACGGGCATCTTCAACTTCGGCATCGCCGGCTTCTTTGCCGTGGGGGCCTACACCACCGCCATCCTCACCAAGGACCCCCAGTCGGGGCCGTACGTTGAGTACATCGGCGGCTTTGGGCTCCCCTACGTGTTGGGGATTCTCGGGGCGGGTGCCGCCTGCGGCATCCTGGCGTTCATCATCGGCATACCGACGCTGAGCCTGCGTGAGGACTATCTGGCCATCGCCTCCATCGGGGTTGCCGAGACGCTGCGCCGCGTGTTCATCAACGAGCGCTGGCTGGCCAACGGCACGCGGGGCATGGTGGGCATTCCCCGGCCCCTGCACGGCCTGGTAGACCCTTCCGACTACAAGTACGTCTACCTGGGCATAGTGGTGGCGATCCTGATAGTCGTCTACATCGCCATCGAACGGGGCATCCGCTCGCCCTGGGGGCGTGTGCTGCGGGCGATCCGCGAGGACGAGATGACGGCGGCGGCCAGCGGCAAGAACATCTTCGCCTTCAAGATGCAGGCGTTCGTCTTCGGCGCCGTCATCATGGGGATCGGCGGCGCCATGTATGCTCACCACGTCGGGGCGATCACTCCAGACACCTTTGCCCCCTTCTTCGGCACCTTTCTCATCTGGGTGATGCTCATCGTCGGCGGCAGCGGCAACAACAAGGGCGCCGTGCTGGGCGCGTTCGTCGTCTGGGGCATCTGGACGGGGACGGATTGGATGATCAATCACGCGCCGGGCCTGTTGGAGACGCGCGTCTTTTACATTCGCAACCTGCTCATCGGCCTGTTGGTGGTGGCCGTTCTCCTCATCCGATCGGGGGGGATACTGGGGGAGGAGAAGCGCGTGTCGCTGTTCGTAGGCAAGGAGCCGGAGAGAGAGAAGTCAGAGCAGGGGCCGGCGGCTACCCCCGGTCGTCCGCCCGACGATGGCTACCCGCCCAGCGACACGTCCTGATAGGCGCTGTTCCCTGCTTGTCGGCAAATACAACACGGCCCGGAGGAGAGCCCCCGGGCCGTGTCCTGTTGACAGTGAAGTGGTCTACTCCAGGGTGACCGGCTCGACCCTCACAGTGACTATGTCGCCACCCTCGAACTTCCAGACCTCGATGAAGCCGGCAACGACGTCGCCCTTGTCATCCCAGCCAGAGAATCCGGAGATACCTACGTAGTTGATCGGCTCACCCTCGCCGATCAGCTCCAGGGCTCTCGCGATGCCCTCGGAACCCCCGTTTACCTCCTCGCCGTCGGGGTCGTTGAGCTCGCGCATGGCGTCGCGGATAGCGGCCGGGTCGGTAGAGCCGGCCTTGGCGGCGCCCAGGGCGATCATGACTACCGCATCGTAGGACTCAGCGATGTAGGGCAGGGGCGGCAACTCGCCGTACTCCGCCTCGAACTCGGACTTCCAGTCCGCAGCGATCTCTCCCACGCCGGCGGCAGTGCCCCACATTCCTTCCACGGTGTCCGCGCCGAGAACGTCAACGATGTCCTTGGACTTGGTGCCGTCGCAGAATAGGAAGGTGTCGATGAGGTCGTTCTCGATCGCCTCCTTGAGGTAGACGGTGGCGCTCTGGGGGTAGCTGAGCGCTGCTAGAGCGTCGGGCTCACCCTCGACTGCCTGTTGCAGCTCCGCCAGGTACGATGCCTGCTCCTGCTCATGGGGAACCTGAGCCGGCACCTCGCCTCCCAGCCCCTCGAAGGCGTCGGCGAATGCCTCGGAGAGACCCTCGCCGTAGGGGTTGTTCACGTAGATCGTGGAGACCTTGTCGTAGCCAAGCTCGTTGGCAAGGTCGGCCAGGACGGGCCCCTGGCCCAGGTCGGAGACCGTCGTCCGGAAGACGAAATCATTGTCGTCCAGCGCCGTTATTGCGACGGATGTGGACGCCGGGGAGATGAGGAGGATCCCCTCGGGAATCGTCACCCCTTCGGCCACCGCCTGGGTGACGCCGCTGGAGAGGGCGCCGACAATGGCCTGTACCCCCTCGAGATCCACCAGTTGCCGGGCCGCATCAACGCCCGCCGCCGGTGCCGTCTGGGTATCGCCGCGCTTGAGCTGGATGTCCTGGCCGAGGACGCCGCCGGCGTCGTTAATGTGCTTGGCCGCCAGCTTGGTGCCGTTCTCCATGTTGGGTCCGAACTCGGCCAGGTCGCCCGTGAAGGCGAAGAGGACACCGATCTTCAGGGCGCCGCCGGCGGCGGCCTCCGGCGTCTCCCCCGCTGCCGGGGTCTCTCCTGCTGCCGGGGTCTTCTCCTCCTCCTCCTCCCCCCCGCAGGCTATTGCTACCAAGGCCATCATTGCGATTAGAGTCAGCAGAACGAGCCACCAGCGGGCCATCCTGCCACTCCGTTTAGGGGTATCGTGCATGTCTACCTAGACCTCCCTTCTGGATTTGATACCACCTTGCGAGTACCTGTGCTCAGCCTTGTTCACGGGTACGCAACCACCAGGCCGCCATCCTGACAGCCCTAGGCTACAGGGGATTGTAAGCATGAATTCACCTTGCGTCAAGCGTTGGCAGGGATGTTTGGGTCAATATGATGTTCTTGCTTCAAGGGGATTGCAGCAGAATGCGAGTGTCGACTACTAGGCAGCCCTGCCCCGGAGACAGCACCTTCACCGGATTAAGGTCCATCTCCATCATCTCGGGAATCTCCTCCACCATGGCCGATACCCGCAGCAGGAGCTCCTCCAGCGCTGCCGTGTCGCCGGGTTCCGACCCTCGCCAGCCCTCCAGCAGGGGGTAGCCCTTGGGCGAACGGACCATCTCTCCGGCGTCGAGGTCTGTCAGCGGGTGGATTCGGAAGACTATGTCCTTCAGCAGCTCCACATATGTGCCGCCGAGGCCGAACATCATCAGCGGGCCGAAGGATGGGTCCTGGGTAACGCCGACGATCGCCTCGATGCCCCCCGACACCATCTCCTGCACCATTATCCCGTCCATCTCCCGCAGCCGCCCCATCTCCCGCAGGCGGTCCTTCATGAGGTCGAAGGCTCCTCGCACTGCCACCTCCGACTGAAGGTTGAGCGCTACGCCGCCGATGTCCGTCTTGTGGGTAATGGTCGACGAGGCTATCTTGGCGGCGACGGGGAAGCCTATCCTCTTCGCCGCCTCAGCAGCCGCCCGCGTGGTCCGCGCCAGTTTTGCCTTCGCTGAGCGGATGCCGTAGGCCGCCAGCAACTCGGCGCAGGCAGGCGCGGATAGCCATACGGTGTCGCCTTTGCCTTCTGCCAGGGCCCTTTCCACGATCTGACGCCCCTTGTCCGAATTGACCTTGGGCAGCTTGGGGACCGTCCCCTTGGGTCGCTTGCGCCATTCCGCATGCTCGCACGTCTTGGCCAGGGCCATAGCCGCCGCCTCCGGGAAGGCAAGGGACGGTACGACCCTCTCTCCATCGGAGGCGAGCTCCGGCGGTGCCCCCCGCGCGCTCATGAAGCAGGCTAGTAGCGGCTTCTGCCCCCAGAACTCGTTGGCGGCGTCGCGGATGGCCCTGGCCACCTCCTCGGGCTGCGTGACCAGTGGCGGTATGTAGATAACGATTATGGAGTCCACGCCCTCGTCCTGGAGGAGGATGCGCAGGGCGCGGCCGTAGTCCTCTGCGCTTGCCGAGGCCAGCAGATCGATGGGGTTTGACAGTCCTGCCGCCGCTGGCAGGAAAGCGCGCAGGGCCTTCAGGGTCACGTCGCTGAGAGGTGGCACGTCAAGGCCGTAGCTCTCGCAGGCGTCGGCTGCCAGGATGGCCGGCCCGCCGGCGTTTGTCAGGATGGCGACCCGCCGTCCCTGAGGTACCGGCTGGTGAGCCAGTAGATTCGCCACGTCGAATAGCTGCTCCAGCGTGTCTGTTCGTATCACCCCTGCCTGACGGAAAAGCGCCTCCGACGCCACGTCGAGACTGGCCAGGGCGCCGGTATGGGAGAAGGCGGCGCGGGAGCCTGCCGCCGTGCGGCCGCTCTTCACCGCCACGATGGGCTTTGTCGCTGATACGCGGCGCGCCAGGCGGGCGAACTTCCGCGGGTTCCCGAACGACTCCAGATAGAGCAGGATCACGTCGGTCAGCGGATCCTGCTCCCAGTACTGGATGAGATCATTGGCCGAGACGTCTGCCTTGTTGCCCACGCTGACAAAGCTCGAGAGGCCGATGTTCAGCTCGCTGGCGTAGTCCAGCAGGGCCAGCCCCAGGGCGCCGCTCTGCGATAGCAGGGCGACGTTGCCCGCAGGCGGAAAGACGGGCGAGAAGGTAGCGTTCAGGCTGATGTTGGGGTCGGTGTTCAGCACCCCCATGCAGTTGGGCCCGATCAGGCGCATGCCGTAGCTGTGGGCCTTCGTCAGGAGGGCCGTCTCGCGCTCCGCGCCCTCCTCGCCTGTCTCCTTGAACCCCGCCGATATGACTACCAGGCCGCGCACCCCTTTGCGGGCGCACTGCTCGGCCACCTCAATGACGTGCTCGGCGGGCACGACCACAATTGCCAGGTCCACGTCGTCCGGCACGTCCAGGATCGATGGGTAGGCGCGAACCGCCCCCACGACCTCCGCCCTGGGGTTCACGGGGTAGGCCACCCCTGTGAAGCCGTCGCGCAGGATGTTGTGGAATATCTCTCCCCCTATGGTTCCCCGCTCGCGGGAGGCGCCGATGACGGCCACTCTGCGAGGGTGGAAGAAGGCCCGAACGGACGCCTCCGCTGCCACCTGCTCCCGTTGCTCGGCCTTCTCCTCCACCGCTGCGGTCTGCTCGATGGGAAAGACAACGTGGTAGGCGTCATGCGCGAACTCGCTCTCCACCTGGAAGCCGCTCTCCCTGAACACATCCATCATGGCCTCGTTCTCGGCCAGCACCTCCGCCTCGAACGTACGGATCCCCTTGTCGCGGGCCACGACGGCTAGCTGCTCCAAGAGGTGGGTGGATATCCCCCGCCCTTGGTGGCTATCCTCCACCACGAAGGCTGTCTCTGCCCTATCGGAGTTGCCCAGGCGGGCGTATCGCCCCACGGCGATGATCTTCTCGTCGGGCGGCTCGCCCAGGGTCGCGACCAGGGCGAAGGTGTCCTCATAGTCGACATGGGTATATCTCTGCACCTCCTCCTTCGTCATCTCGCGGATGACGTGGTGAAAGCGAAGATACACCGTCTGCGGGCTGAAGCGGCCAAAGAGCGCGATCATCGTCTCATCGTCGTCCGGGCGTATGGGGCGCAGGTGCACGGTCGAGCCGTCTTTCAACAGTACGTCCACCTCAAACTCCGCCGGATATCGGGTCTTTGCTGAGCGTTCCATTGGCCTCTCCTTTGCCGTGGTCCGCTGGGCCCAACCTCAACCATGCCGCGTAGGGATTATATAGGTATTGCGGCACGATATGGTATCCCTGATCAACCAAATGGCGTAGTCCGCTGGGTAGTCTTGACATTGGCTGCTCCCGATAATATAAGGAGTAGGATATATGTCGTGATTGGGCTGTCGTTGAACAGCGTCTTTCAATTGGTGGGCTAGCCGGAGAGGACGTGCCTGAATGCTCGACCATGTGGACGTTGGCGTAGTTGACTTCCAGTCGTACGAGCCGTTTGTCAGCCCAGAGGCGCTGGAGGAGATACGTGCCCTCGCGGCCCAGCTTAAGGGAGCCCGCGTCGCCCATATCAATGCTACTGCCTATGGCGGCGGCGTCTCCGAGCTCCTGCGGTCGCTGGTGCCCATCTACCGTGGCCTGGGGATCAACGCCGACTGGAAGTTCATCTCCGGCGACCCCCAGTTCTTCAGCATCACGAAATCCTTCCACAACGCCCTCCAGGGGGCGCCTGAGGAGCTGACGCGGCTGGCCGGCGAGACCTATCTGATGTACAACAAGCTGAACGCCGACCTTCTGGATGAGCAGTACGATTTCTTCATCATCCACGACCCCCAACCGCTTGCCATTCGGCACTTCAAGGAGAAGGATGACGCCAAGTGGGTATGGCGCTGCCACATCGACACCTCCAGCCCTAACGAAGAGGTTCTTTCGTTTCTGTTCCGCTACTTCAGCGACTACGATGCCCTTGTCTTCACCATGGAGCAATTCGTGCCGCCGGGTCTGGAGCACGCGAGGCTGGTTACCATTGCCCCTGCCATCGACCCCATCAGCCCCAAGAACATGAGTCTGCCGGAGGAGCTCTGCCACGGCATACTCATCTGGTTGGGGGTGGACCCGCACCAGCCACTGCTTACCCAGGTATCGCGCTTCGATCCCTGGAAAGATCCGCTGGGTGTGATTGAAGTCTACCGCCTGGTGCGCCGCGAGGTGCCGGGCTTGCAGTTGGCGCTGCTCGGCTCCATGGCCAACGACGATCCGGAGGGCTGGGAGATCTATAAGCAGGTGGTGGAGGAAACGAAGGGCGACGACGACGTCCACGTACGGACAAACCTCGTCGGAGTGAGCGATGTCGAGGTCAACGCCTTCCAGCGGGCCTCCGATGTCGTCCTCCAGAAATCGATTCGCGAGGGGTTCGGCCTGATTATCTCCGAGAGCCTGTGGAAGGCCACGCCCGTCGTGGCCAACCGCGCCGGCGGCATACCGCTCCAGATGGAGAACGGCGTGGGCGGGTTCTTGGTGGAGAGTAACGAGGAGGCCATCGAGCGGATCCTGTACCTGCTGCGCCACCCCGAAGAGGCGGAGGCGATAGGCCGCGCCGGCAAGGAGAGAGTGCGGGAGCGGTTCCTCATGCCTCGTCTGCTGGCCGACGAGCTTCGCCTGCTGGCCAGCCTCTGATCCGGCGCCGGTAGCCGCCTTTCCTTGAGCTTGCAGGTCTTGCGAGGCGCCGCCCCGGAAGAGCGCTCTCTGAGTCAAGGAGCTGACATGAAGCGTATCGCCGTTCTGGCAAGCGGGGGCGATGCCCCTGGCATGAACGCCTGTGTTCGGGCCGTAGTCCGCACCGCCACCCGTCGCGGCCTGGAGGTCGTCGGCATCAGGGACGGCTACGAAGGTCTCCTCAGCGGCGACCTCGTTCCGCTCACCAGGGATTCGGTCAGCAACACTATCCAGAGGGGGGGCATCTTCCTGGGCGCCGGCCGTTGCCAGGAGTTCATGACCCGGGAAGGGCGGGCCAAAGGGGGAGAGGTGCTGCGCCGGGCCGGCATCGACGGCCTGATAGCCCTCGGCGGCGATGGCACGCTCCGCGGCGCGATGGACATGGCCCGCGAGCAGGGGGTCGCCGTCATTCTCGTCCCCTCCACCATCGACAACGATGTTGCGGGAACAGACGTCTCAATCGGATTCGATACCGCCGTGAACACCGCCCTGGAGGCATTGGACCGCCTTCGCGATACGGCGGAGGCAACGGAGCGCGTCTTCTTCGTCGAGGTCATGGGCAGGGACTGCGGCGCCCTCGCCCTGGAGGTAGGGCTCGCCGCCGGCGCCGACGCCATCCTGGTGCCCGAGGTGGACACCGATACACAGGAGCTGGCCGGCCTGTTGAGCAAGGGGGTGTTGCGACAGGCCCGCAGCCTCATAGTGGTAGTGGCCGAAGGCGAGGAGGCGGGCGGTGCCTTCGCCGTGGCTGAGCAACTGCGGCCCTATACTCAGCGCGAGTGTCGAGTCACTGTGCTCGGCCATGTTCAGCGCGGCGGCTCCCCTACGGCACGAGACCGTGTGCTGGCCACCCGACTGGGCGTCGCCGCCGTGGAGGCCCTGATAGCCGGGAAGGCCGACTGCATAGTAGGCGAGGTGAGAGGGGATCTTCAACTTACGCCCTTCGCTGAACTGAAGACCGAGAAGAAGAAGGCCCCACTGGTCCTCTTGGAGCTTATAGACGATCTGTCCTCCTAGCCTTCACTCTCGGAGAGCCTCATCGCCGCCTCAGGGGCGGCCCTGCCGCCCGCGAACATCCGAATCCCGTCTACTGAGAAGGGGAATGGGTCACGGACAACGCCGCCCCTTTGATCATTGGGGGTAAGAGGTATTACAGTTGAAGTCGGCCTACCGAGTCGGCAAACTAGCCGCTCGGCCGCTATAGCATCTGATTAGGAGGGCAGAAACCATGGCCATGATCAGTTCCGCAGAATACCGCGAGCGCCTGCTTCGGATGCGGCCCAACATCTACATGGACGGAGAGCTGGTGGGGAGGGACGACCCCCGCCTCGCTGGGGGTATCAACGTCGCCTCCGTCACCTTCGACGTCGCCCATGACCCCGAATACGAAGGGGTCATGACCGCTACCTCCCACCTG
>CAZSRY010000030.1:0-13608 GCA_964609475.1 uncultured Dehalococcoidia bacterium
CATCGAGGCCGGCACCTTCGCCATCGCCGCCGCCATCACGGAGGGTGATGTGGAGATCGTAGAGGGAGTGCCCCGCCAGCTCGACGCCCTTCTCTGGAAGCTGGGCGAGGCGGGAGTGGAAACGAGGGAGACGGACGGCAGCCTGCGGGTGCGTCGGACGGGGCCATTGCGGGCCATCAATGCTCAGGCGGTGCCCTATCCCGGCCTGGCCACAGACCTGCAGGCCCCTCTGGCTACCCTCCTCACTCAGGCCCACGGCGTCAGCTCCATCTATGAGAGGGTCTTCGACAACCGGCTGCTCTACGTGAGTGAACTGCGCAAGATGGGCGCCGAGGTAATCACCTCCGGCACCACTGCCATTGTGACCGGCCCGACACCGCTCATCGGCGCCAACGTGCGAGCCGTCGACCTGCGGGCGGGCGCAGCCCTCGTGCTGGCCGCCCTTGCCGCCGAGGGCAAGACGCAGATCAGCGACATATACCATCTCGACAGGGGGTACGAGGCCCTGGATCAGAAACTAAGGTCGTTGGGAGGCATGGTGGAGCGGGTCTGAGGTGGACCGCCCAGCCGCCAACGCTCTGGAGCGATAACCTAGGCTTGGGGGAAGACAATGCTGACGAAAAGATTGGGTATAGACCTGGGTACGGCCAACGTGCTTGTGTATCTCAAGGGCCGAGGGATCGTGATCAATGAGCCGTCGGTGGTGGCCCTAGCCAACCGTGACAACACCGTCGTAGCTGTGGGCAACGAGGCGCGCACCATGATCGGGCGCACGCCGAGCAGCATCTCCGTGATCCGGCCGATGCGCGACGGCGTTATTGCCGACTACCTGATCACCGAGGCGATGCTGCGCTACTTCATCGGCCGGGCGCTCGGTCGCTTCAACTTGATCAAGCCCGAGGTGATGGTCTGCATCCCGGCGGGGGTGACCAGCGTCGAGCAACGGGCGGTGCGCGATGCCGCTGAGCAGGCCGGTGCTCGCCGGCCGGCCCACCTGGTGCCGGAGCCTCTGGCAGCGGCCATCGGCGCCGGCATTCCGGTAGGCTCCGCCAGCGGCAACATGGTGGTGGATATCGGCGGCGGGCGCGCCGAGGCTGCTGTCATCTCGATGTATGGCATCGTGGTCAGCGAGTCGGTTCGGGTGGCCGGCGACCGCATGGACGATGCCATCGCCGCCTACATCAAGCGTCGCCACAACCTCATCGTCGGAGACCGAACCGCCGAGGATGTGAAGATCGCTATCGGTAGCGCTCTACCCATGGAGGAGGAGCTTACCATGGAGGTCCGCGGCCGCGACCAGATCACCGGCCTCCCCAAGACAATCATTATCACCTCCCACGAGATCACCCAGGCTATCCAGGACTGCCTCGCCAGCATCATCCAGGCAGTGCGTTCGGTGCTGGAACAGACGGCCCCAGAGCTGGCCTCCGACGTCATTGACCGCGGCATCGTCCTCGCTGGAGGTGGCGCCCTCCTCCGCAATATCGACGTGCTACTCACTCAGGAGACGGGTGTCCCCTGCCAGATCGCGGAGAGCCCGATGGATTGCACCGCCATCGGGGCCGGCATAGCCCTGGAGCACCTGGACGTGATTAAGCGCAGCCTGCCCACGGAGGAAGAGTCTCTGGTAGCCAGCCTCTAGGAAGGGGCCCGCTCTGGGGCGCCCATCGCCTTCAGATAGTAGGTCATGCTCTGAAGGGCCAGGACCGGCTCGATGTCCTTCACGCGTATCCCGTCCGGCACGCGAGGCGCAATGGGGGCATAGTTGAGGATCGCCCTCACACCGCAACGCACCAGCGCATCTACTACCTCCTGGGCGGCGGCGGCCGTGACGGCTACGATGCCGATGTCCACCGGCCTGCTGTTGAGGGTTTGCGGCAGGTTCTTGACGTCCTGCACTTCGATCCCCGCGAACGTCTTGCCGATGATGTCAGAATCGGAATCGAAGGCTGCGACGATGCGGAACCCCTCGGGAGCGAAGCCGCGATAGGTCAGAATGGCCCGCCCCAGGTTACCGACCCCTACCAGAGCCATCGTCCAATCCCTGTTCAACCCCAGGATCATCTTCAGCTCTCTGGCCAAGCGTTGCACATTGTAGCCTCGACCCTGCTTGCCAAAGCGGCCGAAGTAGCTCAGGTCCTTGCGGATCTGGGCAGGGGTCACTCCTAGCTCTACCCCCAACTCCTGGGAGCTGACCACCTGCCGGCCTTGGCTCTCCAGATGGGCCAGGGTGCGAGCATAGACGGGCAGCCTATCGATCACTACGTCAGGGACATCGAGGGGCATCGTTATCCTCCAACCAGCCCCAAGCCTTTGGGGGACCTCAGCGCTCAAGCCTGGCTCGAGCAAGAGTCAGGCACGCGCTGCCTCTTCTTGGAGAGAGACCAGCCACGAGGTAGGCCGATTGCGCATTTCTGCACAATCCTAACATCGTCGCTCGGCCAGCGTCAACACTTTGGCGACGGTGTGGTTGCTGCGAGGTCGGCCTGCCCGCCGCCACCAGGGCGACCTCCCTATCCACTCGCCTATCTGTCCCACCTGCAGATAGGAACGGTGTCTCCTATCTACCGAACGGGTGGGCCCGGTTGAACGCGCGGTCTCCGCCGTGTAGGATGCCCTTGGCAGCATTGCGGCTCTGTCAGGGGAGGCGAAGATGTTCGACCGAAGGGCTGTTCAGAGGCTAAGCCGACGTCGCGCTCAGTGGGAGAAACGAGTCGAGGCAGAGGCCTCCGAAAGGAAGGCCCCCTTCACCACCGCCTCCGGTCGTCCGATCCAGCGTTTGTACGACCCCAGCGATCTCCCCTCCTTTGACTATGAGGCCTATCTCGGCTATCCAGGCGAACATCCCTTCACACGCGGCATCCACGCCAGCGGCTACCGGGGCCGTCTCTGGACGATGCGCATGTTCTCTGGGTTCGGCAGCGCCGAGGAGACCAACGCCCGCTATAAGTACCTCCTGGAGCACGGCGAAACCGGCCTCTCTGTAGCCTTCGACCTGCCCACTCTCATGGGATACGATAGCGACTCTCCGGAGGCGGCCGGCGAGTTCGGCAAGTGCGGCGTCGGTATCTCCTCCCTCGCCGACATGGAGATACTGTTCGACGGCATCCCGGTCGATGAGATCACCACCTCCATGACCATCAACTCCCCGGCCGCCGTTATCTGGGCCATGTATGTCGCGGCGGCTGAGAAGCGAGGCATCCCCCGCGAGAGGCTGGGCGGCACCATTCAGAACGATATCCTCAAGGAGTATATGGCCCAGAACGAGTTCATCTTCCCGCCCGAGCCGTCCATGCGCCTGGTGACTGATACGATCGAGTTCGGCACCCAGCAGCTTCCCCTCTGGAACACGATCAGCATCTCCGGCTACCACATCCGCGAGGCGGGCGCCACCGCCGCTCAGGAGCTGGCCTTCACCCTCGCCGATGGCGCCGCCTACGTGGAGCACGCCCTGGAACGGGGGCTGGACATCGACGACTTCGCGCCCCGCCTCTCCTTCTTCTTCAACTGTCACAACGACTTCTTCGAGGAGATCGCCAAGTTCCGCGCCGCCCGCCGCATCTGGGCTCGCCTGATGAAGGAGCGCTTCAACGCCAAGAACCCCCGCTCCTGGTGGATGCGCTTCCACACTCAGACCGCTGGCTGCAGCCTGACCCAGCAGCAGCCGGAGGTGAACCTGATGCGCGTCACGATCCAGGCGCTGGCCGCCGTCCTGGGTGGCACCCAGTCCCTGCACACCAACTCTCTGGACGAAGCCCTGGCCCTGCCTACGGAGAGAGCGGCCCTCCTGGCCCTGCGTACACAGCAGGTCATACGCCACGAGTCGGGCGTCGTCAACACGGTCGACCCCTTGGGCGGCAGCTACTTCCTGGAGTCACTCACGAATGCGCTGGAGGAGGAGTGCCTGGCCTACTTCGACAGGATAGCGGAGCTGGGTGGCGTTATCCCCGCTCTGGAGGCCGGCTTCTTCCAGCGGGAGATCGCACAGGCCTCCTATCGCTACCAAAGGGAGATCGAGGAGGGCAGCCGTGTCATCGTGGGCGTGAACGAGTACACGATGGATGAGCCTCTGGAGATACCGATCCTGCGCATAGACCCCGAGGGGGAGCGGCGACAGCGAGAGCGGCTGAAGCGGCTGCGTCGCGAGAGGGATCGGGAGCTGGCGGCCCAGCGGCTGCGCGCCCTGGAGAACGCCTGCCGGGGCGACGCCAACCTCATGCCCTACATCCTGGACGCCGTCAACGCCTACTGCACCCTGGACGAGGTCTGCGGCGTCATGCGCAGTGTGTTCGGCGAGTATCGCGGGCACCTGGCGGTGTAGGGACAGTCGCGGGCGCATCCTCCGCGCTCAGAGCTGGAAGGTCATACCCCGCGTTGATCATTGTCAAACCGGGCGTGAGGCTACACCGCGCCGCGGAGGCACAGCCAGCAGCATCCATACGACGGCAATCGCCAGGAGGATCACGAAGGCCGAAAACACGCGCGTGTAGCTTCCGGATACGTCGAAGGCCCAGCCCGCCAGAGGCGGCCCGGCAGCATTGAAGGCTATGTGTAAGGGGGCCACCGCCCCCCGGATGCGCCCCAGGGCCTTGCGCCCAAAATACTCGGCATAGATGACCTGCGTCATCGTGAACATGGCCCCGAAGGAGAGCCCGTACCACATCCCGTAGCCGTAGGCCAGCAGCGGATTGTCGGCGTTGATGAGGATCACCAGCCCGGCGGCCGCTCCCGTCAGTGCCATCGCCAGCGTCCACCTTCCACCGAGGCGCGCCTGTAGAATTCCCGCCAGCAGCCCCCCTATCCCGCCGAATACGGCGGAGGTGCTGACAACGCCGACCGCCAGCATCGGGCTGAGCCCCTGATCGACCAGATGCGGCATCTGGTGCAGGTTGACCGAACCGCTGATGATAAAGACATGCGAGGTAGCTAGCGTCACCAGCCAGAAGGCGGGTGTCCTCGCTGCCTGCGCCAGCGTCCAGTCCTCCTCCGGCTCCCCCTCTTTGTCGTCCTCCTCTGTCGGTCCTGCCGTCGGCGTCGTCTCGCCGTCAGGCAGAAGCCCGATGTCCTCCGGCCGACGGCGGAGAAATCGCAGGCTGGGAACGACCGCCACGGCGAGCACTACGATGCCCAGTACGAGCCAGGCGACGCGCCAGTTCGACCATAACAGCACCAATTGCACCATCAGCGGAAGGAGGGCCATGCCCGCCCTGCTGCCCAGAAGGGCGATCCCCATCGCCATGCCGCGGTTCCGTATGAACCAGTTGGAGACCACGACGCTGATGGCCAGGCTGATGGCGCCTACGGCCGTTGCCCGCCCGAAGAAGAAGAAGAAATAAAACCACCACAGCGTCTGCGTCAAGGAGAGCGCCAGCAGCGACATCCCCATTACCGCCGCGCCCGTGCCCACTAGAAGGCGGGGGCCGCGGCGGTCTAGAGCCGCACCGGCAACGGGCGATAGGAGGGCTCCCCCCACGTTGCCCATGGTGATAGCAAGGGCAACCGTCAACCGGTTCCATCCGAACTCATGCTCCAGAGGCCGGACGAACACGCCCAGAACGGGGTTGTAGAAGGACACCTCGGAGAAGGCGGCGATGAAGGCGACCGCTACGATGACCCAGCCGTAGGACACTCGCGGACGCCCGGTCAGCGATGAGGATTGGGGGCCCACCCCGATGATTGCGCGGAGGTACTTCGTTGGTACCCTCCCTTCTGGAAGGTGCCGTGCCGATCAGCGTCCCCGCTGCGGTCTTCCGCCCTCTAACATGCACGGCCTCGGCCTCAGCGTCAACCAGCGATGGCCACCGAGCCCGACGTACTCGATCTCGGCGTCGACCGCATCCGCGTCGCTTCCCTGGGAAAGGAGGTGTGGCGAGACCGGCAGACTCAGCGGCTGTCGGCTCTACATGAGAATCCGCGCGCAGGCGGGCCAGAGCAGGGCGAAGACGATCACGATGGTCACCAGCAGGATGACCCAGCGCCTCAGAGGGAGCAGCCCCCGTCTCCCCTGCCATTCGGAATAGCCCGCCGCCTCCGACAGGTCGAAATCAGGGTGACTGGGGTCCGTGGGGTCGAGCTCCCACTGGCCGCCGTCATCCTCGATGTCGAACTCGTCGCTTCCCTCTTCGTCCCACTCCGGCTCTTCGTCGCGCTCTCGCCCTGCCACGGCCCGAACCTCCTAGTACGCACCCATCCGGCGCAGGCTCTCATCGTCTATGCCGAAGTGATGGGCGATCTCGTGGCGGACGGTGTGCGCCACCCGCTCCATGATCTCCTCATCGCTGCGACAGGCCCGCTCGATGGGGCGCTGGAAGATCACTATGCGGTCGGGAGGGACCATTGTGTAGCCGAGGCCCCTGCGGGTGAGGGGGATGCCGCGGTAGAGGCCCAGGAGGGTCTGACCGCGCTTGACCCTCGCCGCCCGCAGGTCGTCGGGGCTGGGATAGTCCTCCACCTCGATATCAACGTTGGAGAGCCTCTCCCGAAATACCTCCGGCAGGGCCAGCAGCGCCTGCCTGACTAGCTCTTGGAAGCGCTCTCTCTCCATGGCTCTCATTCTCCCGTCTGACAACCTCTTCATGGGAGTGCACAGGCCGATCATACCATAGCGGGGCGGAAGTTGGTGTTGACGATGGGAATGGCTATTGCTGCGACCAAGCCTTGATATCGGAGCGCTTGACATGTACTAGCAGCATCGGAGAGATCGCTGGGGCGGGGGGCGAGCACGGTTTGAACACCACGGAGGGTCGAAGATGAAAGAGCAGCCATCATACAGATTCAGAGAGAGCGTCGCGGTGTCTCTATGGATTCAGGCGACAATGCTCATGGGCATCGGTGCCGTCGCAGCGGGTCTCATCGGGCCCATTGTGCAGGGCTACCGGCCGTGGACGTGGTATGCGCTGTACTACCCGATCATGCTGGCTGTCCTGGCAGTGATGGTCATCGCCATGACGGCGTTCCGGCAGCTGAAGATCGCGGTCACCGATGATAGCGTGGATCTCGGCTTCGGCTTCCTTAGCAGATCGCTGCCCTTGCAGGCGATCCAGGCCTGCGAGGTGAGGGGGCACAGCAGGCTGCTCCATGGCGGCTGGGGGCTGGGCCTGTCGAGCGCGGGTCGGCGCGATTACAGCATGCCCGGCGTGTCCTGCGGCGTCGAGATCAGCGTCGAGCAAGATAGGAAGGCACGGCGATACTTCGTCTCTTCCCATCAGCCGGAGCGCCTCGCTGAGGCCATGTTGCGCTAGGAGACACGTCCTTCTGCCAGATACCTACGACCACGTCGGCGGCGATGGGGAAGCGATGGGCCAGGCGGTCCATGACCCTGAAGGTGGCCAACGCTGCGGGGAAAGAGAGCAACTCCAGGAGAAGGCGCCACGGCGGCAGGAATAGGAATAGCGAGGCGCCATGCATGTCGGCCAGCCTCAGCCGCCCCCGCGCCAGACCCTTCAAGAGCTTGTAGGTGCCCTTGAATGTGTGATCTTCGGGTATCCTCCAATACCGGTAGTGCGCCGGCGAGTCCATGCCTATCAGGGCCATGAAAGCGTGAAATGTCTGACCAATGCGGCAGGAGAGGCTGTCGTAGTTGGCCAGGGCAATGATGAGGCGACCGTCAGGCTTCAAGATGCGGGCAGCCTCTCTCACGAACTGATGCGGGTCTGCGAAATGATCCATCGCTCCCTGACAGATCACCAGGTCGAAGGAGTTGTCCCGGAAGGGCAGCGACTCGGCGATGCCCCGCACCATGCGCACCGACTTGTGAACGACGGGCGATCGCCACTGACCAAGCCTGAGCATCGACTCCGAGGCATCGATGCCGTGCGCTTCCCATCCCCGTAGCCATAGCTTCGCAGCCTGCGTCCCCAGCCCGCATCCCACGTCCAGCAGGCGGGCGCGGTTCTCGCCCGCCCGGCCTATTCGTCCCGCTGCCTCTATCACCGCCTCTTCCGTGCGCCGGAGGTAGAAGAATGTCTGGCGCTCGTCCAGCAGCGGGAACTGCTCGATCCTGTAGTCGATGTCGGGTTTGACGCCTTGCATCGTGCCTCGGCCCCTCTCAGCAGCCCAGGAAACTGCGCACCGCCTGCTCGAACTGCTGGGGGCAGTCCTCCGGCACGGTGTGGCCCGCCTCTCCCACCGTCACCATGCGGACGTTGGGGAAGGCATCCAGCATGCGCCTGGCCACCTCGCTGGAGAGTATCTGACTCTGCCCCCCGCGAACGAGGAGAGTCGGCGTCTTGACAGAAGGAAGCAGCGGCCAGAGGTCGGACAGCCGCCAGTAGAGCCCAACCCTGGGATCATGCTTGAACGTGTACTTTCCGTTTGGCAGCCGCTTGACCGCATGGACGGCCCTGTGCCGCAGCGCCTCATCAGAGGCTATGGTGTTTGCGGCGCGGAATTGCTGAAAGGCGAAGTCGGGCCCATCGAACTGGGGATGCCCCTCCCGAGCCACTCTCTCCTGCAGGGCCTTCATCTCCGGGTCGATCTCCCAGTCGCGATAGGGCGCCATGTCGACCACGATCAGGTGTGAGACCATCTGGGGATGCTTGGCGGCATAGGCGATGGCGTTATGGCCACCCATGGAAAGACCTATCAGCACGGCGCGCCCTACGCCCCAGGCGTCCAGGAGCGCCGTCAGGTCGCCGACGTAGTCCCCGGTAGCATAGGTGGGGGCCGTCGGCCATTGGGTGTCGCCATGGCCGCGCTGGTCCAGGGCGAAGATGTGGTAGCACTCCGACAGTGAGCGGGCGAAGGTGTCCCAGAGGCGACAATGACTGTTGAGGCCGTGCAGGAGCACCATGCTCGGCAGAGAGGGCTCCCCCCACTCCACATAGTGGAATCTCAGGCCGCGGACTTTCAGCGTCCTGTTCCTCGGCGACGCATCACCCATGGCAGTCCGGCCTCCCCAGATGTCTGCGATATTCGTACTACACGGCGCTGATAGACGGCTGACCCCGAATCTATCAGGTATCGCTGCAAACCGCAAACCGCGGTGCCTGACGGCTGGGGGGCAAGTTGATATAATAGGGCGCGGCCCGCCTCGTGGGCCAGGATGGGGCCCGGGCCATCGCAGACGCTGCGAAAGTCTGTCAGCGACCTGAGCAAGTAGCCGCCGGAGGTAGGAGCGATGAAGTTCTGTGTTTGCGAGACGAAGCTCGGCTGGATAGGGCTGGCCTTCAGCGAGAGGGGACTGCGCGCGGCGACCCTGCCCCTGGCGAGCGTAGAGGCGGCGGAGGAGGAGCTGCGACGACGCGGCGCCGGGGATCCGGCCGAGTTGGCGGACGTAGGAGACTGGCCGCAGCAGCTGCGCCGCTACGCCCTGCGCGAGGCGGTGTCGTTCGCCGGCGAGCTGGACCTGGATCAGGGCACGGCTTTCCAGCGTCAGGTGTGGCGAACGCTGCTGGAGATCCCTCGTGGGGAGACCCGCAGCTACGAATGGGTGGCCGAGCGCATCGGGCAGCCGCGGGCGGCGCGGGCAGTCGGGCAGGCGGTGAGGGCGAATCCGCTGCCGATCGTCGTGCCCTGTCATCGCGTGGTGGCCAGCGACGGCAGCCTCGGCGGCTACGGCGGCGGTCTGGCCATGAAGGAGACGCTGTTGCGGCTAGAGGCCGCCCCTGCGAAGGCTAGGTAGAGGCGTTTTCTAGGGCTCGATCTGTGCCTCGCCCTTGGTCAAGTCCGCCAGGATCGCCGCTGCCTCCTCATAGCGGCTCTCGGGGACCATGACCTGGCTGGGCATCATCAGAACCTGCCAGGCAGCAGCGGCGTCTGAGCGCCGGATCATGGCCGGCACGCCCTCATTACGGAGAAGGTCACACCACATCTCCGCCGTGAGCTGGTCGGGGGCGGTGGTCAGTTCAACCCATTTCATGCGGGGCCTCCGGCCTCGTTCTTATGGCGGCAGGAAACGCGCAATTCGAGTGCACTGAGACAGGAGTGGGCAGCAGGTCTGCCGCCCACTCCTTTGTTCTGCGGTTGTTTTCTTTCTCTTACTCCTTCGGCGGCTGGGCCGGCCACTCGTTGACCAGGCCCTTCGTCACCTTCTCAGGAATAAGCGGCGATAGGTTGTCCACCGTCCAGAGCTCATCGCCCTCCACTGAGGCGATTATGTCCGGCTCGGAGTAGAGCCCGACGAAGCCGGCCCGTACCAGGAAGGTGCGGCCGTTGACGTTCGCCGCCTCGTCGGTGCAGAGCCAGGCCACCATGGGCCCGATCTGCGTGGGGTCCTGCTTCTCCAGGGCGGCCAGCATCTTCATGCCCGCCTCGCCTGCTCGCTCGAAGCGGGCGCGCATGTCGGGGCTGAGGGTCATGCGGGTGGCTGCCTGCGGTCGGATGGCGTTGCAGCGCACGCCGTAGCGACCCATCTCCCGCGCGACGGTGCGGGTGAAGCCGACGATACCCTCCTTGGCAGCGGCGTAGTTCGTCTGGCCGGGGTTTCCGAGACCGGACGTGGATCCGGTGTTGATGATCACGCCGCCTTTGCGCTCCTGGCGGAAGTAGACGCAGGCCGGCTTGGTGACATTGTAGTGGCCGCGCAGGTGGACGGCGATAACGGCATCCCAGTCCTCAGGGTTCATGTTGAAGAGCATGCGGTCGCGCAGGATGCCAGCGTTGTTGACAACGATATCCAGCCGCCCGAAGCTGTCCAAGGCCATCTTCACCAGCTTCTCGCCCGTTTCGGTCTCGACCACGTTGTCGTAGTTGGCCGCTGCCAGGCCGCCCATCTTTTTGATCTCCTGCACCACCTCCTCGGCGGGTGTTGCTTCGGATCCGCTGCCGTCGAGGGTGCCGCCCAGGTCATTGACGATGACGATGGCCCCTTCCGATGCCAGGGCCAGCGCCTCGCCGCGGCCGATGCCTCGGCCCGCGCCTGTGACGATGGCTACTCTACCTTTCAGTCTGTCACCCATTTTGGCTCCTCCTCTGTGCTAGGGGTTGTTAAATCCTTCACGCAAGGTGGTTTATAACCGATAGTCGGTTTCGGCGCAAGTGGCACCGCTCGGTCGATACGCGGGTACTGCTGCGATGCCTGCCGAGAGGAGGTGTCGCGACGGGCAGCCACCACCTCTGAGCAGGCGAGACACCACCTAGGGCCGGCCGTCGGGCGCCGGGGCCTGCTGCCGGCAGAGGGCTCTTTGCTGCTCAGACCGCGCTTCCTGGATTCGGACCGGAGACGGCAAGCGCCTCGGCCGCCCGCGAATCCTCCAGCCGCGCCTCTCCCCATTCGCCGAGCACTTCTTCCACCCTGACACGCAGTTCCTCGCAGGCTCGCGCCGAGGGCAGGGCCAGCTCTACCTCCTCGCCGGTGCGGGTGTGAACCATCAGGCGCACCTCGTCCTCGCCGGGGAAATCGACGAGAGCAGTCATGAGGTCGGCCAGGCGCTCCCGATCGGCCGCCTCGTCATCCGTCTCCCTCAGGGCGATGCGCAGCCGCAGCGAGATGACCGCAGCTCGTCCAGCGGCAGCGACCCGCCGACCGGACGGGGGCCACGAGGAGGCCCGTTGCCGGTCTCTAGCTCCTGCCCCCCCTTTCCTGACCCACTCCGGTATGAGGAACGGCTCGGTTCCGGGGCCTCCCGCCTGGTACACGGCGACCTGCTGCACGCTCACCTGGAGCCGTTCGCCCCGTTCCCGCACCCGCGCCAGGAGCATGAGGATGTTGCCCTCGACCCACAGATCACGGGTCTGATCGTACTGGTCGGGCCAGACGGTCACTTCGACGCTGCCCGACAGGTCTTCGATGACGGCGGCACAGAAGGTGCGACCGTCGCGGGTGAAGAGGTTGCGGGTGGAGGTGACCATTCCCGCCAGCACTACCTCACGGCCGGCCATCTCTGAACTCACTTCGCCGCAGACAGCGGTGACGTGAGCGGACAGGGTGGCGGCGGCGGCGCTGAAGGGATGCTCCGACACGTAGACGCCCAGCATCTCCTTCTCCCAGGCCAGGATCTCTGAGCGGGGTGCCTCCGCCTGCTCCATCTCCAGGCTGGGGAGGGGGGCGTTGACCTTTTCGCCGAACAGGTCGAACATCGTGGTCTGGCCCGATTCCCGCATCCGCTGTTCCCGCTGGGCCAGGGAGAGGATGCGGTCGACGTTGGCCAGGAGGGTGGGGCGCTGGCCCAGGCAGTCCAGCGCTCCCGCCTTGACCATGCTCTCCAGGGCCCGCTTGTTCAGGCTGCGCAGATTGGCCCGCCGGCAGAGGTCCTCCACCGAGGCGAAGGGGCCCTTCTCCTCCCGCGCTTCCACGATGCTCTCGGCAGCGGCCGCTCCCACGTTCTTGATTATGGCCAGGGCAAAACGTATCCCCGTATCTCCGTTCTCCAGCGTCTCGATGGCGAAGTTGACCTGGCTGTGGTTGATGTCGGGCGGTAGGACGGGGATACCAAGCTTCGCGCACTCGGCGACAGCAGCGGCGGCACGCTCCTGGGCGCCGGTGGGGTGGCTGGGCGCCAGCATGAGCACAGCAGTCATGTATTCGACGGGGTAGTTGGCCTTGAGGTAGGCCGTCTGGTAGGCGATGGTGGCGTAGGATACGGCGTGGGCTTTGTTGAAGGCATAGCCGGCAAAGGGCTCTATGAGATCGAAGATCTGGCGGGCGTCGGCCTCGCTGTAGCCCCGCTCGCGGGCGCCGGCGATGAACCTCTCCTGCTCGGCATGCATCACCGTCGCTATCTTCTTGCCCATGGCCTTGCGCATGATGTCGGCCTCGCCCAGGGTGTAGCCGGCGAACTTCTGGGCGATGAGCAGTACCTGGTCCTGATAGACGATCACGCCGTAGGTTTCATCGAGGATGTCCGCCAGGTCGGGGTGGGGGTAGCGGATCTGCTCCTGACCGTGCTTGGCGCGGCAGTAGGTGGGGATGTGCTGCATGGGGCCGGGACGATATAGAGCGACCATGGCGGCGAGCTCGCCGACGGAGGTAGGCTTCAACTCCTGTATGTAGCGACGCATCCCCGCGCTCTCCAACTGGAACACGCCGAAGGTCTCGCCCTGGGAGAGCATGTCATAGGTCTTGGGGTCGCCGTCGGGCAGGTTATCGATGTCGACCTCGATCTCCCGCGTCTCACGGATGATCTTCACAGCCTCACCCAGAATGGTCAGGTTCACCAGGCCCAGGAAATCCATCTTGAGGAGGCCTATCTCCGCCACCTGCTCCATTGCGAACTGGGTCATGGGGATGGCGCTGTCCCCGCCGGGTTGGGCCTCGCTAAGGCGGGCGCCCCGAATGGGCCTCTGGAGGGGCACGTGCTCCACCAGCGGCTCGCCGGAGATGACCACGCCGGCGGCATGGGTGCTGGCGTGGCGGGCGATGCCCTCCAGCCGCTGGGCGGTATCCACCAGGCGTCGCACCTGCTCGTCGAGGTCGTAGGCGGCGCGCAGCTCGGCGTTCTCATCCAGCGCCCGCTCGATCGTCATGTGGAGGGCATTGGGCACCAGGCGGGCCACGCGGTCGACGTCGGCGTAGGTCATACCCAGGGCACGGCCCACGTCGCGGATGGCGGCCTTGGCCCCCATTGTGCCGAAGGTGATGATCTGGGCCACGTGGTCATGGCCGTACTTCTCGGCGACGTAGCGGATCACCTCGTCGCGGCGGTCGTCGGCGAAGTCCATGTCGATGTC
>CAZSRY010000031.1:0-5438 GCA_964609475.1 uncultured Dehalococcoidia bacterium
GGCTACAACTTCCGCATGACCGAGATCGCCGCCGCCATCGGAGGCGCTCAACTGGCCAAGCTGGGCGAGTTCAACGAGCGCCGTCGCGCCAACGCCCGCTACCTGTCCCAGAACCTCCAGTCGGTCATCACCCCCAGCGAGAGGCCTGATTCCTATCACGTCTACCACCAGTACACCGTGCGCGTGCCCTCTCCCCGACCCGACGATTATCAGAACCGCGACGCGCTGGGGGCTCATCTCGAACAGTCCGGCATCCAGACCGCCGTCTACTACCCCACGCCTATCCATCAGCAGCCTCTGTACCGCGAGATGGGCTATCGAGATACCCTGCCCGTAGCCGAGCGCCTCAGCCGCGAGGTGCTCTCCCTGCCGGTGCACCCGGCGCTCACCGCGGACGACCTGGAGACCATCGTCAGGGCGGTCAACCAGAGCCCGGCGCCGGTAGGAGGTTAGCCGTGGCCAAGACGGGCGCACCCCAGACCGCCAACCCTCTCCCGACCGCCGCCGTCATCGGCCTGGGGTCGATGGGCATCAACCACGTCCGTGTCTACAGCGAGATCGAGGGCGTTCAACTGGCGGCCGTAGCCGACATCTCTCCCGAGCGGCTGCGCCTCGCCGGCCAGGGGCGCACCGTCAAGGCCTACGAGGACTACCGGCGGATGCTGGCGGAGGAGAGACTGGACCTGGTATCGGTGTGCGTGCCCACCCGTCTCCACAGGGAGGTGGCCTTGGCCGCCATCGAGAGCGGCGTGCCGCTGCTGGTGGAGAAGCCCATCGCCGCCGGCCTCGACGAGGGCCGGGAGATGATGCAGGCGGCGCGGCAGGCGGGCGTACCCCTGATGATCGGCCACGTGGAGCGGTTCAATCCCGCGATCCTGGAGCTGAAGCGCCGCCTGCGGGCGGGAGAGCTGGGACGGGTGTTCCAGGTGCAGGCGCGGCGCACGGGGCCCTTCCCCCAGAGAGTGCGAGACGTGGGGGTGGTGCACGACCTGGCGCCCCACGACATCGATATCATGCGCTTTCTCCTCGACTCCGAGGTGGAGAGGGTCTACGCCGAGACCGAGCAGCGGATCAGCACCGACCACGAGGACATGCTGTCCGGCCTCCTGCGCTTCGGCAACGGCGTGGTCGGCGTCCTCGACGTCAACTGGCTCACCCCCACCAAGGTCCGCCAGCTTTCGGTGCTGGGAGAGAAGGGCCTCTTCCTGGTCGACTACCTGACCCAGGAGCTCTCTTTCTACGAGAGAGAACCGGCCGCCCCTGCCGGCGCCATGACCCGGCTCAAGGTGGAGAGCAGGGAGCCCCTGCGGGTGGAGCTGGAGAGCTTCGTCGAGGCGGTGAGAGAGGGCAAGGAGCCGCCCGTAGGCGCGGAGGAGGGCATCGCCGCCCTGGAGATCGCCTCTCAGCTCGTGGAGTCGGCGCGCCGCGGCCAGCCGATAACGCGAGCACCCAGCCAGGAGGGGGCCTCATGAGCGACGAGCGCACGTCGGTCTGCGTCGTGGGGCTGGGCAGGATAGGCCTCCCCCTGGCCGTCCAGTACGCATCGAAGGGCCTGCACGTGGTCGGCTGCGATATCGACGCCGATCTCGCGCGGCAGATAGACCAGGGCCGATGCCCCTACCCTGACGAGGAGGGCCTGGAGGAAGGGCTCGCCGCCGCCCATGCCGCCGACCGGCTGGAGGCGACCACGGATACCGCCGCCGCCGTGGGGCGGAGCAACGTAGTCGTGATCATCGTGCCGGTGGGCCTGACCGCCGAGAAGCGCGCCGACTTCGCCGCCCTGGACGACGCCGCCCGCTCCATCGCCCAAGGCCTACAGCCGTCGACGCTGGTCATCCTGGAGACGACCGTCCCCGTAGGCACCACCCGCGGCCGCCTCGGCCCCCTACTGGAGACATCGGGCCTGCGCGTCGGAGCCGACCTCTTCCTGGCCTACAGTCCGGAGCGCGTGTACGTGGGCCGCATCCTCGCCGACCTGCGCAACTACCCCAAAGTCGTGGGCGGCGCGGACGAAGCGAGCAGACAGCGGGCGGTCGAGTTCTATCAGCGGGCGCTGGACGCGGACGTCCTGCGCGTCCGCAACTGCGAGACGGCCGAGCTCGTCAAGCTGGCCGAGACCACCTACCGCGACCTGAACATCGCCCTCGCCAACGAGCTGGCCCAGGCCGCCGACCGGCACGACATCGACGTGACGGAGGCGATCGCCGCCGCCAACTCGCAGCCGTTCTCCCACATCCACCAGCCGGGCGTAGGCGTAGGCGGGCACTGCATCCCCGTCTATCCCCACTTCCTGCTGCAAGGGACAGCGACCGCTCAACTGCCGAAGGCCGCCCGTCGGATAAACGACGACATGGCCCGCTACGCCGTCGAGAGGCTGGCCCAGGCGCTGGGAACCCTCAGAGAAAAGACTGTCCTCATCCTCGGCCTCTCCTATCGCCCCAACATCAAGGAGGCCGCCCACTCCAGCACCCTCCTCCTGGCGCGGGAGCTGGCCGCGGGCGGGGCGCGCGTCCTCGTCCACGACCCCTACTTCAGCGGCGGGGAGATCGCCCGCCTGGGCCTCGAGGCTCCCCCCACCTTCCCTCCTCCCCACACGGACGCTCTGGTCATACAGGCGCTCCACGACCAGTACCGCGATCTGGACTTCGCCTCCTTCCCGGGATGCTCCCTGCTGCTGGACGGTCGCAACGTCCTCTCCAGGGAGCGGATAGAGGCCACGGGGATGCGATACCTGGGAATAGGGAGATAAGGTCGTAGTCCTGACTAATGAGAACCAGCCCCTGCGCCGCAGGCGGGGGGTTCACGCCAGACCAGCAGGCTCAGCGGCCGCTAGCGGTAGCGAGGGGTATGAAGGGCGCCGCTGGTTATGGGCTCGTCGACGTACAGGTCGCCGTTGCGGATCTTGAGGTTGAAGCCGCAATCGGGGTTAGTACAGGCCCACGCCTTGAAGTGAATGGGAGCGCCCTGACTACCGAAATCGGATAGCGGAACCAGGTCTCCCACCTTGCACTTCTGACACTTAGGGAATTGGGGTATATCCACGAACCACCTCCCCGGCCAACATCACTCTCGCCTGCCTTCCAGACCGCGGACAGGCTCCACGCAAGGCAGGAGTATAGCAGACGACACCTGTATTTGGCAACACCTCTACGCCCCCCCGTTTAACACTCTCTTAACAACCCCTTATCAAGGGCTTACCGGCGCCCCCCGATAATCTCCATAGGGGGCAAACCGCCCTGAGCCTTCCACCCGCCACCAGGAAGCAGGCGACGGTTCGCCCCTTCCACCTCTGACCCGCCAATAGTGTAATATTAAGACACAAGGTGAGAAGCGCATGGCCAATACGATCCTGGTCGTCGACGACGAGAGGAACATTGTTCAACTGGCTCGCCTCTACCTGGCCAAGGAGGGCTTCGAGGTGGAGGCCGCCTACGACGGCCGTCAGGCCCTGGAGAAGGCCCGCAGCCATCGGCCAGACCTGATAGTGCTGGACATCATGATGCCGGAGATGGACGGCTTCACCGTCTGCCGCGAGCTGCGCAAGACCAGCAACGTGCCCATCATCATCCTCACCGCCCGCACCGACGACGTGGACAAGGTCGTGGGCCTGGAGCTGGGCGCCGACGACTACGTGACGAAGCCCTTCAACCCCCGCGAGCTAGTGGCGCGGGTCAAGGCCGTACTGCGCAGGGCCCAGGCCGTGGCGGAGCCGGCGGCCGTCCTCGAGGGAGGCGGACTGCGCATCGACGTGCCCCGGCGCGAGGCCACCCTCGATGGACAACCCCTCGCCTTGCGCACTAAGGAGTTCGCCCTGCTGGCTGCCTTCCTCCAGCACCAGGGCCTGGTGATGGACCGCGAGCGGATCATCCAACTGGTCTGGGGCCACGACTTTTACGGCGACACCCGCACCATCGACGTGCACGTGGCCTGGCTACGGGAGAAGCTGGGCGGCTCACGCGTCCAGATTGAGACGGTGTGGGGCATCGGCTACAAGCTGGTGGTGACGGAGGATGCTGAGAAGTCTTAGAAGCAAACTCATCGTCGCCTTTGCCTTCATCATATTCGTGTGCCTGCTATCCGCCGGTACGGCCTTCGTCCTCTTCCTGCGCGACCACGAGATACAACAGGCACGGGAGCGGGTGGGACGCCTGGCAGAGCCGCTGGCCCTGGAGGTGACCTACCTGGAGTGGGTAGGCCTGACGGCGGAGGAGATACGGCCCGTCCTTGATGACTACGCCGAGCGCCTCAATGTCCGCCTCCTCCTCGTGGACAAGGCGACGTCGCAGGTTGTGGCCGATACCGGCGGCCGCCTGCTGGGCAAGACCTTGCAGGAGTTCGAAAGCTCATCTGCCGGCACCGAAAAGGTCGGCTCCATATGGGTATGGCAGATCCGCTTCCGAGAGTACGGCGAAAACCTGGTGATGTTCACCCCCCTCGACAGGGTGACCGGCAGCGAGAGCCCCAACCCCTCCCTGCTCAGCCGCTTCCGGACCGTGGTCGCCGTGCCTGAGGAAGACATAACCTCGGCCTGGCTGGACATCCTGCCCCGCCTGAGCATAGCGGGCAGCATCGCTCTCGTCATCTCGGTGGCGATAGCATTCATCCTATCCCGATCCATCTCCGGCCCCCTGGGGCAGATCACCCGCGCCTCGGAGGAGATGGCCCGCGGCAAGTACGACCAGCAGATCGAGGTTCGCAGTCGCGACGAGGTAGGACGACTGGCCACTGCCTTCAACAGCATGGCCCAAGAGGTGAACCGCTCGCAGCGCACCCTGCGCCAGTTCCTCGCCGACGCCTCCCACGAGCTCAGGACCCCTCTCACCTCGATCCAGGGCTTCAGCCAGGCAATGGCGGAGGGCACGATAGAGACGCCGCAGGAGCTGGCCGATTCGGCCCGCATCATAAACGACGAGGCTCAGCGCATGCGCGCCCTGGTGGACGACCTGCTATACCTATCCCAGATCGAGACGGGGCAGGCGGTCATACAAAAGGAGCCCCTGGACCTGGAGGACCTGCTGCGGACCTGCGTCGAGCGCTTCGAGCGGCAGGCGCAGGAGAAGGGCTTGAAAATCCAGGTAGACGTGCCCCCCCTGTCCAGCCTGGAGGGAGATGTGCGCCGTCTGGAGCAGGTCTTCTCCAACCTGCTGGACAACGCCGTCCGACACACCCCTCAGGAGGGCACCGTCACCCTGAGGGCCGAGGAAAGCGACGCCGCTGTCAGGGTAGCGGTCCACAACACAGGCTCGCTGATACCGGAGGATGACCTGCCTCACGTATTCGAGCGCTTCTACCAGGTCAACAGGTCGGCCACCGAGGGGCACACCGGCCTCGGGCTGGCCATCGCCTCTGAGGTAGTGCAGGCGCATGGGGGCAGCATCTCAGCCAGGAGCGCAGAGCAAGAGGGGACCGAGTTCACGGTAACGCTGCCGCTGGCAGGC
>CAZSRY010000031.1:5538-13552 GCA_964609475.1 uncultured Dehalococcoidia bacterium
GCCTGCTACCCCGCCTTCTCTCCCGACCTCCTGACCAGCCACCACTCCAGACTGTCGGAGAGGGCCAGCCAGCTCGCCTCGATGATGTTCGGTGAGCAGCCCACAGTGGCCCAGGTGTGCTCGCCGTCGGTCGACTCCAGGAGCACGCGCACGATGGCGGCGGTCCCTGAGGGACTATCGACGATGCGCACCTTGTAGTCCACCAGCTTCACCGCCTGCAAGGTAGGATGAAACTCGAGGAGGGCCTTGCGAGCAGCCAGGTCGAGGGCATTCACAGGGCCGTCGCCCTCAGCCACAGTGTGCATAGTCTCGTCGCCGACGCGCACCTTGACCGTGGCCTCAGCCAGCATCTCTCCCGCCTCGCCGCGTTCGGGGTCGCTGTGCCGCCGCACCACCACCAGGAAGTCCTGGAGCTCGAAGGGGGCCTCGTAGCCGGGCTGGCTGCGGCGGGCCAGAAGCTCGAAGGAGGCATCCGCGCTCTCGTACTGGTAGCCGCGGCTCTCCATCAGCTTCACCTGCTCCAGAAGCCGTCGCGCCTCCTCACCGCCGAGGGGAATGTCGACGCCCTGCTCGTTCAGCTTGGTGATGACATTGCGATAGCCCGCCAGCTCCGACACCAACACACGCTTCTCATTGCCGACCACCTCCGGGTCAACGTGCTGGTAGGAGGACTCGGTCTTCACGACCGCCGCCACGTGCAGCCCCGCCTTGTGGGTGAAAGCGCTCCCCCCCACATAGGCAGCGTGGGGGTTGGGAACCATGTTCGCGATCTCGCTCACGTAGTACGATATCTCGGTCAGACGCCCTAGCTGCTCATCGCTGACGCAGTCGATGCCCATCTTTAGCTTGAGGTTGGGGATGATACTGACCAGGTTGGCGTTGCCGCAGCGCTCCCCGTAGCCGTTGATGGTACCCTGCACGTGAGTAGCCCCTGCCTCGACGGCCGCCAGGCTGTTGGCTACCGCCAGGTCGGCGTCGTTGTGGGCATGTATGCCCAGGGGCGCACCTATCGCCTTGGCTGCCTTCACGGCCTCGACCACCTTGCTGCTGATGGTGCCGCCGTTGGTGTCGCAGAGGACGAGGCAATCAGCCCCGGCCTCAGCGGCGGCCCGCAGGCACTGCAGGGCATAGTCGGCGTTGTCACGGAAGCCATCGAAGAAGTGCTCGGCGTCGAAGAAGACGACGCGACCCTGCTCCTTCATGTAGGCAACGGAGTCGCGGATCATGGCCAGGTTCTCTTCCAGCGTAGTCTCCAGCACCTGGCGGACGTGGGCCTCATTCGCCTTGCCCACCAGAGTCACCGCCGGGGTGCCGGCATCGATAAGGGCGCGCAGGTTAGCATCGTCCTCGGCGCGGACGCCGGCGCGGCGGGTGCTGCCGAAGGCGGCGATCCTCGCGTTCCGCAACTGCAGGGACTGGGCGCGGACAAAGAACTCGGCGTCCTTGGGGTTGGAGCCGGGCCAGCCGCCCTCGATGTAGTGGATGCCCAGCTCGTCCAGCTTCTGCGCGATCTTCAGCTTGTCCTCGACGGAGAGGGAGATCCCCTCCATCTGGGTGCCGTCGCGCAGCGTCGTATCGTAAAGCTCCACCTCAGCCATAGCCATCACCTCACCAAACCAACACCCGCCCCAACCGTCATCTGCTCCACTCTGGGGATTATCGACAGGCAATCAAGAGAGAGGAAGGTCTACACCAGCGACGCCACGAAATCACCCACCTCCGACGTGCTCATACCCATCCGCCCGGCGCTCAGGGACTTGATCTTGCCGCTCTCCAGCGCCTTGATGACCGCCTGCTCGATGCGGTCGGCCGCCTCCTCCTCCCCGAGCTGGGCGACCAGCATCTGCACGGCACCGATCGCCGCCAGGGGGCAAATGACGTCCTGATCGGTGTACTTGGGCGCACTGCCGCCGATGGGCTCGAACATGGAGACCCCCTCAGGGTTGATGTTAGCGCCGGCAGCGACGCCCATGCCACCCTGGATCATGGCCCCCAGGTCAGTGATGATGTCGCCGAACATGTTCTCCACCACCACCACGTCGAACCACTCCGGGTTCTTGACGAACCACATGCAGGCGGCATCGACGTGGGCGTACTCACGTTTGATATCGGGGTAGTCGGCGTCGCCCACCTCGTTGAAGGTGCGCCACCAGGTATCGTGGACGAAGGTAAGGACGTTTGTCTTGGCCACCAAGTGCAACTGCTTCATCTTGTTGCGCTTGCGGGTCAGCTCGAAGGCGTAGCGCACGGCCCGCTCGGCGCCGAAGCGAGTGGTGAGGTGAACCTGAGTCGAGACCTCCTGCGGCGTGCCCTTGTACTGGAAGCCGCCCATGCCGCCGTAGAGCCCCTCCGTGTTCTCGCGCACAACCACGAAGTCAATGTCCTCCGGCCCCTTGTCCTTCAGCGGACAGTCGACGTTAGGGTAGAGCTTCACCGGACGCAGGTTGATGTACTGGTCCAGGTCGAAGCGCAGCCTGAGCAGGATGCCCTTCTCCAGGATGCCCGGCGCTACGTCGGGGTGACCGATGGCGCCCAGGAAGATGGCGTCGAACTGACGCAGCTCCTCCAGGCCGGAGTCCGGCAGAACCTCGCCGGTCGCCAGGTAGCGGTCGCCGCCGAAATCGTAGTGGGTCGTCTCGTAGCGAAAGCCCGTGCCCTGGGCGGCCGCTTCCAGCACCTTAAGGCCTTCACGAACCACCTCCGGGCCCGTGCCATCGCCGGGGAGGACAGCTATTCGATACACTTTCCCTACCTTCCACTTCCTATGACTGATCTACTGCGGCGGAGTGACGGGTAACCTTCCAAAGTCTAGCACAGGTGAGAGATAGCGCCCACTAGAGCGATGACGGTTACTACCCTCTGGACCCGAGAGTGGGCTTGCGACAACGCGATGCGAGTCGCCTACTCGTTCCCCTGGCCCTCACGGGGCCCATCCCTGGCCACCTGTCAGCAGCCGGGCTCGCCGTGATGCCCGCAGCAGCTCCGACCCGTCCGCAGCTTGCGCCAGTTGTTCCTGAGGGAGACCGCCAGCTTGCGGTGGAACGGCAGCTCCGACTCCCGCCAGTTGGTAAAGAACGCCCGCAGGCTCGGTCGATAGCGGGGTCCTTCCTCGCACATCTGAGACCCCCTAGCCGCTCCTGCCGGCCAGCCGCCGCTTGGTGTACTCCACCAGGCCGCCGGCGCCCATCAGCTCCAGCATGAAGTCGGGGTAGGGCTTGGCCTGGAACATCCTGCCCCGCGTCAGGTTCCGGATCGTGCCCGACTCCAGCTCCACCTCCAGCTCGTCGCCCGATTCCGTGCCCTCTACCGCCTCGTCGCACTCCAGAATGGGCAGACCGATGTTGATGGAGTTGCGATAGAAGATGCGGGCAAAGCTCTTGGCGATGATGCAGCTCACGCCCGCCGCCTTTATGCACAGCGGCGCGTGCTCCCGCGAGGAGCCGCAGCCGAAGTTAGTGTCAGCCACGATGATATCGCCGGGCTGCACCCTGGCCACGAACTCCGCGTCGATGTCCTCCATGCAGTGCTCGGCCAGCTCCTGGGCGTCGTTGATGTTCAGGTAGCGGGCGGGGATGATGGCGTCGGTATCGACGTTGGCGCCGTACCTGTGGACGTGTCCGCGCAGGCTCATCGTGTCACCTCCTCCGGACCGGCCAGCCTGCCGGCGACGGCGCTGGCGGCCGCTACCGCCGGGTTCGCCAGGTACACCTCCGACCGCGCGTGCCCCATGCGGCCGGGGAAGTTGCGATTGCTGGTGCTGACGCAGCGCTCCCCCTCCGCCAGGATGCCCATGTAGCCGCCCAGGCAGGGCCCGCAGGTCGTGGTGGATACGGCGCAGCCCGCCTCGGCGAACGTCTCCAGGAGACCCTCCCTCAACGCCTGCAGATACACGTCGTGGGAGGCCGGGATCACTATGCAGCGCACCCGCGGGTGCACCTTGCGACCGTCTATCACCTCCGCCGCCAGACGCAGGTCGGCGAGACGGCCGTTGGTGCAACTACCGATGAACACCTGATCGATCTCCACCGGCGGCGCCTTGCTCAGGGGCACGGCGTTGGCCGGCGAGGACGGCAGGGCGACCATCGGCTCCAGCGCCGATACGTCATACTCCCGCACCTCCTGGTACAGGGCGTCGGGGTCGGGCTGATAGACCGTCCACTCCCGCTTGGCCCGCGGGCGGACGTAGTCCAGGGTCACGTCGTCGGGCACCATGAGGCCGGCCTTGCCGCCCGCCTCGATAGCCATGTTGCTGATGGTGAAACGCCCCTCCATGCCGATCTCGCCCAGCGCCTCGCCGTGGAACTCCATAGCGCAGTAGAGCGCCCCGTCCACGCCGATGTCGCCGATCGTGTGCAGGATGATGTCCTTGCCGCCGACCCAGCGACCCGGCCTGCCCTTGTAGACGAACTTGATGCTGGCGGGCACCCGCATCCAGATGTCGCCGGTGGCCATGGCGCAGGCGACGTCGGTGCTGCCCATGCCGGTGGCGAAGCAGCCCAGAGCGCCGTAGGTGCAGGTGTGAGAGTCGGCCCCGACTACAGCGTCGCCCGGGAGCACCCAGCCGTCGTCGGGCAGGAGCACGTGGTCGACGCCGGCGCGCCCCTGCTCATAGTAGACAGTGCCCTGCTCGAGGGCGAACTCACGCATCAGCTTGGCGTTCTCGGCGCTCTGGATGTCCTTGTTCGGTATGAAGTGCGAGGGAATGAAGGCTACCCGCTGAGCGTCGAAGACGCGCTCGACGCCCAGCCTGCGGAACTCCTGGATAGCGAGGGGCGCCGTCACGTCGTTGGACATGACGAAGTCCAGACGGCAGCTTATCAGCTCGCCGGCGCGCACCTCATCCCTGCCGCAGTGGGCGGCCAGTATCTTCTCTGCCATAGTCATGGGCATGGCTGTCTTCCTGCTAGTCTAGCTCTTCAAGAAATCGTCGAGATACAGAAGCAGGTGCGAGCCGGAGTCTACGTGACTCCCTGTTATGGACGGCCACCGCTCGAGTGCTGCTAGAGCCCGCTCCCACCGCCTGTCGTTGGTGAGGGTGGCGTCGCACTCTGCGACGATGCCGGTAGCTAGCACCAGGGCATCGGCCACTTGCAGGCCAGCCGCCCTGACAACGGCCGCCTGGGTAGCGACGGAAGGCGACACTGCAACCACCCCCAGCAGATCGGTCAACTCGATCACCCTTTGCGCGCGGTCCGGGTCACCGGTCTTGATCGCTTTCACCAGGAGTTCCATCTGCACGACTGCCGAGATCACAGCCTCCAACGACCCTCCGAAGACCATTCGGAAGAGGCCGTTGACCAGTTCGGACCGGCGTGGCTCATCCTCCAGGTAGTAGATGAGTATGTTTGTATCAAGGTTCACACGCCGCCACCGCGACAGCTCTGCTACGAACCGTTGCTTTCCGCCCGCCGTCGCCAACTCGCTCGCTCCTTGCGTACGTAGGCGTCCATCTCCGCCCGTGTCCTCCCGTATACGCCCTTCATGCTGCCACGGAAGTACTCTACCCAATCCTCCGGCTCTGGCCTCAGCAGTATCCGATCGCCCTGCAGCCGCAGGATGAGCCTCCGCCCCGGCTCCAGCCCCAGACGCCGGACCATGGCCACCGGAAGGGTGATCTGATGCTTGCTCGATAGCTTGGCGACAGCGACCTCAGACATGGCTCCTAAACCCTCCGTAAGATAGGCCAACGCGGCCTCCCTTACTTTACCCGCAGTATATCGCTTTGTCAAGGGCGCTTTCGCTTTACTTTTCCGCTTATCGCTTGGCATTATTCTAAGCCCTTAGGCCTCCCTGGATCAGGGATTGTCTACCACGTCACCGCCCGAGCGCCCCTGCACCGATAGCAAGCGGTTCAGGGCGTTCATCAGGGCCTTGGCCGCCGCCACGACGATATCGGTGTCAGCGCCGCGACCGACGTAGGTGCTGCCGTCGGCCTGTATGCGCACCAGCACCTCGCCGATGGCGTCGATGCCCGCCGTGACGCTCTTCACCGAGAACTCAAGGAGCGTGTTGGGCACACCAACGATGGCGTTAATGGCCTCGAACGCCGCGTCCACGGGGCCGGTGCCCGTTGCCGTGTGCACCATCTCCTTCCCGCCGGGGCCTATCACCCGCGCCGTAGCGGTGGGGACGAGCTGGTTGCCGCACGACACCTGAAGCAGGTCCAGGTGATAGGTCTCCTCCACGGTGCGCAGCCCGTCGGCTATCAGCGCCTCGATGTCACGGTCGTCGATCTCGGCCTTCTTGTCGGCCAGCTCCTTGAAGGCGGTGAAGGCGCGCGACAGGTCCTCAGACGTCATTTCGTAGCCCAGCGCCTCCAGACGGGCCTTGAAGCCATGGCGCCCCGACAGCTTGCCCAGGACGATCTCCGCCCCACCCGACGGCCAGCCGATGTCAGCGGCGTCCATGATCTCGTACGTCTCGCGCATCTTCAGCACGCCGTCCTGGTGGATCCCCGACTCGTGACGGAAGGCGTTCCTGCCGACGATAGCCTTGTTAGCCTGTATGCTCATCCCCGTAAGGTCGGATATCAGACGACTGGTGCGGTAGATCTCCTTGGTGTTGATGTTGGTGGTGAGCCCGAACAGGTCCTGCCGCGTCCTCAGGGCCATGACCACCTCCTCCAGCGAGGCGTTGCCCGCCCGCTCACCGATGCCGTTGACGCAGCACTCCACCTGGCGGGCGCCGGCCCGCACGGCCGCCAGCGAGTTCGCCACGGCCATCCCCAGGTCGTTGTGGCAGTGCACGGAGATAACCGCCTTGTGGATGTTGGGCACGTTCTCGAGGATGCTGCGGATGAACTCCCCGAACTCCTCAGGGATGGAGTAGCCCACCGTGTCGGGGATGTTGACAGTCGTGGCGCCCGCCTCGATGCACTGCTCCAGCATCTGATAGACGTACTCCCGATCGGAGCGGCTGGCATCCATTGGGCTGAACTCCACGTCGGAGGTATAGCCCTTGGCCCGCGCCACCTGCGTACGGGCCATCTCCAGCACCTCGTCGCGGTTCTTGCGGAGCTGGTGCGCCATGTGAATGTCGGAGCTGGAGAGGAACACGTGGATGCGGGGATGGACTGCGCCCTTGACGGCATCCCAGCAGGCGTCGACAGCCTCCGGATTGGCGTGGGCCAGGCCGGCCACGATGCACTCGCGTATCTCCGCGGCGATGGTGCTCACGCCCTCGAAGTCGCCGGGGGAGGAACGGGGGAAGCCACCCTCTATGACATCCACCCTCAGCCTCTCCAGCTGACGGGCGATCTCCAGCTTGTCCTGCACGTTCAGGGCCACGCCCGGCGACTGTTCGCCGTCGCGCAGCGTAGTGTCAAAGATGATTACCCTCTCTGCCATTTCTTGCTCAACCTCCTTGGTCGCTCTCAGCAACCTGAATTGCGCAAACCTACCCCTGGGCCCTCCCCCGCCTAGAGCGGAGAGGGCCGACGCAGATTGAGCATGGCCATCCGGCCCCAATGCAAAGACAACTTCGGGCTCCTTGCGAATAGGATCCCAGAACTTACAACCGCTGGCGAGTCCACGCTGCGATCCCTACCTGGCCAGCGCTCCTTCTATATCGTTGGCGTGCCCTTCCTCGTCCTCCAGGATCGACTCCAGCAGGCGGCGGGTCACCGGGTCGTTCGCCTTCTCCGCCAGAGCGATGTGCTTCCTATACAAGTCGATCGCCAGGCGCTCCCCGGCGAGGTCGTCCCGCAGCATCTTCCTCAGGTTGCCGCCCATCTTGATCTCCTTGGGCTGAGTCGTGGGCACGCCGCCCAGCAGGTCGATGCGTTCGGCCAGCGCCTCGGCATGCTTCATCTCCTGGATAGAGAACTCCTTGAACAGGTCGGATATGGCCGGGAACTCCATCCCCTGGCCCATGACGTGGTGCCACATGTACTGGGTAAGGGCCGCCAGCTCATAGGCCAGGTCCTCGTTCAGGGCATCCAGCAGCTTCTTGCTTCCCTTCGGCATAGCGCACCTCCTTGCCTACCTGGTTTGCTCACCGCTTCGCCACGTCTTCC
>CAZSRY010000032.1:0-13469 GCA_964609475.1 uncultured Dehalococcoidia bacterium
GAGCGCTTCCTTCACACGGAAGAGGTCACAGGTTCGAGCCCTGTACCGCCCACCAGCTTCGAGCAGCAGATAGGCTCAAGCCTGCCCGCGAAGCGCTGGCCGTTTGCCGAAGTGGCGGAATGGCAGACGCGCTACGTTCAGGGCGTAGTGTCCGCAAGGGCGTGTGGGTTCAAATCCCACCTTCGGCACCAACCGGTACGAATCGGGGACGGAGAACAGGGAGATCGCTACGACAGGAGCCTTGGTCCGAGCCCTGTTTCTACGTTCCTGTTTATGTGTGTGGGCGCTCGTAGCTCAGTTGGATAGAGCGCAGCCCTGCGGAGGCTGAGGCCGTGGGTTCGAATCCCGCCGGGCGCGCCACTCCCTATCGCGAGAGAGAGCGGCAGGAGCCTTCGCTCGTTGGGGCCGGCGACCTGCCGTTCATCCCTTCCGGGGCTGCCCGTTGAGAGGCCAGGGACTGTCAGGAGGGCGGCTGGCATGCGAAGAAAGGCGACGCTGCTCTACTGGACGGTCGTAGCCGCGGTCCTGGCGTTCGCTCTACAGGTCTTTACAGGGTTCGTCCTCTGGCTCGCCTTTGAGCGCGGCCCCGGCTTCGGCGGACGATACGGCGCCCGCGGAGTTGAGCCACCCGGTCGTCAGGAGTTCATGCTCATCAACCATCAGGACTGGATCGACATCCACGACTGGACAGCGGTGGCGCTGATGGTCATTATTCTCTTTCACCTGTCGCTCCACTGGCGCTGGATACTGGCCACCAGCCGGCGCCTCTTGTTCGGCTAGAGGAGGATAGCTGACATGGGCACAGCCTCGACGAGACGTCTGCTCCTTGGCAGCCTCCTTATCGCCGCCCTCCTCCTCGCCGCCTTTCCGCTCTCCTGCGACGACGGCGAGGAGGGCGAAGAGACCCCTACCGCGACCGCCGAGACTACCCCCGGGCCGCCCCTTGACATAAGAGAGATCGACTTCTCCCAGCAGAGCGATGTCCAAAAGATGCTGCGTCGCCTGGGTGGCGAGGTGGTGCCGGAGGAGATCCTCTACGCCGACCTCACCGACGACGGCGAGGAGGAGGCCGTAGTCCCCATCTCCTCCGGGGGTACTGCCGGTAACCTCGCCTTCCTCGTGTTCGGCCGCCGCGACGGCGAGCTCGTCACGCTTCTATCGGAGGTGCCGGAGGAAGGCTCAGTGCGGGTCGAACTCAAGGACGGGCAGTTGGTGGAGATGCTGCCGGTCTATGCCAGCGGCGACCCCTCCGGCTTCCCCAGCCAGATCAAGGAGATCTACTACGCCTGGGACGGCGAGGCCCTGGTGGTGGAGCGGGAAAAGGTCGTCGACAACCCCAACGCTCCCCCCAGGGAATAGGCGAATCCGCGTCGCGTTTGCCCGCCGGGTGGCCGTCGGTCGTTCGGCGTGTCGGCAGAACGCCGAGCGGGCAGGGCGCATTGCCTGTCGCCCTGCACAGGATGTATAATCGCCTCTGAGCCGTAGGACTTTCCTAGTACAGAGGACACATTGCCCAAGAGACCCGCTTCTCGTGACAGGCAACGGCGGAAGCCCCGTCGTCGTGTCGGCGCCTCTCTGCCGCTGCGACCGCCCGTGGCCGTGCCTCCAGGGATCGGGCCCATCACGTCTTCTCTCCCCAGGGGTGGAAAACAGTCTCTGCCCGCGCCCAAGGTGGCGGGCGCTATGGACTTCAGCTACCTAGGCGGCGAACTGCGGCGCATCGTCCTCATAGCCGCCGCCGTCACCATCCTCCTGATAGTCCTATCCTTCGTCCTTAGCTGAGTACGGTAGAGGGATTGCTCTCAGGACTCCTCGGTTGGTGCTGCCGGCCCTCGCTCTGGCTCTTGCCCCACGGCGCGCTCAATCCCCCTCAGCGAAGGCGGCCTATCGCCACAATGATGGCGACGGCCACCAGGACGTAGCCGTAGAGGTCATTCACGGGGATGACGCCCACGCCCTCTATGAGATTGTGCACCAGATAGGCGACGACCACCCCGCTGGCGGCTACCCCCTGGAGAACGGCCCCCCGCTTACGATTGGTGGCCCAGCTTACCGCCTCGCCCACTGCGTAGCCGATGCCCAGGGCCAGGAAGAGGATGAAGAAGCCGTAGACGCCGAGTCGATAAGGAAGCAGGAGAGCCCAGGCGGCGCCGGTCGCTGCCCCTGTCGCCGCCGCTGCGCCGCTGCCCCGCAAGACATGCAGCGTCGGGATCTGATAGGTAGGCAAACGCCGTACCTGGGCGCAGTCGCGGCAGCGGGCCCCCACCGGCGTGTGGACCAGGCAACGCGGGCAGATCGGCTTACCGCAGCGTCCGCAGGCCAGCTCCGTCTCTACATCTGGATGCGTTGCGCACTGCATGGGAGCCTTCTAGGGCCGATGCTCGTAGTTCTGCGTCATGACCGGCATCTTCGCCTCGTTTAGGTTATCACACCTCCACCCCTAAGACATTCATCGGTTCGCACCCTCAAGTCTGCAGAGGTGCTGCCGATACTGCAATCAGGAGGAAGTACGCCCGTGGGCATACGCCTCCGGACTTAGATTGCAAACAGGACAACTCTCGATCAAAACCCTTGAGAAAAGGGGTGTCGACATGTTCAGGCGTATACTCATCAGCGTAGTGGTCATCGGCATTCTCTCCAGTCTCGTCGGTCTGGGTGGTCTGTCGGTGTTCACGGCAAGCACGGACAATGACGCCAACACCTTCACCACTGGAAGCGTGGACATCAGCACCAGCCCATCCACCGCCTTCCTTACCATGAGCGACATGGCGCCGGGCGATTCCGTTACCGCGCAGCTCACGGTATCAAACGACGGTACCCTCGAGCTGCGCTATGCCGTGACCACTGATGCCACCAACACCGATACTCTGGACCTGAGGGATGCCCTGACGCTCACGATCAAGACGCTGGGTACCGACTGCACGACCTTCGATGGCGCAGAGCTCTACACCGGCACGCTTGCCAACGGCGCTATCGGCGACCCGGCCCAGGGCGCTGATTCAGGCGACCGCACCCTCCCCGCCAGCGTCGGCAACACCGAGGATCTGTGCTTCAAGGTAGAGCTGCCGTCCATCGCGACCGGCCCCGAAGGTGCCACCACGACGGCCACCTTCACCTTCGACGCTGAGCAGACCAAGAACAACTAATGGGGCTGCTCTAAATGAGGGAGCTGGAGTGTGTAAGGATGCCGAGCTGGTTCCCTATCAGGCGTCTTCCAACCTGTAGGCCTCAGCACATGCTGCGTGTCGCTGGATTGGCATGCCTGGGGCTGCTGCTTACCCTGATCGTGCTGCTGGCCGTTCCCTCCCTGCTCACCCTCTTCGGCTACCGTGTGTACGTGATCTACGGCGGCAGCATGGGCTCTTCCCTTCCCGCCGGCAGCATCGGCGTGACCGAGACCGTCGATAGCCAGTCCATCGAGGTCGGTGACGTCGTTGCCATGAAGAAGTCGGGCAGGGCTCTCCCTGTCCTTCACCGTATCGTGGGCATCGAGACCGCTGACGGCACCACCATGTATACCACTCAGGGCGACAGCAACGCGCACGCTGATCCTGAGCCTGTCGCTCTGGAGGGGCCGGGAGACAGGGTAGTCTTCGCTATTCCCTACCTCGGGTATCTTGTCCACTTCGCCCGCGGCATCCTGGGGCGGGTTCTTCTCCTGCTTGTGCCCTCGCTCCTTCTCCTGGGCCTTGCCCTATGGCATATGTGGCAACCCACAGCTCAGCGGGTTCACGTCAGCGAGGAACCGGAATGCTAGTCAAGGCAGGAACTGGACTTGTCGTTGCAGTCTTGGCGGGCTTGGCAGCTCTGGCCGTGAGCACCGGCTTCGGCAACTACACCGCCCAGACCAGCAACCCGGACAACACGTTCACCTCCGCTCCCTCTTTCGTCAATACTGGCTACCGCGGCCCCTCTGCCCAGGCGGCGGATACTGGCGGCGACAACGATGGCTTCGAATCGAACCCCACCTATGCCTACGGCGATAGCTCTCTCTACGCCACCAACACGGACGGCCCCGGTGACTGCCACCGCTACTACAACTACGGCATCCCCATAGCCAGCGGCTCCACTATCGAGGGCATACGCGTGCGCCTCGACTGGTGGATGGATGGCGCCGGTGGCACCAACAGCATGAGCGTCCAACTCTCCTGGGATGGTGGCACCTTTTGGACATCCCCCAAGACCGACTGGGAGGAATCGACCTCTGAGCACACCGCCGTCCTGGGCGGTGCCGCTGATGCCTGGGGGAGGATCTGGACCGTCGACGAACTGAGCGACGCTAACTTCCGGGTTCGCGTGACCTGCAACTGCTCCGGTGGTGCTGAGTGCGATAGCCGCGACTACTACCTTGACTGGGTGGCCGTGAACGTCTACTACAGATCCCCCTGAGGTCAGGGGAGAGAGGCGCTGGCTCCCAGTCCGAACCGTTTGAGGGAGCAAGGATGCTGACGAACATTGGAATCGTGGTTGTTGCCGCCTTGGCAGTGGCGTCGAGCATAGTGACCGCGACCACGCAGGGAGGCTTGGCCCTTTTCACCGGTCAGGCAGGCAACACCGGCAACACCTTTACCTCCGTCGCTTGCTTCCCCGGCGAGACCGGCTTCCTCAATCCTTCCGCCCAGGCTGCCGACACCGGCGGCGACGGCAATGGCTTCGAAGAGAATCCCACCGACGCCTACGCCGACGGTGGCGGCTACGCCCGTAACGTGGATGGCCCCGGCGACCGCCACCGCTATTACGATTACAGCACTAACATCGACGGCGCTTGTGCCATCGCCGGCATTGAAGTGCGCCTCGATTGGTGGCTCAGCACCACCTTGGGCACCAACAGCATGTCGGTTGAGCTTTCCTGGGACGGCGGCACGTCATGGACAGCCCCTAAGACCGACTCTCAAGAACCAACCTCCGAGCAAACAGTCGTCCTCGGCGGCCCCTCAGACACCTGGGGCAGGGCATGGACCGTCGGCGAGCTGAGCAACGCCAACTTCAGGGTCCGCCTGACCTGCAACTGCGAAGGCAGCTTCTGTTCCCTGCGCGACTTCTACCTGGACTGGGTGCCGGTGAAAGTCTACTACGGGCCCTCGTAGCTGGGGCGTCTCTCACGGAGGACTGAGGGGAGAGTCTATGAGCCGCGCGCTGGGGCCACCCGCCGCGCCAGCTCCATGAAGGCGTCGATGTCTTCCTCGGGAAGGGGGATGTCGCCGGGCAGGCGCTCATGCTCGCCTCCCAGGCCGTGGTAATCGCTTCCGCCCAGCTTCAAGAGGCCGTGTCGCTCCGCCGTCGCCGCCAGGCGGGCCCGGGTGCTCTCATTGTAGTCCTGATAGTAGACCTCCAGGCCCACCAATCCCACAGCCTTGAGGTCGCCGATCAGATCATCCAGGTTCGACAGGGTCGCCGGGTGGGCCAGCACGGTCAGGGCGTCCACCTTTGCCAGCATCGCGACCGCCTCGGCGGGCGTTAGCTTCACCCTCTCCGCGTAGGCCGGCCCGTTTCTACCGATGTAGCGGTCGAAGGCCTCCTGAAAGCTGGAGATGTAACCCTTTTCCAGCAGCGCCTGAGCCACGTGCGGGCGGCCAACCGAGCCATCGCCCGCCAACTCCTCTATCCGTTCCCAGGGTATCTCTATGCCCAGGCGACGTAGCTTCTCCACCATCAGCCGCCCCCGGTCTCGACGGGCGTGGCGCAGATGAGTCAGCGTTTTCTGAAACTGGGCGTTCTGATAGTCGATAGAGTAGCCCAGAACGTGTACCTCACCGTCGGGGATGTCCGTGCTCATCTCTATGCCCGGCACCAGGGTGAGGTCAGGATGCCTCTTCGCGGCAGCCTGTGCCTCTGCCAGCCCCTCCGTGGAATCGTGATCAGTCACAGCGAGGATCTTCACACCCCTCTCGGCCGCCAAGTCCACCAGTTGGGTAGGCGTCAGAAGACCGTCGGAGGCCGTGGTGTGAGTATGAAAATCGGCTCTACTGCTCATTCACCAATTCCCTGTCTATCCGCTGTATGCGGCGTGCGCACCCAGTATCTTCATCGACCTCTACCAGCACAGAGTTTAGGATTGCGGGGCCGCTGGCCACGTCCAACCTCACCGGCAGAGCGGTCAGAAAGCGGCGAAGCACGGCGTCGATATCGTCCCCGATCACCGAGTCCCGCGCCCCCGTCATGCCCACATCGCAGACGAACGCCGTCCCCTTGGGTAGGATACGCGTGTCCGCCGTGCCCACGTGGGTATGCGTCCCCAGCACCGCGCTCACCCTCCCGTCCAGATACCATCCCATAGCCACCTTCTCGCTCGTGGCCTCGCCGTGCATGTCCACGACGATCACTGAGTTTGACGGCAGGCTCGACAGGGCTTCGTCGGCAACCCGAAAGGGGCAGTCTATATTCGCCATGAACACCCGGCCCTGGAGGTTCATGATCGTCGCCCCGCCGTGCTCGATGATGCCCCTTCCCGGCGCGCCCTGCGGGTAGTTGAGAGGCCGCAGGATGGGCCTCCCTCCGTCGAGGTGAGGGATGATATCCTTCTGGTCCCAGATGTGGTTGCCGGCGGTGATGACGTCGGCCCCGGCCTGGAATAGCTCCTCAGCGGCGGCCACGGTGAGGCCGCGGCCGCCGGCGGCATTCTCGCCGTTGACTATGGCCAGGTCTACTCCCAACTCTTGGCGTAGCCTGGGCAGCAGCGCGGCCACCGCCCGCCGACCCGGTCGGCCGACGGCATCGCCTATCATCAATATATTCAAGTCCTCTTCCCGTCGGACACGGTTTGGGGAGCGGTTCATCGTAGAGCAGCCAGCTTCGCCGCTGCACGGATATCTTCCGCTCCCCGTCCTCTTACCTAGCGGGCGTGTTCCACAGCCCGTGTCTCTCTTATGACTGTGACCTTGATCTGCCCCGGGTACTCCAGGGTCTCCTCGATCTTGCGGCTGATGTCGCGAGCCAGACGCATGGAGTCCAGGTCATCTATCTCCTCCGGCTTGACGATGATGCGGATCTCGCGCCCCGCCTGGATGGCGAAGACCTTCTCGACCCCCTTGAAATCACGCGCCACGCTCTCCAGCGCCTCCATCCGCTTGATGTAGTGCTCGAGCGTCTCGCGGCGGGCGCCGGGACGGGCTCCGCTGACGGCGTCGGCGATCTGCACCACCACCGCCTCCGCCGTCCGCGCCTCCTCCTCCTCGTGGTGGGCGGCGATGGCGTGGACGACGGCCTGGCTCAGCCCATGGCGGCGGACCAGGTCGGCGCCGATCAGGGCGTGAGTGCCCTCGACGTCGTGGTCCAGCGCCTTCCCGATGTCATGCAGTAGGCCGGCGCGACGGCACACCTGTACGTCCGCCTTGATCTCCTCAGCGATCATGGCGGCGATGTGGGCGCATTCCACGGCGTGCTTGAGCTGGTTCTGGCCGTAGCTCGTGCGATAGCGCAGTCGTCCCAGCGTCCTCAGGATCTCCGGGTGTAGCCCCGGACAGCCTGCGTCGATGGCTGCCTGCTCCCCCGCCAGCTTGATATCAGCCTCCACCTCCTGCTGCGCCTTCTCCACCACCTCCTCGATGCGGGTGGGGTGGATGCGGCCATCCGCGACCAGGCGCGTGAGTGCCACTCGTGCTACCTCACGACGTACAGAGTCGAAGGCGGATAGGGTGACGGCGTCAGGGGTATCGTCGATGATGAGATCGACGCCGGTAGCAGCCTCCAGGGCGCGGATATTACGACCCTCGCGGCCGATAATCCGACCCTTCATGTCGTCGCTGGGAATGGGGACCACGCTGACGGTGGATTCGGACACCACGTCTGTGGTGAGCCGCTGCATCATTGATGCCAGAACCTCGCGGGCGCGCTTGTCCCCTTCCTCCTTCACCTCCGCCTGAATCTGGCGCAGGCGGCGATTACCTTCCTCCCGCGCCTCCGCTTCTATCTCGCCAAGAAGAATCTCCCGCGCCTCCTGGCTGCTGAGGCCGGAGACCCTCTCGATCTCCGCTATCTGTTTCCGGTGTAGCTCCTGTAGCTCCTGTTTAGTCTCTTCTAGCTCCCCCTCCTGCTCTGAAAGGACTGCTTCACGACGCTCCAGCGTCTCAATCTTGCGATCTAGGCTCTCTTCTTTCTGGGTGAGGCGTCGTTCCGATCGCTGAAGCTCAGACCGTCTCTCTTTCCATTCGGCCTCGACCTGAGCACGCGTCTGGATAGCCGCCTCTTTGGCTTCCAGAAGGATCTCTTTTTGGCTTGTCTCTGCCTCCCTTAAGATGCGGGCAGCGTTCCGCTCAGCAGCGGCCGCCTGCCCTCGACTGATCCTTAGCCGTATGTTGTATCCAACAAGAGCCCCGACCGCCAGCGCTGCAACGCCGATAACGACGATTGCGATGGCCTCGGGCATTGTCACCTCGCTTTCCCTACTAAGACGGCGTTTGAAATTGTCAAGGTTCAGGAAGTGAACTTCTCATTTCATGATATGACTTCGCTTTTGCCTCTGTCAAGGAAGGTGCCGCCGCTCTGATCCCTAGGCCGAAGTCTATTTCTGCGGGGCCGCCTCCGACTGGGAACCCGCAGCCATCTCGCTCCAGCAGCGCTCCAGCGTACGCCGTACGACGTCGTAGCCGAAGCCTCGCCGCGTCAGGAACCCGCCCAGGCGTCGCCGGAAGACGTCGTAGTCAAGCCCCTCAAGGGCATGCAGCCGCTTCGCCGCCGCCCGATAGGCTGCCCCCTCATCGTCGAGACCCTCCACCGTCGAGGCGGCCGTCTCCGCGTCGATGCCCTTGAACAGAAGCTCCCTCCGGATCAGGCCGCGGCTGCGGGGACTGACCCTATCGCGGCTCTCCGTCCAGAACTGGGCGAACGCCCCGTCGTCCAGGTAGTGCGCCCGTCTGAGCCTCTCCACCGTCTCATCTACCAGCGCCGGCGGGACGCCCCGACGTCCCAGGCGCATTCGCATCTCCTTCTCGCTGCGCGGCCGGTAGGAGAGGAGCCGCAGCGCGGCCTCATAGGCGCTCTGACGCTCGTCCTCCTCCCGCAGCGCCTGGAGCTCCGCCTCGCTCACCGTCATGCCGGAGTGCAGGCCCTTCTCCTGGGCCAGGCCCAAGGCCAACGCCAGCGCGAACCGTCCGTCCACGTAGACGTTCACACGGCGCCGTCGCCTCTGACGCTCCAAACTAGTGATGATCATCTGATCTCAGGAGAGACTGCGGGATGTCCTTGATCATCCCTTAGGGAGAGCAAGGGCCGTGCCCCTCAGGCCCAGCCCTCTGCATCGAAGCGGCGGTTTGCTTCCGCTACTCCGTACCCTCGACACCCTCCTCGGCGGCGGTATCCTTAGAGCGGTCGCCGTTGCCGCTGCGGCCCCTGATCTGGGCCTCGATCTCGCGGGTGATCTCAGGGTTCTCGCGCAGGAACTCCTTGGCGTTCTCGCGGCCCTGCCCGATGCGCAGCTCTCCGTAGGTGAAGAAGGCGCCGCTCTTCTTGACGATCCCCATATCCGTCGCCAGGTCCAGGATATCGCCCTGGCGGCTGATCCCCTGGTCCTTGCCGCTGAACATAATGTCGAACTCAGCCGTTCGGAAGGGCGGCGCCACCTTGTTCTTGACCACCTTCGCCCTCACGCGGCTGCCGATGAACTGCTGGCCCTGCTTGAGGGTCTCTATCCGCCGCAGGTCGATGCGCACCGAGCTGTAGAACTTGAGCGCCCGCCCGCCCGGCGTGACCTCCGGATTGCCGAAGACGATGCCCACCTTCTCCCGCAACTGATTGATGAAGATCACCGCCGTGCGCGAGCGGCTGATGGCGGCCGACAGCTTTCGCATCGCCTGCGACATCAAGCGCGCCTGCAGCCCCGGCAGCGAATCGCCCATGTCCCCCTCGATCTCCGCCCGCGGCACCAGGGCGGCCACGCTGTCGATCACCACCACATCGACGGAGTTGCTACGCACCAGCGCCTCGGTGATCTCCAGGGCCTGCTCGCCGGTGTCCGGCTGCGATATCAGCAGGTCGTCTACTTTGATGCCGCAGGCCGCCGCATACGTCGGGTCCAGGGCATGCTCCACATCGATGTAGGCGGCCGTGCCCCCCGTCTTCTGCGCCTCGGCGATGATGTGCTGGGCCAGCGTCGACTTGCCCGTGGACTCCGGCCCGAATATCTCCGTCACCCGCCCGCGGGGGATGCCGCCCACGCCCAGGGCCATGTCCAGCGATATCGAGCCTGTGGGGATGGCCTCCACCTGAAGGTGCGCTGACACCTCGCCCAGGCGCATGATCGCCCCGCGGCCGAACCGCTTCTCGATCTGCCCGATAGCCAACTCCAGCGCCTGGGCCTTCTCGCCGCTGGTCATGGGCCACCTCCTGAAGACTGATATGGATTAATAGCCTGCGCAGATTCCCATTGCTGCCGCATCATAGCATGGGAGAAGACGCCTCGCAAGGCGGTGGACTCATTCTCTGACTGATTAAGTTGGACTGAGTTCGATTGCTCAGCCCTGCGGGCATGTGGCGTCCTGCAGGTGAAGGAGCGTCGGCGTGGTTGCCGCAACATGAATGCTCTACTTCCCACCCGCCCACCCAGCAAGGTAAAGGTGTTTCACGCCCTTACGCGGGGCCTGCATGGCGAGCTTCTAGGCCGACCATGCGCTAGGATAAGGACGTGGAAGCGTTTGGTCTACAGGTGCGTCTCACCCCGCGGGCAGCCCGCAGCCAGATCGACGGCTGGCAGGGCGACATCATCCGCGTCCGCGTCACCGCCCCGCCGGTCGAGGGGCGCGCCAACGACGCCCTCCTGCGCCTGCTGTCGAAGGCGCTCGACGTCCCCCTCAGCCGCCTGCGGCTCGTCAAGGGGCATGCTTCCCGGAGCAAGGTCATCGCCGTAGAGGGACTCTCAGGAGAAGAGATACGCCGTCGCCTGGATGTGGCAGCGGCGAAGGGTGGCAGCCACTAGCTGCCATAGGCGTAGGCCGCCACCAGCCGTTGGATCGCTATCAGGATGAAGATCGCCACCATGGGCGTGATGTCTATCATCCCCATCCGCGGCACGACCCGCCGCAGCGGCGCCAGTATCGGCTCCGTTATCTGATCCAGGGCCATGGCCAGGGGATTCCGCGGGTCCTGGACGAACCAGGATAGAATGGCACGGATGAATATCGCCGCGATCATGATCGACGTGAAGATCTCAACAAAGCGCACAAGGATCATATCTGCGGCTAGCTCCCTCCTAGGGCCTTCGACTTCTCATAGGCGGCGACCAGCGCCTCGATGATGGCGGCCCGCACACCCGCCTCCTCCAGCGTCAGCAGGCCCTCGGCCGTCGTCCCGCCCGGCGTCGTCACCAGGCCGCGCAGCTCTGACGTCGATTTGCCCGTCTTCTGGGCGATGCGCGCCGAGCCCAAGAACGTCTGGAGAACCATCTCCCTGGCTATCTCCCGCGACAGACCCAGGTGCACCGCCCCATCGATGAACGCTTCCATCAGCAGGAACACGAAGCCCGGCCCGCTCCCCGACAGCGCCGTGGCCATGTCGACGTACCGCTCGTCCTCCAGGTGGATCTCCTTGCCCGTGGCCTCCAGCATCCGGCGCACCTGTTCCTGCACCCCCGGCTTCACCTCCGCTGCCGCCGTCCAGACGCTCATTCCCTCGCCCACCTGGGCCGGCGTATTGGGCATGACCCGGATGATCGCCTTGTGGCGCAGGCTCTCGCGCAGCGTGTCTATCGTCACCCCGGCCATGATCGAGATCACCGTCTGCTCCGGCGTCAGGTGCCCTCTCAGATCGGCGGCGGCGGTGGGGAACTGGTGTGGCTTGACCGCGAGCACCACCATGTCCGCGCCGCTTGCGGCCTCCTTGTTATCGCCGGTAGTGTTGATGCCGTAGCGCTCGCGGAGCTCATCCCGCCGCTGGGGGTGGGTCTCGCCGGCCACGATTTCGTCGGGGGTTGCCAGGTTCTGGCTCAGTAGGGCGCTGACGATGGCCTCTGCCATAGTCCCGCCGCCGATGAAAGCGATTCGCATCCTTGCTCCTCCCGTCCTCTGCTACACGACGAGCAGTTCCTTCTCTACTCCGTCTGGGGCCGCGGCGTCTGGAAAGGGTCGGGACGCGGCCCGAAGATCGCCCGCCCTATCCGTACTATTGTAGCGCCCTCCTCGACCGCCACCTCGAAGTCGTCGGTCATCCCCATCGACAGATGCCTCAGGCCCAGCGCCTCGGCCAGCTCCCGCAGGCGCCGGAAGACCGGCCTTACCTCCTCCGCATCGGCCACCAGGGGCGCCACCGTCATCAGCCCCTGCACCTCCAAATTCGGCAGCTCACGAACCCGATCCAGGGTTGCCCCCAATTCCCCTGGTTTGAGCCCGAATTTGGACTCCTCGCCCGCTACGTTCACCTCCAGCAAAACGGGCAGCGTCGACTTGGCCCGCCTGCTGATGGACTCCGCTAGGCGCAGCGAATCCACGCTGTGGATTATATCAAACAGGTCCAGGGCGGTCTTCACCTTGTTCGTTTGCAGGTGCCCCACCAGGTGCCAGCGCACCCGCACCCCCTGCGCCGCCGCCTCCTCGATCTTGCCCACCGCCTCCTGCACCCGATTCTCCCCCATCTCCTGGAGCCCCGCCTCGTATGCCGCGACCACGGCGCTCGGGGGGAAGCCCTTGCTGATGCCGACGATCGTCACCTCAGCGGGGGAGCGGCCGGCCCGCTCGCAGGCGGCCTCGACGCGCTCCTGCACACGCCGCAGATTATCGGCGATGGCGGCTGAGGTCGTTGGGTTGCTCTCTGGGGACATGCTTTGCGGCCTATGATAACGCCCTTCGGCATGATGATGCCATCCCTGCGCCTCCCTATATTCGCGGCGGGCGGAACCGCCGCTGCTCCCAGCGGGCGAAGGCGACGGCCCCCAGGGCAGCCAGGCCGATGGGGATGAGGGCCAGCGCCGGCTGGATGAGGAACAGGTAGATGGTAATGGCCAGCGCCGCCATCACCAGCAGCAGGGCCAGCATGGGCCACATCATCACGCCGAACGCCGCCCGCGTGAGGACGAATAGCTCGCGGCACCCCGACGGCTCCCCCTCCGGCTCCTGCTGGTAGTACATGAAGACGCTTCCTCAGCCACACTTCTCATAGCCACACGAGCGGCACACCAGGCACCCCTCGGCGAACACCAGGATCGACCCGCACTCCGGACAGGCCACCCCCGTGCTGATGTCGCCCGCCGATGGCAGCGTCCCCTTCCTGGAGCGCCTGCCCCTTCCCTTGGCTGCTGCCTGCTGCGTCTCGCCTCCCGCCCTCCTGCTCCCGAACCGTCGCTCCAGCCAGCGGAATATGTAGTCCACAAGCGATGTCGCCTGCCGTATCTCCAGGTCGTTCGTGAAGCCGTGCGGCTCGAAGCGCGCGCCCCTGAACTTGCGCGCCAGGTCCTCGATGGGTACCCCGTACTGCAGCGCCAGCGACGTCAGCACCGCCACCGAGTCCATCAGACCCCGTATCGTCGACCCCTCCTTGGAGATGGT
>CAZSRY010000033.1:0-8290 GCA_964609475.1 uncultured Dehalococcoidia bacterium
GAAGGGCTCGCCGAACCTGACCGTGGGTCGACCCTCTTCCTCATACAGGCCCACGGGGAGTAGGGGCACGCCCCGCCTGCTGAGCATGTGGAGGAAGAGGCCCGTGCCGGGCATAGCCTCGATGAGGGTTCCTTCGCCTCTCGCCTCCGGCATCAGGCCGATAGGCTCGCCTTGCCTCTCCTCTCCCCGGACAGCGGGAGGGTTGACGATGGCGGCGGCCGCTTTGAGGGCGGCGGCCCGTCCTGCCCTGTCGCCCTCCAGGCGGGGCATGGAGACGAAGCCGTAGAGGAGGGCAACGCGACCGAAGACCCAACGGATCAGCCAGAGGGGAATGGGGATGGGGCCGATGTGGCGGCCGTGCCACTCGCTGGTGATCATCCAGCGGACCTCAGGCGAGGCGGGACGCCTCCGGGCGACGGCGGCGGAGGCGGCCATTCCCGCGAAGTGCATGGCGAAGCTGGCAGTCTCGTAGTGGTTGGCGACGATGATGAAGGGCCCCTCCGAGGGGACGTTCTCCAGGCCGATCACTCCGGGCGGAGGTGGGTTGGCGCGCATCGTGCGACGGGAGTCGGCGGCGAAGGAGCGCCTGATGCCCAGCAGCAGGCAGACGGCGAACTCGACGAGGCCCAAGCGGGGAAAGTGATACCTCTTGCGGCCGCCTTTGGAGATATCGCTGTCTTGAGCAGGCATCGATGATGTGGGTAAAGGTCAGGTGCCCCTGCGTCGAGCGAGCAGGAGGAGGGCGGCTATGGTCTTGGCATCCTCTATCTCGCCGCTCTCGACCAGGCGCAGGGCCTCGGCCAGGGGCAGGCGCAGGGTTCGGATATCTTCTTCGTCGCCGGTATCCAGGGGGCTCTCCTCCAGGTCGGTGGCCAGGAAGAGGTGGATATACTCGTTGCAGTAGCCGGGGGTCATGAACATACCGCCCAGCGGTTCCAGGCGGCCGGATCTGAAGCCGGTCTCCTCGCGAAGCTCACGCTGGGCGCAGGCCTCGGGCTCCTCGCCCTCCTCGAGGGTGCCAGCGGGGAGTTCAAGGAGGCTGCGACCGACGGGGTGGCGGTACTGGCGCACCAGGAAAATGTTGTCCTCGCTGTCAAGAGCGAGGAGGAGGACGGCCCCCGGGTGCTCGACGACCTCACGGGTGCTGGTCCTGCCATCGGCTGCCGCGACGGTGTCGACGCGGAGGTTGATGAGGCGGCCCTCAAAGGGGCGGTAGCTTCGCAGGAGACGGGGCGCGGCTGGTTCGGCGTTGTCAGCGGGCAAGGCAGAGTCCTCAGGTGCCGGGGCCTTCGCCGGGGTCAAGCACCATGGCTATTTCATCGCAGTTCGGGAATTTGGGGCAACGGTAGCACTCGTTCCAGACCTTGCGCGGCAGGGTCATCACATCGGCCTGACGAAAGCCGAGCCTCTCGAAGAACCCGGGCTTGGAGGTGAGGGCGAACACCGTCTTGAGGCCGATGGTCCGGGCCTCGCGGACGCAGGCCTCGACCAGCAGCGTCCCCAGGCCGACCGCCTGACTCTCCTCGCGCACGGCCAGTGAGCGCACCTCAGCCAGGCCCTCCCAGGTGATGTGGAGGGCCACGCAGGCGAGCATCTCCCGGCCCTGGCGAACGACGAAGAAGTCGCGCAGGGTCTCGTAGACCTCACCCATGGTACGGGGGAGCATCTCGCCCCTCTGGGCGAAGGCGTTGACGAGGTCATGCAACTGCCGGGCGTCCGCTATCGTCGCCTTCTCGGCCCTGAACTGCTTCTGCACGCGATTCCCCGTCTTGCTCTTGCCCGTCTTCGTGACCACCATCCTGCATCGACTGCCCTACCGGGTTCTCGTTGTCCGCCCGGGACGCCTGCTCCGGCTCTTTGGCCCCTGCTCCTCCGCAGGAGTGAGATACAGTGATGCCTCCTCAGCGTCGGGGGCCCGCCGCCAGCGGAGGCGCACCGCCACCCGATCGTAGAAGCCGGGGTCCCCAGGCAGGCGCAGGAAGCGGACGATGTGGGGGCTCATGGTAACGCGCACCACCTGGCCCGGCTCAAGGTCGACGTTGCTCTCGCCGTCAATGCTCAGGACAGCTCGCTGGGCGGGATCGAGGGCCAGCTCGATGACCGAGGTAGGAAGCAGTACGAGGCTATTGGTCTGGCCGAGATGGGGCGCCAACGGGGTAAGGACCATCTCCTTGGCCTCAGGGTGGAGGATAGGACCGCCGACGGCCTGACAATAGGCCGTGCTGCCGCTGGCCGTGGCGACGATGATGCCGTCGGCGCGGTAGTTGGCGACCAGGACGTCATCGATGAAGGCGCTGGCTACGATGGTGCGTCCGAGGATGGAGCGTCCCACGACCACGTCGTTCAGGGCATGCAGGTAGGGCTGGGCGCCGAGGACAACGCGACCGCCGCGCGCCGACAGGACCTGGGCGTGCAGCATCGCCCTCTCTTCGATGTGGCCGGCGCCGGCCAGTATGTCGGGGAGACGACGCATGACCACGCCACCGCGCATCTCGGTGAGGAATCCCAGACGACCCAGGTTGACGCCCAAGAGGAGGACGTCGTGGGGCACGATCGCCCTGGCGGCCCGCAGGACAGTGCCATCGCCGCCGACAGAGATGAGGAGGTCGGTTCCAGGGATATTGGCCTTGGTGGCCTCCTCATCCCAGGCGGCGCTGACCCAGACCTGCTTCACCTGGGAGGAGATGGCGGAGCGAAACTCTTCGGCGAGAGCCTTTGCCTCGTCCATCTTCGGGTGATAAAAGATGCCGATCTTGTTCACGGAACGGCCTTTCCGGCTTCCGGCAGCGAAGCGGAAGCCCCTCTTGTTAGCCTCCAGAGGAGGAAGAACTCCTTGTTGCCGGCCGGCCCCAGCAGGGGCGAGGTGGTGAGCCCCAGCAGACGCAGGCCGCGGACCGCCGCCCAGGCGACCAGCCGACCGAGGACGGCGACACGCACCTGGGGGTCGCGCACCACGCCTTTCTTCCCCACCTCGCGGCGTTGAGCCTGGAACTGCGGCTTCACCAGGGCCAGGATCTTCGCCCCTTCCTTGAGCATCTTTGCCAGCGCAGGGATCACCTTCTCCAGGGAGATGAAGGAGACGTCGATGGTGGCAAGGTCCGCCCTTTCCGGCAGGGCCTGCATGTATCTTATGTTAACACGCTCCAGGACTTCCACACGCGGGTCCTGCCGAAGGCGATAGTCCAAAAGCCCGTAGCCCACGTCGACGGCGTAGATGCGGGCGGCGCCGTTCTGGAGGAGGCAGTCGGTGAAGCCCCCGGTGGACGCCCCCACGTCGATGGCGACCAGGCCGCTGACATCGAGACGGAAGACCTGAAGGGCATGGGCCAGCTTCTCCCCGCCCCGGCTCACGTACTGAGGGCTCGCCAGAAGGTCGACCGCGGCCCCGCGAGGGACGAGGATGCCCGGCTTGGGAGCAGGCCTGCCTTCGACCAGGACCGCACCGGCCAGGATGACGGCACGCGCCTTCTCCCGGCTTTCAACCAGGCCGCGCTGGACAAGAAGAAGATCCAGGCGACTCCTATCCGTCACGTCAAACAGGATAGGGACGCGCGTAGCTAAAGTCAAGGAAAGGGGGACGACGTGTGGGTAGATGCATCAGTTGACGGGGGAGAGAGCAGCCATTATTATCTGGGCGATCATGACAGACACAGACAAGGAGCGCATCCCTTCCGATAACCCCGCGCCCCCCTCAGCCTCTTCCCCACCAGCCGCCGACCTTCCGACCGGCGAAGCCGGCCCCTTCGCGCCGGCCCGCTATCTGCTGATCTCCATGCGGCCCAAGCAGTGGACGAAGAACCTCCTGGTCTACATGGCGCTCCTGTTCTCCGTGGGAGAGTGGTGGCACCTCGACGACCCCGATTCCTGGCTGCCGCTGCTGGGAAAGGCCACGGCGGCCTTCGTGCTCTTCTGCCTCGTGTGCGGCGCGGACTACCTGGTGAACGACGTCCGCGACCGCGAGAGCGACCGCCTGCACCCGCGCAAGCGCCTGCGTCCGATAGCGGCAGGGAATCTCTCGACCGCCGCGGCGCTCGGTTGGGCAGCGGCGCTGGCGGCGGTGGGGGTAGCGGGCAGCTTCGCTGCAGAGCCGCGGCTGGGTTTTGTAGTGCTGGGGTACGTCGTCATGATGGTGGCCTACTCCTACCTGCTGAAGCACGTGGTTCTGCTGGACTTGATGATCATCGCGACGGGGTTCGTGCTGCGGGCGATGGCGGGGGCCTTTGTCATCGACGTGCCGATATCGCCGTGGCTGTACGCCGTGACGGCGCTGGGGGCGCTCTTCCTGGCGATCAGCAAGCGGCGGGCGGAGCTGATCCTCCTGAAGGAGGACGCCAACCAGCACCGACCGATCCTGGAGGAGTACACGCCGGGGCTTCTGGACCAGATGTCGACGATAGTGACGGCCTCCACGCTCGTGGCCTACGGGCTGTATACGTTCACGGCGGAGGCGCTGCCGAAGAACCACTCGATGATGTTGACGACGCCGTTCGTCCTGTACGGCATCTTCCGCTATCTGTATCTGGTGCACGCGCGCGGCGAGGGCGGCAGCCCGGAGGAGGTGCTGCTCCGGGACGTGCCTCTGATCATCGACGTGCTGCTCTGGGTGGCGGTGTCAGGGGCGATATTGGCGCTGGCCAGGGAGTAGGGGGCAAGGGGCTGAAGCCAGTCCCGCGATTCAAGAGAGGCACAAGCAAGAAGAAAGCAGAGGGCCGACCCTGGAGGTCGGCCCTACGTTATCTCTCCTCTGCGGTCGGGCTAGGCGGACTCCTCCTCCACCGGCGACTCCAGCGGCTCTATGGTCTGGCCGGACTGCGTCGTCATCATCGGCTTCTTGTGCCCCTGGATGGTCTCCGCGCTGACGACGCACTTCTTCACGTCGTCCCGTGACGGTATCTCGTACATCACGTCGAGGAGGGTGTCCTCCAGCACGGTGCGGAGGCCACGGGCGCCGGTCTTGTGGTGGATCGCCTGCTCGGCGCAGGCCTCCAGGGCCTCGTCACTGAAGACCAGCTCCACGCCGTCGAAGGCGAAGAAGCGCTGGAACTGCTTGACCAGAGCGTTCTTGGGCTGGGTGAGGATCTGGACGAGGTTCTCCTTGCTGAGCGAGCTGAGGCTGACGACCATGGGCAGGCGGCCCACGAACTCGGGGATAAGGCCGTAGTGAAGAAGGTCGTCGTGGGTGGTGTACTTGAGGAGCTCATCGACCAGGTCCTGGCCCGATTTCTGGCTGAAGTCGGTGGTGAAGCCGATGGGCTTGCGGCTCTTGCCCAGGCGCTTGTCAACGACCTTGTCGAGCCCATCGAAGGCGCCGCCACAGATGAACAGGATGTTGGTGGTATTGATCTGGATGAAGTCCTGATGGGGGTGTTTGCGCCCACCCTGGGGAGGGACGTTGGCCACGGTGCCCTCGATGATCTTCAGGAGGGCCTGCTGCACCCCTTCGCCGGATACGTCGCGGGTTATGGAGGGATTGTCGCTCTTGCGGGCTATCTTGTCGATCTCGTCGATGTAGACGATGCCCCGCTCGGCGCGCTGGATGTCGTAGTCGGAGGCCTGGATCAGGTGAAGGAGGATGTTCTCCACGTCCTCGCCGACGTAGCCGGCCTCCGTAAGGGCAGTGGCATCGGCGATGGTGAAGGGGACGTCAAGGATGCGCGCCAGGGTGCGGGCGAGGAGGGTCTTGCCGGTGCCGGTGGGGCCTACGAGGAGGATGTTGGTCTTCTCCAGCTCAACGTCGGCGGCGTGACGGGCGGCACCGATGCGCTTGTAGTGGTTGTATACGGCGACGCTGAGCACCTTCTTGGCCTGCTCCTGGCCAATGACCCACTCGCCGAGCTGCTCGTAGATGTGCTTGGGCGGGGGAACGCGCTCGGCCCTTGCCTTGGCCTTGATAGGGCCGGCGGCCTCCTCGTCGATGATCTCACGGCACAGTTCCACGCACTCGTCGCAGATGTATACGGCGCCGGGGCCGGCGATGAGGCGCTTCACCTGGTCCTGGTTCTTCCCACAGAAGGAGCAGTGATACTGAATACGGCTGCTCCGGGTACTTGGCATCGTCTTTACCTCGCTAGAGCAATCCTGCTAATGCTGCAATCTCCATCGCGTCAGTCAAGAATCAGGCTGGCGGTTTCATCAGGATCTCGTCGATGATGCCGTATTCCGTGGCCTGCTGGGCGTCCATGTAGAAGTCGCGGTCGGAATCATGGGCGATGCGTTCGGGCGGCTGGCCGGTGTGCTTCGCCATGATATCGCGAATGATCTCCTGCTCGCGCAGGATCTCCTTGGCGTGGATCTCGATGTCGGCCGCCTGCCCCCGCACGCCACCCATTGCCTGGTGCATGTGAATGGTGGCGTTGGGCAAGGCATAGCGCTTGCCCGGTGCCCCCGCCGCCAGGAGCAGGGTGGCGAAGCTGGCGGACATGCCCACGCAGATAGTAGAGACATCGGGGCGGATGAGCTGGATCGTATCGTAGACGGCCAGGCCGGCAGGAACGACGCCGCCCGGCGAGTGGATGTACATGCTGATGTCTCTGTCCGGGTCCTCCCGCTCCAGGTAGAGGAGCTGGGCGATCATGAGATTGGCTATCTGGTCGTCGATGGGCATGCCCAAGAAGATGATGCGCTCCTTCAGCAGAAGGGAGTAGATATCGAAGGCGCGCTCGCCACGAGCGCCGCTCTCGATCACCATCGGTATAAGGTTCAGTGATTCTGGTCTCATCCTTGCTACTCCTGGGCTCTCCAGCCAACTAAGGCGACGTACCCAACTCCAAACGTCCACGGGTGGCCGCCGTTACAGGTCTTCCTCCTCAGTCTCCGCTTGCTCGGTTTGGGCGTCTCCCTCCGCCGCCACGCCGGACTTGTCGGCTGAGACGATGCTCACCAGCCTGTCCCAGGTCTTGCGAGTGAGAAGGGAGCGGCGGATGGCGTCGCGGCCATCGGGATTGTCGAAGATGCGACGCACGTCCGCAGCCTGGCGACCGGCGGCGGAGGCCATTCTCTCCACCTCCTGGTCTACTTCAACATCGTCAACGTCTACATTTTCGACTTCCGCGACCCTGGACAACAGTAGGGAGCCCCTCAGCCTTTGCTCGGCGGCGGGACGCAGCTCCCGGCGCAGTTGCTCCTCGGACTTGCCGACCTGCCGGAGGTAGCGTCCCAGATTGCGGGCATCGCCGCCGGACCCGGCCTGCTCCCTCAGCAGACGGTCTATCTCCCTCTCCACCAGTATAGGCGGATATTCAAGGCGGGCGCTCTCCTCGAGGGTGGAGATGATCTGCTGGCGGTAGCCGTCGAGGGCGGCCTGCTCCTCCGCCTCGCGCAGGTCGGAGGCCAGGCGCTGGCGCAGGGCGTCCAGGCTGGCGAAGCCCTCGCCGACCTGGCGGGCGAAGTCGTCGTCCAGCGGGGGCAGCTTCTCCTCCTTGATCTCATGGATGAGCACGCGGCAGCGGCAGGCCTTGCCGGCGAGGCCAGGGTCGCCGAAATCGTCGGGTAGGGCAAGGTCTATCTCCCGCTCCGCGCCCTTCTCCAGGCCGACGAGCTTCTCGGCCAGGCCCGGCAGGAAGACGGGCACACCCTCCCTGAGCTGGAACTCGACCTCCTTCTGGTCGAACAGAGTACGGCCGTCGACGCTGCCGACCGCGTCCGCCCTGACCATGTCTCCCCACCCGAGGGGACGGCTCACGGGCTCCAGAGTGGCGTAGCGGTGACGAAGCCCCTCCAGGGCCTCGTCGACGCGGTCTTCGAGGACGACAACAGGGTCGCGGGGGATCCACATGCCCTGATAGTCGCCCAGCTCGATGGTGGGGCGAACGGGCACGGTGGCCTTCATGACCAGGGGCTCGGTGCTGACCATCTCCACCTGAGGCAGCTCGATGGGCTCGATCTCCTCCTGCTCCACCGCCTCGCGGTAGACCTCGGGGATGAGGCGGTCGAGCGCCTCCTCCAGGAGGACGTCGCGGCCCAAGTGGCGTTCGAGCATGGACCGGGGCGCTTTCCCGCGGCGGAAGCCGGGCACGTTGGTGCGCTGGACGAGGCGCCGGTAGGCGGCATCGAGGGACTTCTCGACGCGCTCCGGCTCGACCTCGATCTCCAGGACGACCTGGCTCTCGGGGATCCTCTCGGCGGAAACCTTCAACTTCCCGACGCTCCTAGGACGTTCATTATAGCATGGCGCCTAGTGGCACAAAAGGGCGTTCGGTCACCCGAGGCGTTCTGTGAGTTTCAGGCCGCAGCTTAGGACGCGGCAGCGGCGTCAGCGGGCGTGAGGGGTCAGTATGTCGGTGAGGGCGTC
>CAZSRY010000033.1:8390-13430 GCA_964609475.1 uncultured Dehalococcoidia bacterium
GGACGCGGCAGCGGCGTCAGCGGGCGTGAGGGGTCAGTATGTCGGTGAGGGCGTCGCCCAGGAGGTTGAAGGAGAAGATGAGCATGGCGACGACGGTGCCGGGGACCAGCAGGAGGTGGGGATTCGCCTGAAGGGTGCGGATGGAGCCGCCCTCCCAGAGCATGGCGCCGAAGCTGGGCGTCGGCGGCTGGATGCCGACACCGAACCAGGTGAGGGCGATCTCGGTGCCGGCGATGGCGCCCAGAGAGGCGGATAGGCTGACGATGATGATGTTGCTCACGTTTGGCAGGAGGTGCTGAAAAATGATGCGACCGGTCGATGCGCCCATGGCGCGGGCCGCCAGCATGTACTCCGTCTCCCGCAGGGCGAGGACCTGGGAGCGGATGATGCGGGCGCCGCCCACCCAAGCGAAGAGGGAGAGGATGCCGAAGACGAGGACGTAGTCGGGGAAGCCGTCTATCTTGAGCACGTCCTCAAGGGTCTTGAGCCAGCCCATCTGGCGGACGCGGTCGCCGAGGGTGGCGTTTATCATGATCAACATCGGCAGGCCGGGGAGGGCAAAGAACACGTCCCCCAGGCGCATGATGGCGGTATCGACCTTGCCGCCCATGTAGCCGGCGACAAGGCCCAGGCCGACGGCGAGGACGATGCCGCCCGTAACAAGGGTGGCGACGGTGACGACGACGGTGGTACGGGAGGCCCAGATGACACGGCTGAACATATCGCGGCCGTAGCGGTCGGTGCCGAAGGGGTGCTCCCAGGACGGGCCCTGGAGGACGTTGTCCAGGTTCTGATCGGTGTAGCTGCAAGGGGCGACCCAGGGGGCGAAGAGGCCGCAGAAGTAGAAGACGGCGATAAAGGCGAGGGAGGCCACGGCGATCCGCTTGCGCAGCAGGCGACCCATGGCCAGCGCCAGGGGGCCCTTGCCGGCTCCGCGGGATACCGCTTCGACGCCTTCCCCGGCGCCTTCCGTCAGGCTACTGGGCTCTTCCTCTCTCATAGCGAATGCGCGGGTCTATGAAGGTGTAGACGATGTCTATGACGATGTTGGCCAGGATGAAGGCCACCGCCAGGATCAGGGTCAGCGCCATGATGACGTCGTAGTCGCGGCCCTTGACGGAATCGAAGGCAAGGCGGCCGATGCCTGGTATACCGAGCAGGGTCTCGGCGAAGAAGGCGCCCTCGAGGAGGGTGACGAGCGATATGCCGACGACGGTGATGAGCGGTAGGAGGGCGTTGCGGGCGACGTGGCGGCTGATGACGGTGAACTCGCGCAGGCCCTTGGCGCGGGCGGTGCGGACGTAGTCCTCGCCCAGGACGGCAAGGGTGGTGGCGCGGGTCAGCCTGGCCAGACCGGCGACGCCCGGCAGGGAGAGGGCAAAGACAGGCATGATGATCCGCTTGTCGAAGACGCCGATGCACTCCACCGCGTCAGGCAAGGGCCCGACAGTGAACGCGCACTCCCAGCCGCCGGTAGGCAGCCAGTGCAGCTTGAGGACGAATACCAGCATCATGATAGGCACGGTAATGAGCACCGGTATCGACTGGAAGAAGAGAAAGATGCCGATGGATAAGGGGTCGACCCAGGTGCCCTGTCTGAGGGCGGCGTAGATCCCCACCGGAATGCCTATGCCGAAGGTGATGATGAGGGCGATGAGGCCTATCTGGGCGGAGACCCACATCTTGCGGAAGATGATCTCGGAGACAGGGATGTTCTGGTATTGGAAGCTCTCGCCCAAGTCGCCGTGGGCGAGGTTCTTGAGGTAGATGGCGTACTGCTCGAGGAAGGGCTTATCGAGGCCCTTCGCGTGGATGACGCGCTCCAGGGCCTCCGGGTCCCTGTATTGGCCCATCGCCACGCTGACCGGGTCGCCGGGCCCGAGACGAGTGACGGTGAAGGTGATGAATGATACCGCCAGGAGGATGACCGGCGCCCAGAGGAGACGCCGCACAACGTAGGGGAGTAGCCCTTGCATAGCCTAAGACAAGCACCTCGCCGTCATGTCGGGTCACCTCAGGTATCGGCGCGCAGAACCGGCCGGCGACTACTCCTCGATGGTCACGTAGCGCAACCTGGGAATGACCATCGGGGGCAGGAGAAAGTCCTTCACGTAGGGCTTGACCAAGGCATGGTCCCGACCGTAGTAGAGCGGGATCCACACAGCGTCGTCCAGGATCATCTGCTCGGCCTGCTGGTAGAGGGCCAGTCGCTTCTCGACGTCCTGCTCGGTGCGGGCCTCAAGCAGTATCTCGTCCACCTCAGGGTTGCTGTAGCGGGTGCTGTTCTGGCGGCTCTTACTGTAGAAGAGAAGGTCTACCACGTCCTCCGGGTCGGGATAGTCCATGATCCAGCCGGCGGTGAACATCTGATACTCGCCCTCGTCCAGGCCCTGCCAGAACGAAGCCTCCTCGGTCTCCTGGATCTCAACCTCGACGCCGAGATTGTCCTTCCACATCTCTATGAAGGCCTGGGTATCGAGTCCGGCCGTGGCGCCGCCGCCCACCTCGCTGATGGTGACCTTGGGCAGGCCGTCGGGGCCGCCGTACTTGGAGTCGGCCAGGAGCTGCTGCGCCTTCTCGGGGTCGTACTCGGGCACAGTGGCATCGGGGTTGTAGCCGGGCAGGCCGGGGGGCATGATGCTGTGGGCCACGGGCAGCAGGTCCATGAGGACGACCTCCGCGATCTTCTCGCGGTCGATGGCGTAGCCGAAGGCCTGGCGCACCTTTGGGTCGTCAAAGGGCGGCTTCTGAGTGTTGAAGCCGAGATAGGAAGTGGACAGATTGTCGGCAGTCACGTACTCGTCGTACAGGGGATCGCTGGGGTCGCTGACCCTGTCGATGTCGTTGATGCCCACGCCGGAGACGTCGATCTCGTCGTTCTCGTACATAGTGAGGACGGAGCCGCCGGAGAGGAGGAAGCTGACGGTGTTGACGGCGGGCACACCGAGGTGGTAGCGCTCGTTGGCCTCGAGGACGATCTCCTCACCCAGGCGCCACTCCTTGAGCTTGTAGGGGCCGGTGCCGTGGGGCTTCCTCATCCAGTTGCGGGGGTTGCTCTCGATCTGGTCCTGGTCGACGACGAAGGCGGTGGGATAGGTGAGCTTGGCCAGGAAATAGGGCTTGGCCTCATCGATAGTGATGCGGAGGGTGAAGTCGTCGACGACCTCTATGCCGCTGATCTCATCGGCGCGGCCGCGGATCATGTCCTTGGCGCCGACGATGTCGCCGAGGTAGGCCTCAGCCACGATAGAAGCGGTCTGCGGGTCGGCGGCCCTCTCCATGGAGTACTTGAAGTCGCCGGCGGTGACCAGGCGGTTGGTGTACTGGAAGACGACGCCGTCACGGAGGTGGAATGTATAGACCTTGCCGTCGGGGCTGACGTCCCAGGTCTCGGCGATGTCGGGTACGATCTGGAGGTCCCTGTCGATGGTGACGAGGCCGCCGTAGATCTCGACGATGTAGTTGGCGGAGGCGGCGTCGCTTGCCAGGGCGGGGTCGAGGGTGATGGGGTCGCCGCCGGTAAGCCGGAGGGTTGAGCCGCTGGGGGCCCCTCCCTCCTCTTCCTCCTCAGGGGTAACGGTCTTCTTGGCGCTGGGGGTAGCCTCGTTATTCTCGTCTCCACCGCCCTGGACGATGATGACGACACATATGGCCCCGATCGCCATCACCAGGGCGGCGACTATCCCCACGATGGCAAGAATCAACCTATTCATGGTCGTCCGGTCTCCTTACTACTGGCTTGGAGGGCAAGTGGCAGAGCTGACGAAGAGGCGGCAAGAGGCGATCCTGTCCTCGTGGCGTAGATCCTTCCATATCAGATGGCGGCTACTATTATCCCCCTATTTCAAGGGAGTATCGGCGCTACGTCTGCCCTTCAATAGGGGCAGCCTGTGTCTGCTTTGTTATGGCGATGCCCAACTGCTCCAATTGCTGGGGCGAGACGTCAGAAGGCGCACCCATCATGGGGTCATAGGCGCTCTGGGTCTTGGGGAAGGCGATGACCTCGCGGATGTTGGGGGCATCGGCGATGAAGGCGACCGTGCGGTCGAGGCCGGCGGCGATGCCACCGTGAGGGGGAGCGCCGTACTCGAAGGCCTCCAGCAGGTGGCCGAAGCGGTTCTGGGCCTCCTCGTCGCTGATGCCCAGCAAGGAGAATATCTTCTCCTGGATCTCGCGGCGGTGGATCCTGACGCTGCCGCCGGCAAGCTCCATGCCGTTGCAGACGAAGTCGTACCCCTTGCTGCGCACCTTGCCGGGCTCGCTGTCCAACATGTGCACATCCTCGTCCTTGGGCGCGGTGAAGGGATGGTGCACGCTGTCCCAGCGCTGCTCGCGCTCGCTCCAGGTAAAGAGGGGGAAGTCGACGACAAAGCAGCAAGCGGCGAGGCCGGGGTCGGCCAGTTTGAGACGGGCGGCCACCTCGCGGCGCAGGGCGTCGAGGGCGGCGTTGGCGACGTCGGCCTGGTCGGCGACCATGATAAGCAGGTCGCCGCGCTTCGCCCCGGCGCGCTGGGCCAAGCCCTTCACGAGCTCAAGGCTGAGATAGCGGTGCATGGGAGAGCGGAACTCCTCCTCCGTGAGGCTGTCGATGTCCCCCTCGCCGAGAAGGGCGGCGGAGATGAGCCCCTTGCCCCCCTCCTCCTCGACGAACTTGGTGAGGCTGTCGATGTCGCGGCGGCTGAAGGCGGCACCGCCCGGGGCGGCGAAGCCCCGTATCTGGCCGCCGCTGGCCGCGACCTCGCGGAAGACGGAGAAGTCGCAGGTCGGGCCGAGGTCGGTGACGTCCGCCAGCTCCATGCCGTAGCGGAGGTCGGGCTTGTCGCTGCCGTAGCGGCGCATGACCTCCTCGTAGGTGAAGCGCGGGAAGGGGGTGGGCATCTTGAGATCGGGCCGAAGCTCCTTGATCATGCCGGTATAGAGCTCTTCGATGAGGTCGAGGATGTCCTTCTCGTCCACAAAGCTCATCTCCAGGTCGAGCTGGGTGAACTCGGCCTGGCGGTCGGCGCGGAAGTCCTCGTCGCGGAAGCAGCGGGCGATCTG
>CAZSRY010000034.1:0-13314 GCA_964609475.1 uncultured Dehalococcoidia bacterium
TCTTGGAGATCATCCAGTCTTGCATGTTCTGGAGCCAGTCGAGCTCGCGGGCCAGGCCGAACTCCGGTATCCAGCGTATCTTCCTGGTGACGTCGGCGATGCGATGCCGCAGTTCGGCCATGGAGATGAACCACTCGTCCACCAGCCGGAAGATGAGCTCGCTATCGCAGCGCCAGCAAACGGGATAGCGGTGTGTGTAATCCTCGGTGCGGTAGAGCATCCCCTTACGGGCGAGGTCATCGAAGATGGGTTGAGTGATATCATTGACGTTGCGACCGTCGAGCCAGCCGTAGCCTTCCAGGAAGTTGCCGGCCTCGTCCAGGGGGGCGATAACGGCCAGGCCGAAATCCTTGCTCAGATCGAAGTCCTCCTTGCCGCAGCCCGGCGCTATGTGGACGATGCCCGTCCCTTCTGTCTCGCTGACCTCTTCCCAGGGAACGACTCTGTGCTCCACGCCCTGCTGCCGGGGTAGCTCATCATACGGGCCCCGATAGCGCCACTCCAGCATCTCCCGTCCCTTCAGCTCGCCCACGACTTCGTAATCAGCGTGGAGGCAGCCAAGGGCGGCTTTGGCCAGGTGGTAGGTGTCGTTGCCCTGGCGGGCGCGCACGTAGGTGAGCTCGGGATGGACAGCCGCCGCGACGTTGGATGAGAGGGTCCAGGGGGTGGTGGTCCACAGCAGCAGGTACTCGTTCTCGCGGCCGTCCAGGGGGAACTTGAGGTAGACGCTGGGATGGGTCAACTCGCGGTAGCCCTCAGTGACGATCTCGTGCTGAGAGATGCCGGTGGCGCAGCGAGGGCACCAGGGCATCACGTCGTGGCCCTTATACAGCCATCCCTGCTCGTGGCAACGCTTGAGGAAGTTCCAGATGGTGTAGTTGTTCTCGTCTGAGAACGTATAGTAGGAGTTGTCCCAGTCCATCCAGTACCCCAGGCGAATGGACTGCTCTGTCTGGAGGGTGGAGAACTTGCGCACCCGTTCCTTGCAGGCCTCCACAAAGCGGGCAACACCGAATTCCTCGATGTCCCGCTTGGACTTGAAGCCCATCTCCCGCTCCACCTCTACCTCGATCCAGAGGCCTTGGCAATCGAACCCGTTCTGGTAGCGTTGGCGGAAGCCCTGCATGGTCTTGAAGCGCTGGTAGAGGTCCTTGTAGGCGCGGCCCCAGGCGTGGTGGACGCCCATGGGGTTGTTGGCCGTGATCGGCCCGTCGATGAACGACCACTTCTTGGGAGAGGACTCATTGCGGCGGAGATACTTCTCCACCATGCCCTCTTCCTCCCACCAGCGCAGCATGTCGCGCTCCAGGGCGGGGAAGTCGACGTTCGTAGGCACTGGCCTGAACATGCGTCTGCTCTCCCAACAAGACGCCCGCCCCACAAGGGACGGGCCGAAATCATACCCGCGATACCACCCTAATTCCCCGATGAGCCGGGGCTCTCAGCGGGGCACGTGCTCATGCCCCCGCCCCTGATAACGGTGGGCACTCCGGCCGAGTCTACTGAGTCGGCTACGGCGACCGTTCGGTCGACGGCTCAGGAGGGATTTTCGGCGGGCACCACCGGATCCGCTTTCACCGTACCGGACTCGCTGGCCGGCTCCGCCCTCCTACTCGTCTCCGTCAAAGCCTTTGACAACTGTAAGTATAGGATTCGCGTCAGCAAGCGTCAACCGGGACCAGTGGCAGAGCGCTGGTCAGCACCGCAAGCAGGGCGATGTGCCGACACGTTCGCAACTCAGGTAATTGTTGGGAAGGGGAAGGCTATTCCGTCTCGCCGGTCTCGGCACCGGGAGATGCTTCCGCTTGGCGAGCGCGGATTTTGTTGTAGCAGCTGCTGCAATAGACGGGCCGGTCGCCGCGGGGAACGAAGGGGACCTCGGTCATCATGCCGCACTCGGCGCAGGTGGCGGGATGCATCTGCCGCGGCGTCCTGCCGCCAAAGCTGGCGAACGCGCCGTAGCGCACATACCCATCCTCCACCTCATTGCTGCGGGCGTTCTTGCGAGCGCTCCGGCAAGCGGGACACCGCACGGGCTCGTTCTGGAGGCCCTTGCTGGCGTAGAACTCCTGCTCACCGGCGGTAAACACAAAACTGCCGCCACAGTCGCGGCAGACCAGCGTCTTGTCTGCGAAACTCAAGTCTATCTCCGCTCCATCCTAGGAAAACGTGTTAGCCGCATGGGACCACCAAACGCATTATACGGTGGTTGAATCGCCAACGCAAGGCCGTGCCTCATACGCCGCTCTCCCGATTGACAGCTCCAGCCTCCAGGCAGCGCTGTCGATGACTGCCTCTGAGTCAGGCCCTAGGTCTCTGGGGCCCCGCCAATGGAGATTCGACGGCTGACCCAGGTGAAAGCCCGCAGCATTGGCAGGCGACTAAGCAGGGTATTCACCTCCTCGCTGCCGAGATGGGAAGCCGTAACGAAGAACACCCCGACCCCTACGATACTTCCGCCCACCAGCGCCAGGAAGGCATCGCCCAGACTGCCGGTGTTGAGGTGGCCAGCCACGTGCAAGAGGACCATGACTAGCCCCACCACTTCGGCCATGAGGACGGTGGCGCCTGCCGTCCGGCTTAGCGAATAGACGATGTGGCCTTCGTCCAGTCCCCAAAGCCGTCTTCTCAATACCCGGAAGAGCAACGAGCACTCCAAGATCGCGCTCAGGGAGAGAGCCAGCCCCAGCCCTCGCACCCCCATGGGGCCCACCAGTAGCAGGCAAAGGATCAGGTTCGCCAGCATAGAGACGATGGCGAAGGCTACTGGCGTTCGGGTATCTCCCAGGGCATAGAAGCCGCGGCTAAGGATCTCGATGCCGCTATGGGCAGATAATCCTATGGCGTAGAACAGCAGGGCTGCCACTGTGACATCGGTGGAGGCTGCGGTGAAGGCGCCGCGCTCGAAGAGGAAGGTTATCAGCGGCTTCCCCAGGATCATGAGACCCACGCTGGCCGGCAGCGTAAGGAACAGGATCAGACGCAGGCTAACGGAGAGGGTACGTCTTAGGTCGTCCATGCTCTCCGTCGCCGCCTGCTGGGCCAGGGTAGGAAACACCGCCGTCGATATGGCCATGCCGAACAAACCCAGGGGCGTCATGATGATCAGCCAGGCGTAGTTGACGGCGGAGATGGCCTCGTCGCTCACCTGAGAGGCGAAGAAAATGGTCACCAAGAAGTTGAGCTGCACGGCGGCCAAGCCCAGCGCCCTCGGCAGCATCAGGCGGCCCACCTCCCGAACCCCCGCCTCTCGCCATTCGGCAACCGGTTTGTAGACCATGCCCACCAGCCGCAGCGCTGGAATCTGAATCAGCAGGTGCAACATAGAGCCCACGACTACCCCTACTGCCAGAGCCTCTACCCTGTCCGAGACCAGGGCGGCCACGATGATGGACAGGTTGTAGGTCCAGGGCGCCAGGGCCGGGAAGAGAAAATGATGGCGGGCGTTCAGGATCCCCATGAACATCCCGCTCACAGAGAAGAAGATGGGGGATATCAGCATTATCCGGGTGAGGTTCACCGCCAGCGAATGAAGCTCGGCCTGACGGCCCGATTCCTCACCCAGACCTGGCGCCATCAGGGGAACCAACCAGGGCGCCAGGATGAACCCCACGACGGCGAGGCCGATCGTCGCCAGGAAGATCAGGTTGAGCACCGAGCTGGCCAGACGCCAGGCATCCTCGCTGCTGCGGCGGGTGAAATAGCGCGAGAATACGGGGATGAACGCAGCGGCCAGGGTGGCGCCGGCCAGCAACTGGAAGATCATGTCCGGCAGGCGAAAGGCTACCCAGTAGGCCCCCAGTTCTGGACTGGTGCCAAAGCCGCCGGCGATAGCCATTGTGCGGACCAGGCCGAGTATGCGGCTGCCCAAGAAGCCAACGGCTACGATGATGGCAGCCGCGGCCAGCCCGGTGCCTCCAGCCTGGGAACCCTCACGCTCCATGGGCTTGTTCCATCTGATATGCCAAGGACGGCCCATTATAGCACGGGGAAACGAGGCCGCCCTAGACATGAAGGGGCGAACTCGGCTAACATACTCTCAGCCTACATTAAGGGGAGAGGACTTGGCTCACAGTCTATCGGCGGAGAAGCGGGCGCGGCAGGCTCTCCGGAAGCGCCTTCGCAACAGATCGGTACGCAGCTCTGCCAGAACGCAGACCCGCAGGGCTCTCCCCCTCATCGTCGAGGGCCGCGTGGAGGAGGCAGAGGTCGCTGTCCGCCAGGCCGTCAGCGCCCTGGACAAGGCCTCCCAGAAAGGGGTCATTCACCCCAACAGCGCCGCTCGCCGTAAGTCGCGCCTCATGACGAAATACAACGCTGCCCTGGCCGCCGCTGCTCTCGCGGAGGAAGAAGTGCCGAAGCCGAAGACTCGAGGTCGTCGTACCAAGAAGCAGGCTGAGCCTGAGGCTGAATCCCCCAAACCCAAGACGCGCCGCCGCAAGACCAAGGACAAAGAGTAGGCTCCTCTGCTCGCCCCGGCGCTATGCCCCGACAGTCCCCTTGCCGCAACGGACGGAAACCCGCGTCACTCGTCCTCTCGATCAGGAACCAACCGCGGCACGGCAGGTGCGTCGGCAGGAGAGATGGCCGAAGGGCTGTGGGGTTCAGGAGGGCTCAGCTGCGGTGGGACTGGCCCCGCACTATGGAGCGATGCGCGCTTATTCGCCGGTGGAGGCAGCGCTCAAGCTACTGATGTCGGTGTCGTTGCCCAAGAGGACCAAGACATCGGCGTCAGTGGTGCGAAGGCCTTCATCAGTTGGGGTAGCGAGCCGGACTTGCCCCACAGGAACTTCCAGCCAGTCCGCCAGCTTCTGCGTGGTATACTCCTTGCCGCTATAGTCCACGATCACCGTCTGCTCGAATACCGCGTCATTCGGCGCTGTCGAGGCGATCAACGACTGTTCAGGGATTCCCAAGTTCACCAACAGATTCAGAGTACTGCTGGCCATACCGTCCTCGCCGCTACCATTCTGAATCTCCACCACCGCCTGCTCCTCCAGAAGCTGTTGATCGGAGAAGAGGGCCTGGACGATGCGCTCTATCCCCTCAGGCGAGGGAAGGAGGACGGCTGCCCCCTGAGGCGTCATCCACGGTGTTGTAGCAGGGCCCAGGGAGAGGGCGCTCACTCGCTCCGGCGAGATATCGGCCGCGAGCTTGGCCAGCCCCGGTATCTGGAAGTCGTTAAGATCGGTGTCTATGGCACCCCTGTACTTGTCCCACAGGTCGAGGGCATTGCGGAGCACGTCCAGGCTGAGGGCCCTATCCATGACAGCAAAGATTATGCGCTGCTGCCGCTGGATGCGGTCCAGGTCGCCGGAGTCGCGCCGGATACGGGCGTAGGCCAGGGCCGTCGGGCCGTCCATGTGCTGGATGCCAGGTTCGAATTCGTAAGGATTGTAGTCGCCAGGGAGTTCGCTCTCAGAGTAGTACGGGTCAGCCACGTAGGTGGGGACATCAACGTCAATGCCTCCCAGGGCATCGATGAGTTCCTTGAAGCCCTCAAAGTCGATGATAACGTAATGGTCTATTCTGATGCCCAGGTTATGCTCGACGGTTTCCATAGCCAGACGGGGTCCACCACCCTCGTAGTTGTTGATCTCGCCCACGATGAAGGCGGCGTTGATGCGCTCCTCGAAGTAGCCCCCATCACTGCTAGGGATCTCAACGTATAGGTCGCGCGGGATGCCCAGGATACCCGCGGTCTTGGTCTGGGGGTCGAGAGTGAGGACGAACATGGTGTCGCTTCGGCTGGGCGCCTGGCCCTCCCGAGGTCGCAGGTCTAGCCCCATGACCAGGAAGTTGATGCGTCCCTTGCCGATGCTACCGTCGCCTGTTCCGGCATCAACGCCCGGCAACCTGCCCAGTCGCTCGTTCAAGCGGAGGCCGTTGCCGGGAAAGAGGATCTCATCTACCTGGGAAACAACAATAAGAGCCCCATAAGCGGCGCCAGCAGCAAAGACCAACACCACCAGTGCCAATAGCAGTCGTTGGCCCAGGCTTGCGCCGGAAGACGCGGGAGGCGGTTGCAGTGACGAAGCGCTCCTTGACACCGCGCTGAGGGTATCCCAAGCCCGAGTCCTCTGTCAAGTTGATGTGCTCGTTCGGTTTCGTCGCCGTTAGCCGGCTGGCTGAGCACTTGCTGTCTGGTCATGTTCCCGCCAGGCTGTGTCTACCAGGGCCATGAGACCGCCAGAGACCAAGGAGTGGCCTCCCAGTACGACTGGTATTGGTGCCTTGACCGCTGTCTCCGTGAACTGGCGCAGGAACGGATCAATGATCTCCTCATAGCGGCCCAGGTCAGAGAGAAAGCGATCAGCTCGGGATGGGTGCGTGTGGAGGTGGGCGAGGATCACCCGCGTATCGATGAAGGCAGCATTGGCCATCTCTGGCAACTCCTGGAAGAAGCGGTCGCAGCCCACCTCCTGCAGATGGTAGCCTAGCAGGGAGCGGGCTTGCCCCGATCGCTCGCGACCGGCGGCTCTCATGCCTCGCTCCTCGGAGAACAGGCGCACTCGGCAAGCGGATTCCTTCTCTAGATACTGCCAGATGTGGCTCCCCACACGGCCTGCTATCAGCACCTCTGCACCAGGATCAGTGAAGAGGGCAAGACACGCCTTGTGACGGGAAACGTCCAAGTCTGCCGTATCCAGCCAGGACTGGAGGCGCGGCCCCACCGCACCAGTCAGCTTGAGGATCGCCAGATCGGAAGGCGAGTCGATGTTGAACTGGGTGGCGGTACTGCGAGGCAGGTCTTGGGTTGCTAGTCCTGCTTGGTCTCGGAGCAGTCTGGGCAGCATGTTATCACTGGTAGGCGGTTCGATTTGGAGCAACGCCTCGCCGGGAACGAAGGCAACCAGGTCCGCTGAGTAGAAGTTGTTGGCCAGGACCATGTTCCAGGCCATGCCCAGATAATGGCCCACAGAAAAGAAGTCCTCTTCCTTCATGAGAGGCACGCTGCCAGCCCCCAAATATATCAGGCGCTCAAGGTCATGGCGGCGGATGATATCCGCCAGACGCTGACCAAAGTGAAACGGGCCGTTGTCCGGGTCCACCTTCACATCCACGGGAGAGCGCTGGGCTATCTCTGGCCTATCGGTAGCCAGAATGGCCCCGCTGACGGCCCCCGAGCCAACGACTCTCTCCAGGGTGTCCAGGGTATCTTCGGCCAGGGCGTCAGCCAACATCTCCTCGATCGGGCTGCCGCCCATACCGCCAAGAAACACTACTAGCTCTGGCAGCGGCACTAGAAAGCTCCCAACACCTGGTTGCGAGGCCCTGCTGGCGGCATCGATTGCTCACCTCTTCGCCAGTTCAAGACCATCTTAATCCTCCCGAGCGAAGGTGAGGGCCGACACCGAGGCAGCGCCAGCTTGGCGCAGAACGCGCGCACAGGCATCGAGGGTGGCCCCGGTGGTAGCCACATCGTCGATGAGCAGGACCTTTTGGCCCTGGAGCCTCTCACCTCTACATCCAAAGGCTCCTGCTACGTTGAGCTTGCGCTCCTTGGCGCTGAGCCTCTCTGCCTGAGAGGGCGTGTTGCGTTCTCTCACCAGTACTCCCTCTTCCACCGGCAATCCCATACGGCGCCCCAGCCCTCGCGCAAGAAGGGCCGACTGATTGTAGCCGCGAACCCGCTCCCGCCGCGGGTATAGGGGCACCGGTATCAGGATATCAGCCGGAGGGCGTATTCCATATAAGTATCGGCCAAGAAGGGAGACCATTGGTACGGCAAGCGTTGCCTGGTGGTTGTATTTCAGGGCGTGCACTAGCTCGCGGGCGCCGCCCTGGAAGACATAGGGCGATCGTAACCACGCGAACGCGGGCCTCTCCCGCTGGCACCTCTGACATACATCGGAGCCGACATGCGGCTCCCAGCAGACGATACAGCGCGGCGGCGTCGCCGGCGGCAGTCCCTCCGCACACTGCTGGCAGAGAAAGCCTTCAAGGTTTCCGCACACCACACAGCGTGGAGGGAAAAGCATGTCAAGGGCCACCCGGCCCAGCTTCCTCAAAGCCGAAACCGTAGTCATGTTTGGCTGAAGCGTCCCAATCCGGAAGTATAGCCTATCACGCTGACACCGTCACCGGTAATTCTCGGCACCTGAGATATTCATATTCACTGTCAGTTCAGGTATTCGTGAGACTTTGTCGAATGTATGGGCTATCCTTCAACGCATGGCTTATACTGGTTAAATGGGGAGGCGTATTCACTTCTGCCGGAGAGGCGGGTCGACAGAAGCGTGCCTTCGTCGTAACCTGGTTACTGGAGATGACATGAAGGTTAGGGTACGATTGTTCGCTGGCTTGAGGGAACTGATCGGGCAGCAGGAGATAATCGTCGATCTGGCCGAGGGAGCGACCGTGGCTGACGTCCGAGATCAGCTTTGCCGCGATTACCCGAGACTCACGCCTTTCTTGCCTGCTCTGGCCTGCGCGGTCAACGAGGACTACAAGTCGCCGGAGCATCGGCTTCAAGACGGCGATGAGGTGGCCTTGATTCCACCCGTCAGCGGGGGCAGCCCATGTTCGAGATAACCCGCGAGGTACTGGAGCCCCGCCCGCTGCTGGACCTCGTGCGCGAGGACGAGAGCGGCGCCGTGGTTCTCTTCTGCGGCGTGGTGCGCGGCCAGAACCAGCGGCGCAAGGTGCTCTACCTGGAGTATGATGCCTATGCTCCGATGGCGGTGAAGGAGATGCGAAAGATCGGCGAGGAGATGCGCTCTCGCTGGCCCATAGCCGGGGTGGCGATGCGCCATCGCATTGGTCGGCTGGAGGTGGGCGAGACCAGCCTCATTATCGCTGTGTCGGCCCCCCACCGGCAGGACGCCTTCGCGGCCTGTCATTATGCTATCGATCGCATGAAGGAGGCTGTTCCCATCTGGAAGAAGGAGGTCTGGGAGGGTGGCGAGGCCTGGGTGGAGAGTCATGCCGGCCGGGGATCTGAGGGCACCTCTCCCGACCCTTGAGTCGGAGCGCCGGTTCTCATCTATGAGCACAGGCCGAAAATGCGGAGAGAGCCGAGGATGCCCTGGCTCTCCTAATGACTGACCGGTAGTTACTAACCTGTTGTGACGTTTGACCGCACCTTCTCGAAGCAAGCGTTGCAGTAGACAGGGCGGTCTAACCTGGGTACAAAGGGGACGGTGGTCTCGGTGCCGCATTCAGCGCAGACTACGGTAGTCATCTCCCGCTGGCTACTCGCCCTTTCGCGGCGCCGGGCAGCTCGGCAGGTAGGGCAACGTTGGGGGTCATTTAGGAGCCCCTTCTCTAGATAGAAGCCTTGTTCTCCCGCGCTGAAAGTGAATTCCTCCCCGCAATCGCGGCAAGTTAGAGTCTTGTCCTGAAGTGCCAACTTAGGGTCCTCCTCTTGGCTGGTAGTTGGTCGCGGCAAGCAGGGAACCTACGAAGTGAGAGTAGGCAAGGCCGGGCCACCGGCGCAAGTATAGACTAGCGATCGACGAAGATCAAGTATGGAAGCTCTAATCTAGGAAACCTGGGTCAGCTATGAGAGAAGCCTTTCCTTCTTTTACTCAGCCCAGGATATGCCATCAGTGTGGTGGTCCCCTTCGTGAGCGCCTCCTGGAGACGGAGGAACGGCGCCGCCTTGTCTGCGAGCGCTGCGGCTTCATCCACTACATCAATCCCAGGGTGGTCGTGGGGGTCATCCCCGAGCGCCGCTCTCGCCTCCTGCTGCTGAGGCGCGCCATTGAGCCCCGCCACGGCACCTGGACCTTTCCGGCGGGCTTCATGGAGGTGGATGAGACGCCACAGGAGGGCGCCCAGCGCGAGGCTGAGGAGGAGGTGGGCGTGTCAGTCGAGATAGGGCCACTCCTGGGACTCTACTCCCGTCCTGGCCCCGGCATCCTGCTCATAGTATTCCGCGGCAGGGTGCCCGCGGATACGCCTAGGGCCGGTCGCGAGTCGCTGGAAGTGCGCTGGTTTGGTGCCGACGAGATCCCTTGGTCAGAGTTGGCCTTCGATACTACCGAGTGGGCGCTCAGGGATTGGGTGGCCCTGAAAACGAAACGGAGATCCCGCACCCGGCAGAGGGCAGGGGGCGCTAGAGGGCAATAGCTCTCAGGCCTTCCTCTTCCGTCCCCGTCGAGGTGACGTCCCCTCAGGTGGCTCAGGGTCGTGGGCGGTGGTTGCCTCGCCCTGCTCGGGTGGGCCCGGGAGGTGTATCTCCGAGCAGACGGCGGGGTCGCCCAAGAGCGAGGCGAGGCGCTCGCCCAGTTCGTCCAGAGAGAGGTTGGCCAGTGTCAGGGGGGTGGTGATGACGGTGGGCAGGCGGGCGGTGTGGCGATGGTTCAGGATCTGGTAGAGCTCCTCCCACCAGGGGTTGCGGCGACGGAAATCCAGGTCGTCCAGGACAAGGAGGGGCGCGTTCCGTATCTCCTCCAGCCCTTGATAGTAGATGAGGGGGCTCGCCGCCTCCCGTCCATGTCGCAGGAAGTGCAGAAGCTCCACCACCTCCACGAAGTATGGGGGGTCCCCCTGCTGCCGGCGGTAGTTGGCTATGGCGGCGGCCAGATGTGTCTTGCCGCTGCCACGGGGACCCATCAATACTAACCAGTCCTGCGGCTCTTGGGCGAAATTGAGGGCAAAGCGGTAGGCGTCTGCCAGCTTGCGCCGCTCCGCCGGGAGCAGGTGGAAGCCCTTGGTATCGAAGTTCTCAAAGCTCATATCGCGGAAGCGCGGCTGATCGAGCACATCGAGCTTGCCGGGGCCTGTTCGGCGCCGTGACGCCAGTTCCAGCTCGTAGACGTGGCTCAGGGAGGGGTCGGTGAGGCGGGTGTGGAGGCGCTCATCCAGTTTCTGAAGGGGAACGTTAGTGGTGACTATGGTCGGCAGGCGGGCGTTGAAACGGTGATTGATGATCTGGAACAGCTTCTCCTGCGCCCAGGCGGTGGTGCTCTGAGTGCCCAGGTCGTCGAAAATGAGCACGGGGGCATTGCGCACCTGATCGAAGAGCTGATCGTAGCCCATCTCGCTGTCAGGGTGGTAGGCCGCCCGCAGGTGATCGAGAAGGTCGGGTACGATGACAAACAGAACCGGGGTGCCTAGCTCTAGACAGCGGTTGGCGACCGCCGCCGCCAGGTGAGTCTTGCCGCAGCCGCTGGGCCCCACCAGGACGAGCCATCCCTCGGGGGCCTCAGCGAAGGCGCGGGCGTCCTCGACGCAGCGCTGGAATCGCTCCTGGTCGCGGGGGTTGCTGCTGCGCCCGCGGCTGCTCAGATTGTCGAAGGTGAGGCGGGTCAGAGGGCCCAGGTTGCTATAGCGCTGGAGGCGGACCAGTCGCTCGCCCTCTTTCTCATGGAGGACGCAGCCGCAGGGGAAGGCCTTGCCGAAGTCTGGGTGGTCCAGGGGCACCTTCTTGCGCACGAAGCCGGCGCCTCCACAGATGGGGCAGACATCCTCCTGCGACTCGGCCTCCATGTCAGACATGGGAGAGGGCTCAGCACGGTCGGCGGGCCCTGCGCCGCGCCCCGGGTAAGTTCTCTTCATTATCTCGTCCAGCCTCTTCATGGCGTCCTTGCCTCAGCCCTGGCTAGGCTTCTAGGGTCACGGGGCTAGCCTCCTCGCGTTCCTCGTCCCGAAGCAGCAGGTCTTCGAAGCGGGCCAGCTTCTGGCGGAAGCGCAGGTGGATGGTGCCGGTCGGGCCGTTGCGGTGCTTGGCTACGATGATCTGGGCATCGCCGGCGGGATAGGGGCTTCCCTGGGGATGTGCCAGCTCCCACTCCTCCTTGCGGACGTACACGTCCTCGCGGTAGATGAAGATCACCACGTCGGCGTCCTGCTCGATGCTGCCGCTCTCCCGCAGGTCGCTCAGCATGGGGATGTGGGGGGAGCGCAGCTCAGGCGCGCGGGAGAGCTGGGATACGGCGATGACGGGTACATCCAGCTCCCGCGCGATCTCCTTGAGGGCCCGCGATATGTAGCTTATCTCCTGGACCCTGTTGTCGCCTCTGTCGGCGCCGTGGATAAGCTGCAGATAGTCGACGATGACGAGGTCCAGTCCCTGGTCACGATGCAGGCGAAGGGCCTTGCTGCGGATCTCGGTCATGCGCAGGATTGGACTGTCGTCGACGTAGATGGCGGCGGCAGCCAGGACACCGAGGGCGTTCATGACCCGTCTCTCCTCGCCCTCGCTGTGCAACCCCAGGCGCAGGCGGGTGGAGTCCACCCCCGATTCGCTGGCCAGTAGGCGCTGAGCCAGCTGTTCGGCGGCCATCTCCAGGCTGAAGATGGCCACCTTGGCGTTCTGGCCCACGGCGGCGTTGCGGGCGATGTTCAGGGCAAGGCTGGTCTTCCCCAGGCTGGGTCGGGCCGCCAGGACGATGAGGTCGGAGCGCTTGAGGCCGCCCAGGAGGGTGTCCAGATCCATGAAGCCGCTACGAACGTTCCCCTCCAGGCCACCCTTGAAGGAATCGAGCCCCGGTCCCTCCCAGTACTCGTCCAGGATGTCCTTGATGTGGATGAAGTCGCTCAGGCGCTCGCCGGTACGGAGGGAGAGGATCATGCTCTCGGCGCGGGCGAGGGTGCTATCGAGGTCAGGCCCACCGTCGTAGGCCATCTGGGCGATCCTGCTGGAGGATTCGATGAGTCGGCGGTAGATGGCGTCGCGCTTGACGATGCGGGCGTAGTGCTCGACGCCGATGGGCGTGGGGAGCTCGGTCACCAGGCGGCTGAGGTAGGCCAGGCCGCCCAACTCTTCCAGGCGGTCGCGGCGGGCCAACTCGTGGGCCACCGTCACCTGGTTCACGGCCTCGTTGCGCTCCCAGAGGGAAACACAGGCCTCGTAGGCCCAGGCGTTCTTCTCCCGAAAGAAGTCCTCGGCGTGAAGGATGGCCGCGACCCTGTAGACGGCCTCGCTATCGACGAGGAGAGAGGCGATCACCGCCTCTTCCGCCTCGATGTCATGGGGAGGGAGCCTATCAGCCAGCATCATGCCCTCTTCTCGTGCGGTATGAATCGATGGGTGCCTCGCCTTGAGGTCGGCCTATCCGGACTTGGCCTCGCGACGGGCGATGAGATCCTCCGCCGACCTTCCCAGCAGGAGCCTGCCCAGCGACCGGTGGCCGATGGTCAGGTAGTACTTCTTCCAGGTCTTGCGGACGTCATCGACGGTCTGAGCCTGCTCAAGCTCCTTCGCGGCGGCCCTGACAGCCTCCTCGTACTCTGACGTTGTTGTCATGGCGACCTCCTGATATCCCTGCCAGGCGAGAAGCGCGCCTACTTCTCCTCCTCCGCAGCCTCCTCCTGCTCAGCCTGTGTTGCTTCTTCGGCTTCCTCCGTAGCCTCTGTCTCCTCCTG